>NZ_JBWKOF010000011.1:184522-211436 GCF_059415945.1 Pseudomonas sp. GW821-FHT09H03 | reverse complement strand
CTGTCAGGCCGCCTCGCTTTGGCTTTAGATTTGGGCGCCCCGTTAAACCACGATGGCCGAACGCAGGCATTGCGCAGAGGGGAAACCGGCAGGACGCCGGTTTAGCCGCGCTGGGCCAGGGATGGCCCATCGCGGCGACCCACGGAGCAATGCTGGAGAGAGGGCATGCCGAGCCACAGCGAGGCACCGAGTGGTGGGGCAAGAGCCTTTTGGTTACTTTTGGGCTCTTCCAAAAGTGACTCGCTGTAAGAGCGAAACCATAAGTGGCCGTTACCGCAGCAATGGATATCCCCCCAATCCAGTTTTTAACAACCCCATGCTTAAGTGAACAGCATTGCCTGTGGGAGCGGGCTTGCTCGCGAAGGCGGTATGTCAGTCGAAAGTTGTATTGGATGACACACCGCTTTGGCGAGCAAGCCCGCTCCCACAAAGAGGGCGGCTGTGTTTGGGGAATAAAGATAGATCGTATCGATATAACTGGTTATAAGAAAAATCGCTATGCTGCGGGCCGGATTTCCCCTGCGATCTATGTGGACGTATCAATGGATTTAGTGAACATCGGGTTAGTCGTTGCCGGGTTGGTGGTGGGTTTTATCGTCGGCATGACTGGCGTCGGTGGCGGGTCATTGATGACCCCGATCCTGCTGTGGTTCGGCATCAATCCCGCAACGGCCGTCGGCACCGATCTGCTGTACGCGGCCATCACCAAATCCAGTGGCGTGCTGGTTCACAGGAAGAACAACAATATCGACTGGGCCATTACCGGTTGGCTGACGCTGGGCAGTGTGCCGGCAGTGGCGCTGACGTTGTGGTTCCTCAGTAGTTTGCACAGCTCGCCCGATGCGATGAATGCGATCATCAAACAGGCCCTGGGCTTCGTTTTGTTCGCCACGGCGCTGGCCATTCTGTTCAAGAAACGCCTGCTCGATTTCGCTCACAAACGCGCCGGTGGCAACTACAACCCCAGTGGCACGCGTCTGAATGTCCTGACAGTCATCACGGGCCTGGTCCTTGGCACCATGGTCGCGCTGACGTCCATTGGCGCCGGCGCCTTGGGCACCGTGGCGTTGTTCATTCTCTATCCGCTGCTGCCGACCCGTCGTCTTGTGGGGACGGAAATAGCACACGCCGTACCCCTGACCCTGGTTGCAGGCCTGGGTCATGCAAGCATGGGCAACATGGACTGGCACGTGCTCGGTTACCTGCTGATCGGCTCGTTGCCGGGAATCTACCTGGGCAGCCACTTGACCGGGCGCATCTCCGATGAGCTGTTGCGTCCGTGCCTGGCGACCATGCTGGTATTGATCGGTTACAAATTGGCGTTCTGATTCAGCCCTGGCCCAGCCTGTTGCGCAATGACCGCCCTGACCTAAGCTTGGGGCAAGACGCAGCACAAATTGCGGTATGTCACCTGGAACAATCGCCGCGATGCGCAATCATTAGAGCGTGGATATCAAAAGGAGATGCGCATGCTCATCAGGTCACTGACCCTGGCTACTTTACTGGCGTTTACCGGCACCTTGTTCGCCGCCGATGGCGATTCACCACTGGATATCGAAAAGGGCAGGAACCGCTCCCTGATTGTCATCGCACCCAGCACGGTGGATCCGACCTGGGTCAGCCTTAAAAAGGCATTGGAGGAGCCTGCGAACAAGCAGGGATTCTCCGAACGCAAGCTGGTGCTGTATTCGGTGATCAACACGATGGGCCAGCGTGACGGTAAAGACCTCGACCCGCAGACGACGATGGCACTGATCCGTGCCCTGAAGCTGGGAGCAGGTGCGCAGACCAAAGTCATTCTGGTGGGCAAGGATGGCGAGAAGAAACTGGATCATTCCGGCGCAATCGAACTGACGGAAATTTTCAGCACTGTCGATCAGTTACCGGCGGCGGAAAAAGAAGCCGTGCCGCCACCGGTGGTGACACCGCCCGCCGAGGCCGAACCGGCCAAGGGTACCAAGGGCGCAAAAAACGGCAAAGCGGCCAAGACCGCCAAGCCGCCGCAAATGCCGGATGATTGATCCGACATGGAATTTTGCTGGTGGGAAAGGCGCTGGCGGATCTGGTCTTGAAAAAGATCAGTCGCCCAGCGCAGTCAACAGGGTGTGAGCAATCCTGATCCGCTCTGCAATGGGATAGTTCTTGTTGGCCAGGATCACGATACCAATGTCCCTGGACGGCACGAATGCGACGTAAGCCCCGAATCCACCCGTCGATCCGGTTTTGTTGATCAGCACATTGTCCGCTTGCGCTTGTGGCGGGTTCAGCCACTGAACCTTGTGCGCCTCCATGGCCATCTGCGTCGAGTTGCCAGCCAATAACCGATCCAGTGTTACCGGATAGTGATACAGCTCCCAACCCAGTCCCTGAGTCATGTCACCGACGGTGTAATAACCGCTGTGGGTCAGTTCGATGGCTCGCTGCATGGGTATTTTCAGGCTCGCCGGATGCATGTTTGCTTCGACATAGCGAATCAAGTCCGCCGCACTGGTTTTGATCCCGTAAGCCTCGGCATCCAGTGCCCCCGGCCCGACTCGTACCGGTTTGTCATCCTTGTTGTAGCCTTGGGCGTAGAGCGCCATCTGCGCCTGCGGCACCTTGAGGAAAGTGTGCTGCAAACCGAGTTTGGGCAGCAGGGTGTTTTCCATCAGCGCATCAAACGGTTGCCCCATGCTTTGCGCGGCAAGATAACCGAACAGGCCGAGGCTGGGGTTTGAGTATTGGCGATGGCTGCCGGCGGGGTAGAGCGGCTTCCACTTTTTGTAGTATTCGAACATCTTGTCCGGCGCATCGGCATCCTGGGGGAATTGCAGCGGCAGGCCACCGGCGCTGTAGGTGCCCAGTTGCAACACACTGATGTTGTCGAATGCACTGCCGCGCAAGGCCGGTAGTACCTGGCTGGCTTTATCGGACAACGACAGCTTGCCGCTGGCCTGGGCGTAGGCGGCGAGGGTGGCGGTGAACGTTTTGCTGACCGAGCCGATCTCGAACAGGGTGTCTGGCGTGACAGGCTTGCCGGTTTCCCGGGAGGCCACTCCATAATTGAAATAATGCGCTTTGCCGTGCAGGGTGACAGCCACCGCCATCCCGGCTATGCCATGGTCGCGCATGACCGGGCGTACCGCGTCGTTCACCAGGGTCTCTATCGGTTGCTCGGCGAAACACTGGGTTGCCCCAATCAGCGCGATGCCAGCCGCCAGGCGAGTGATTGTGGAGAGTCTGATTTTGCCCGTCATTGGCTTTGCTCCATGATTTCAGAGGAGCCAAATCTAGACAATTTACTGATGATCGACAAACGACGTCATCGCTTACTGCACAGAACAAACATGTCGTTACCATCATCGAACAGGTAACGGGTCGCGGACAACGGCCGCATCCAGTAACTCAGGCTACCGTCCGAGCGGAAAATGAACATGCCCAGTGTGCCCGACAATTCAGGCGCCGTACTGTCCGCTTCGCCTCTGGCGCTACTCTCGACATTGAGCTGCAAGCGGTGCCCCTGTTGTTGCACGCGAAAGGCACTGTTGCGACGGATAGTGCCGAGTTCAGCCCCTGAGTCGGCATCGATCAGTTGCGCCACCAGGCGCATATGACTGACGCCGGTGGGCCTCAGGTCCAGTCGATAGCGTGTGGTCATCCACGCAGGACGCTGTTGCGACGACACCTGGTGAGCCCCTTCTCCGTTGCACCAAAGGTCCGGGCCGGAGGCTTGCCTTCCAACGAGGTGTGCCAGTCCCACTCCCAATAGACCAGCCAGCACGAAGGCCAGGCACCAGGCTGCATTTTCCGCGCGTCTAGTCATGTTGTTGTACCCCAATGCAGCGACTGCTGGACGCTTCCATCTCACCGTCGCAGAGAATCTGATCTGCACCACGACGGGACGGCAACAGGTACAAATGCAGATGTTGCGTCGCAACACCAAGCAGCCCCGCCAGTTTTCGACTGTGCCGGACCATCGGTTCCAGCTCTGCAGCCTCCAGCGGCGGCACCTCTTGAGCTGGCAGATGCACCTGCACATCATCAATGGTGACGGGAGCGTTGAACGTTGGCAGCACCACTGCTTGCGAAGGTGCCAGCCAGATTTTGCCTAGCATGAAGGCACCGATTGCCCACAGGGGTAACGCCAGCCACAGATACCATCGCCTTGGACGCGCTGTCGCAAGCACCGGATGCTGCGTTGGCGCAGGTTGCTCCGAAGCTGGAATGTTGATGAGTGATGGATGCCCGACTTCTTCGTCTTGGGCCTCAGCCATGGGCAATACAGTAAGCGCTTCAGGGAGGGGTACTTCACTGCCGGCGCCAGCCGCCGTTTTTTGCGCTGTGGTCAACTCATCGACCCGCACGCCATCGGCGAGCTTGTAACCTATACGAGGCAAGGTCTGGATGAACTCCCGATCCGGTTGCAGTTTCTCAAGCGCCACGCGCAACTGCCGGACAACCTGGGCCAGGCTGTTGTCGGTCACTTCCAGGCCGTATTGCCCCCATGCCCCGGCCATCAGTTCACGCTTGCGCACCACAGCGCCCTCGGACCTGAGAATCATGGCCAGGCATCGGCTGGCAATTGCCCCCAGGCGCAAAGGCTCCTCATCCGTGGCGTCCACGCGAAACAACAGGAAGTTACTCTCGTCGAACACCAAGTGTTCATCAATCAGCAGTTGGCCCATGGCACCCTTTCGTATGTGGCAGGAAGGCAGGTCGGGTGTGTGTCGCCGACCTCTAGAGTTAAGCGTCCATTCCCAGCTTTAGCCAACATATCGGTTGATCGGGTGTGCAAATCGCTGCTGCAGGGTGGTGATCATTGAAGCAGTCCGGGGTACGAGCACCATCGAGGCTCGCGTTCAGGCTTACGCAACCTGCGCAGAATCGGCCAGGGGCTCGCTGATATAGCGGTCACGGCCTTGCTGCTTGGCTTGATAAAGCAGTTTGTCGGCGCGCACAAGCAAGTTCTGAAGGCTATCCCCGTAACCATGCCAGGCGCTTACACCTATGCTGCAGGTGATGCCGAAGCACTTGCCGTTATAGTCCACCGTCGAGTTGCGCAGCACTTGCAGCAGACGCCGGGCCATCTGTTGCGCGCCGCTCAGGTCGGTGTCGGGCAACACCACGAGAAATTCCTCACCGCCGATGCGGGCGACCAGATCCGGTTGCCGCACCGTTTCACGGAGCAACTGCGCGAAAAACTTCAGCACTTGGTCTCCGCCGTCGTGGCCGTAGGTATCGTTGACCTGTTTGAAGTGGTCGATGTCCATCATCAATACACACAACGGCCCGGGCTTGCGCGTGGCGCGTGCCAATTCGGTTTCAGCCAGCGCCATCGCCGCCCGCCGGTTGTACAGACCGGTGAGAAAGTCGTGGGAGGCTTCGCGATGTTGCACCACAATGGCATCGATCAGGTGCGCCACCAGCCAGTTGATCAGCAGCAGACAGACAACTATTCCGGCCGCCAGCAACAACCATTGGCCGTTCAGAATGAGGAACTGCGAGAGGAAATTCGGCGCCAGCGGTCCACTGTAGATGCGCATTTGCAGTTCTCGGTGCAGATTCGCATATTGCCGCGAGAAGCGCTCTTCGCCTTGCACCTGGTCCGGCAGCGAGGTCGGCCAGCCAGTGCCGGTGGCAGGTAAATAGATTGCTTTGCCGGCGTTGAAACGAATGTCGAAGTACAAGGTTGGCCCCATACCCTGGTTCAACGCAACATGCACGACAAGCCCTTCGGAAACCGCCGATCCCAACGCCAGAGGCTGCAGCAGCGGAGGTGGGTCCAAGCGGGTCTGCGTTTCCTGTATCACTGCGTAACGCTTATCGCAGGTATAGCCCAGGAGTTGTCCGCTGGTCATGTGCAAACTGCCCCCGCTGACTTTCATGCGTGGCGCGTGCGGCTTGGGTAAAGGTGCTAGTTGGTGAATCGGTACTCGCAAAGTGTGTTGTGACAGCCCGTCGACATCCGCCGCCTGGGTCTTATTGAATCGCTGCTGCCCGGCAATGAACTCGTCTGACAGGCATCCCTGCGGAGGCGGATTTGCCAGCAGCAGTGATTGTTGCAACTTGTGGGTCTGCAGATTGCTCAGCAGGTCGGAGTAACCCCTGGCGCTTCGTTGAGACAACAGTGCCTGCTGGCTGTCCAGCAGCATGATTTGTTGGCGTTGATAGCGATCGACCACGGCAACCACGGTAAGTATCGATAGAACGGCCACTGTTATCCAGCAAATACGCTTGATCACCTGCGCGTGCTTGACGACCCAACTCATGATCTTTACTCCGGTCTGATTGCTAACACCGCTGTCTTGACTCTGCCGTAACTCACCCGCCGTTAGCCGGCCTTGTCCTCAAGGGGCTCCTCGTCAGTGGTGTCGGCATAGCGTTCGGCAATCTGCTCAAACTGTTTTTCCAGGGTGATGAAGGCTGCTACCACCTCCGGATCAAAATGTTGCCCGGCCCCGTCGCGGATGATCGCCGCTGCGGTCTGGTGGCTCATTTGCGATTTGTAGACCCGTCGACTGATGACCGCGTCGTAGACATCGGCGACCGCCATCAGGCGGGCGCTGACGGGAATGGCATCACCGGCAAGGCCACTGGGGTAGCCGCTGCCGTCCCATTTTTCGTGGTGGCACAGGGCGATCTCCTTGGCGATTCGCAGAAAAGGCACTTGCGCGCCCAACAGCTCCTCGGCATGGACCAGGGCCTGATAACCCAACCGGGCGTGGCTCTTCATGATCTCGTATTCGGCTGGCTCGAAGCGCCCCGGCTTGAGCAGGATATGGTCGGCAATCCCGACCTTACCGATATCGTGCAGTGGTGCCGACTTGAACATCAGTTCAATGCTCTCGTCATCAAGATGTGCACTGAATCGCGGGTGATCGCGCAGTTCTTCCGCCAGTATCCGCACGTAATGCTGCGTGCGGCGCAGGTGGTTGCCGGTCTCGTTGTCCCGAGTCTCGGCCAGCGAGGCGAGGGCCAGGATGGTCACGTCATGGGTGGCTTGCAGCTCCCGGGTTCGCGCCATCACTTGCTCATCGAGATAGGCATTGTGCGAACGCAACAGGTCCGTTGTCGCCTTCAGGCGCAACTGTGTCTGCACCCGCGCCAGCAGGATAGGCGGGTTGATCGGTTTGAACAGGTAGTCGGTGGCGCCGAGCTCGAAACCCAGGCACTCATCTTCGTGGTGATTCCTGGCGCTTAGAAACAGGACCGGTACTTCACGTGTGTTCGGATCAGCCTTGAGTCTACGACAGACTTCATGGCCATCCATGTCGGGCATCATCACATCCAGCAGGATCAGATCAGGGATCGTGCGTTGTACGATCTGCAGGGCCTGGGCACCGCTGATGGCGATCTTGACGTGATAAAGCTCACTTAGCATCTCACTGATCAGCCGCAGGTTGGCCGGCATATCGTCGACCACCAGCACGGTGGGTGTATGGATCGAACTGTTCAACTGGACTTCCTCGTGACGAGGTCACAGATATGTCAGTAAAGCAGCGGGGGCAATAGCTGCTGCGTGAACGCGACGCAAAGATCAACGGACATCGCTTCTGCCAACTGACTGCAGTAACGCATGCCCTCCATGAATCTGCTCTGAAATGGGCTGGAGCCTGATGGCCGGGTTGTGAAAAACGCTTAAAACTTCTGAACAGCGATACTTTCACTGTTTATCGCACCCGTTCCACAGGCCAGCAGGGCCTCGTTGAGACAAACCTGCGCCTGCTCGAAATCGAAACGCTGCACAGCGCTTTCCAGGGGCTGGTAGTTCTTTGCGAACGCGTCCCGCAGCAAGGCGGCATGGGAGGAAAAACAGGGCACGGCCTGCGCATCGAAATCGCCCAGCAACTTGTCGAGTTGTCGGCAGATGCGTTGCAACTCGACAAAATCCACGACGATCGGTGCAGTCTCCACTTCACCGGGAAGTTTCTCCTGCAGTTGCTCCAGCACAGCCATCAAGGGTTCAGACAACGCCTGAAGACAGGTTTGCAGCTCTTCCTGCGGACTCTTTGCGCGCAGTGACTGCTCCAGTTGATTGGCCGCTTGCGCGACGGCATCAGCACCGATGGTCGCTGACGCGCCTTTGCAGCTATGGGCCAACAGTTCGGCTCTGTCCCGTTCGCCCGCCGCAAGGGCCGCGCCCAGTTGTTTGAGCAACTCGCTCTGGTCTGTCAGGTAGCTGCGCAGCAAGTCCGTATACAGGTTATGCCGACCCATTGTCCGGCGCAGTCCGGCGTCCATGTCTACACCTTTAAGTTCCAGGCACGCATGCGCGCGGTGCACCTGTGTTGGAACATCCACCTCCAGGGCGAGCTTGTCTCGGGCCTGTGGCCCGGTTTGCCAGCGCCGCAACACCGCATAGAGCGTCTGCGGCTCGAAGGGCTTGCTGATAAAGTCATTCATGCCCGCGGCCAGACAGGCGTCATGATCATCTTTGCCGGCATTGGCGGTCATCGCGATGACGGGCAGTGTGCCGAGCCCGGGCAGCTGACGCAGCAGGCGGGTGGCGGCCAGGCCATCGAGCACCGGCATCTGCATATCCATGAACACCAGGTCATAGCGCTCGCCGGCCAACAGGTTCAACGCCTGACTGCCATCAGCCGCGATATCTACCTGACAACCTGCCGCCTGCAGGATTTCGGCGGCCACCTGCTGGTTCAATTTGTTGTCCTCGACCAGCAAAACACGAGTCCCCTCGGTCACTCGCCAATCTTTGAGAGGGTCTGCGGCATACGAGCCTTCAATGAACGTGTCGCCGGCCAGCAGCAGGCGAACCTCAAACCAGAAGGTGCTTCCTTCACCCGGCACGCTCTGCACACCCACTTGGCCATCCATCAGTTCGGCCAGTTGTCTGGCGATTGCCAGCCCGAGCCCCGTGCCGCCAAAGCGCCTTGTGGTGGAGGTATCAGCCTGCACAAAGCTCTGGAATATGTGTGGCAATTGCTCGGCACAGAGCCCTATGCCGCTGTCGGTGACACTGAAGCAAAGCAAGGCGTCACCCGGGCCGGCCTGACGCAGGCTGACCTGGACCCGGATCTGCCCACGTTCGGTGAATTTAACCGCATTACTGAGGTAGTTCAGCAGTATTTGCCGCAAACGCAGCGGATCGCCACACAGCCGTTCCGGCACATCTGCGTCGACATGCAGCCGCATATCCAGGCCTTTATCGGCAATACGCGGACGTACCTGGTCCAGCGCTTCTTCCAGCAACCGGGCCAGGCTGAAATCGCGGGCCTCCAGTTGCAGCTTTCCGGCCTCGGCCTTGGAGAAATCCAGAATGTCGTTAATGACACCGAGCAAATGCCGGCTGGAGCTTTGTACCTTGTTCAGGTAGTCGCGCTGGCGTTCGCTCAACTGCGTTTTCAGGGTCAGGTAGGTCATGCCGATGATGGCGTTCATCGGCGTGCGGATCTCGTGGCTCATGTTGGCGAGGAATTCGGCTTTGGTCCGAGCGCTTTCCTCGGCCAGCTGCCGAGCCTGCTGCATCTCTTGGGCCGCCGCTTGCTGGGCGGAAATATCTTCGATGATCCAGATCGAGCCACGGGACAGGTCGCCGGGGCTGATGGCCCTTGCACTCATGCTTGCCCAGAAACGACTGGAGTCCCTGCGGCAAAGTTGCAAACGCTGCTGAAAGATGTCGCCACGGTTCAACGTCTCGCGCACCTGCGCCTCGAACGATATCATCATCTGTGCCGGCATGACGTGCTCCAGCCAGATCAGCGGGGAGCGCTGAAGCTGTTCGCCAACGGCGTAGCCGAGCAGTTCGTCCAGCCGCGAGTTGGCCTGGGCGATGAGCATGCCTCGCACCAGCGCAATGCCATAGGGCGCCGAGTTAACGATGGCCTCCTGCTGTTCGTGTGCTTCACGCAGCCTGCGCTCTTCAGCTTTGCGCTGGCTGAGATCGCGAAACGCAACGCACAGACATTGCCCTCGATTCTGTCGCGCCGGCAGCAGACACAGGCGCAATTCGGCCGGGAACTCGCTACCGTCAGCGCGACGGGCAATCAGCTCGAGCGTGCCGAGCTTCTTTTTCTGCCGCACCCGTTCGAGCAGGTGTTCAATGACTTCAAACTGGCTGTCCGGTACCAGTGCCCGGTAGCTCAAGCCAAGCAGGCTGCCGGGGGCATAACCAAAGGTCGCTTCGCTCTGCTGGTTAGCCAGGATCACTCCTTGTTCGTCGAACACCAGCAGCGCTTTGGGGGCAAACTCGACGATGCTGCGATACCAGCTCTCGGTGGTTTCCAGGGACTGCTGGCGTTGTTGCAGTTTCACCGCCTGGGATTCCAGTTGCCGGGCCTGCAGGTGAGCCTGTTGCAACAATTGCTGATTGTGAATGCGTTGATCCAGCAAGCTCAGGAGCGTACCGAGTCGGTTGGGCAAGCTGTCGAGAAACTTCAGCTGGGCGGGATCCGGGCGGTTGGCGAAGTCGATTTCAAGGCTGGCCAGCTGCTGGCCTTCCTGCAGCAGTGGCAGACTGTAGTGCACTTGGCCCGTACGCGCCCCAGAGGGTTCTGCGTCGAACAGCAACGTCGTCCGGCAACCCAGGCATTCACCCAGTTTGTGCTGCAGCGTCGCCGCAAAGGCCTCCCGACTGGTGCATAACTGCAACGCTTGCATCAGCTCGCCGAGGAGTTCTTTTACCCAGTGCTGTCGGCGCAGTTCTTCATTGACGTCCACATAGGCATCGATTGCTTCGGCCAGGGTCACGACTTCGGCGAGCCCCTTTCGCTGCTCCGGCCGCCCAGGATCTTCACCGGCGTGCAGCCGGCGCATGCGTTCGGCAAGACTCAGAAGGGGGGTCACCAACTGCCGACGCAGGATGACCAGAAACGCCAGCAGACCCGCCCCCAGGGTAATCAACTGCATGAGGACATTGATTTGGCTGGCCCACTGCGCTTTTTTGCGAGCCGCAACGAAGTCACTATTGAAACGCAGGGTAATTGAGCTGGTCAGTTGATCCAACGCGACAGCAAAACCCCACTCGGAATTGACGTAAGTGGTGCTGGCAAGCAATGACGGCCCCCTCGTGCCGTGAAAGCTCTGTTTCATTGCCATGCGTTCCATGCTCGTCTGCCTGGTATCCATGGTCTCGACCAAATCCAGCAGTTTTTGCTCTGAGTCGTTCAGGCCAATCGCGCGCAAATCCAGAGTGATGCCGTGGAATGTCCGGCCTTTCTGCCATTTTTCGTTGTATTGGCTCAGAAACAATTCATCGCCGGTGCCTACATAAAGACGGGCGAGGTGCGTCATTTCACGGTTGAGGGTGGCCATCCGCGAGACGCCAACGATCGTCTGGTGACGTCGATCCGTGGCTTGCGCAGCCTGCTCACCAAAGTATTCATCCAGCGCCAGGGTCATCAGGCAGGCAACCAAGGCCATGCCAAACCCCACTGAAATGAGTTTGCTCAGACGTACCAGGCTCATGGGCTCTCCCGCGACAATCGCCCCGAACACTTATCGGCAGCTTGAATGTGCAGTAAACCGCCGCGCCAAGGCCCGTGCTGTGAAAAACATCCTGTCCAGGCAATTCGACTCGATGAAAAACCCTGAAAAAATATGTGGTGCGTCCTGTATGCGGCGCCTGCGGTGGCGGGGGCGTCATAGGCCGGTGTTGATCTGAATCTATGCTTGAAGAACAAACGGATGGCACTCGCGCGAACCGTGGCGGACTAAGCATCAGGGCGTTGCGTTTTACGTCCGGGTGTACTGACATGGATCGGATATGAGTAAAGAGACGCTACAAGACAAATCATTGATGGTATTGCTGACACTGGTGAGCGTTGCATTTGTCTGGATTCTGCTGCCGTTCTACGGCGCGGTGTTCTGGGCGGTCATTCTCGGCATTCTCTTTGCGCCCTTGCAGCATCGGTTGCAGCTGAAATTCGGCTGGGAGCGCAACCTGACGTCGCTGTGCACCCTGAGCATATGTCTGGTGATCGCGATCCTGCCGGTGATTACCATCAGCACCTTGCTGGTGCAGGAAGGCGCGGCGCTGTACAAGCGCATCGAGAGCGGCGAGCTGGACATTGCCGGCTATGTGGCGCAGTTCAAGCACAGTCTGCCGGCATACTTCCAGAATTTGCTCGACCGGTTCGGCATAGGTGAGCTGAATGGGTTGCGGGAGAAAATCGTCAAAAGCGCGATGACCGGCGGGCAGGTCCTGGCCACCAAGGCGTTCAGTTTTGGCCAGGGTACGTTCGAGTTCATCGTCAGCTTTTTCATCATGCTCTACATGCTGTTCTTCTTCCTGCGCGATGGCCCGGAGCTCGCGCGCAAGGTGCGTGCCGCCGTACCACTGGAAGATCAGCAGAAACGACGTCTACAGCTCAAGTTCAATCGGGTGGTGCGGGCCACGGTGAAGGGCAACCTGCTCGTCGCTGTCACGCAGGGCGCACTGGGTGGGTTGATTTTCTGGTTTCTCGACATCCCCAGCGTGTTGCTTTGGGCGGTACTAATGGCGTTCCTGTCGTTGCTGCCAGCGGTGGGTGCGGGGATCGTCTGGGCACCCGTGGCGGCGTTTTTCCTGCTGAGCGGGGCGATCTGGCAAGGGGTGGTGCTGACCTTGTTCGGGATCTTCGTGATTGGCCTCGTGGATAACCTGCTGCGCCCGATCCTGGTGGGCAAGGACACCAAGATGCCCGACTACATGATTTTGATCTCGACCTTGGGTGGCCTGGCGGTTTTCGGTCTCAACGGCTTTGTCATCGGCCCATTGATTGCGGCCCTGTTCATGTCGAGCTGGGCCATTTTCATCGAAACCAAACCGCGGGTGCAGTTGCCTTAAGCACTGAGTTTGCCGGACTGGCCTGTGCCAATGCGTTGCGACAGTGCCCGGGCGGCGGGCAGCGAGGTCAGCGGACCACTGATTGGCTCGCCATCCTGAACCAGGTACCAGCAGGCGAGCATGCCCAGGTTTCTGAGTTGTGCGGGAACCGCGCTACCGATAACGGACATGATCTGGACTTGAGACATCATAGGTACCTCCATCAATCTGTGGAGTTACCTTAAGGCCCCGGCGCTCTCACCGAAAATCAACGTTTTCAATAGTGGTCATTGACGCCAGTGAGGGTAAAAGACCGGCTGTCGATCAGTTGACGACCTGATCGAGCATTTGCACCACTTCCTGCTCGTTGAGCAGGCCTTTGCGCACCAGGTTTTGCGTCAGCAGCGAAAGAAATTTGGCGCTGCGATGGCCTTCCAGGTGCTTGAGTTCGGTCAGGGCGTCGTAGACCTTGCTGGAGGTGCACAGGCCGGCGTTGCGGTGCGGGTTTTGGGTTGGCATGGGGTCGTCCTTGTTTTTATTGACCTGTTATCGACGGACAGATCCGAGCTTGCGGATCTTTTGTGACATTAATATGACCGTTTGTGACGCGGGCCAAAAGAGTGATCAATTATTCTTGCCAACCAGCACCCCGGGCATTGTCCCGATAGCGACCTTGACGAGATGGATCCAGACTTCCGGCGACGAACGGGAATAAAAGCCCCGCTCTCAACACGTAATGCTGTTCACTTTAGGTTGGAGGGCTCCAGGTGGATATTTGGATTAGGTGTATATCCATTCCTGCGGTAACGGCCACCTATGGTTTCGCTCTTACAGCGAGTCACTTGGAAAAGCCCCAAGTAACCAAGGGCTCTTGCCCCTGACGTTCGGTACCTCGCCTAGGCTCGGCATGCCCTCGCTCCGGTCCTGCTCCGTGGGCCCGCCGCGATGGGCCATCCTTGGCCCTGCGCGGCTAACCCGGCATCCATGCCGGGTTGCCCACTGCGCAGAACCTCCACTCGGCCTCTCGAGGGGGCAAGAAAATCAAAAGCCAAAGCCAAAGCCAAAGCCAAAGCCAAAGCCAAAGCCAAAGCGAGGCGGCCTGACAGCCGACCTGATTAAGGGACCTGTCTACGATCCAATTGTGGGAGCAAGCTCGCTCCTACAGGGGAACGTGCTCACTAGAATTCAGGTCGGCTGTCAGGCCGCCTCGCTTTGGCTTTAGATTTGGGCGCCCCGTTAAACCACGATGGCCGAACGCAGGCATTGCGCAGAGGGGAAACCGGCAGGACGCCGGTTTAGCCGCGCTGGGCCAGGGATGGCCCATCGCGGCGACCCACGGAGCAATGCTGGAGAGAGGGCATGCCGAGCCACAGCGAGGCACCGAGTGGTGGGGCAAGAGCCTTTTGGTTACTTTTGGGCTCTTCCAAAAGTGACTCGCTGTAAGAGCGAAACCCTAGGTGGCCGTTACCGCAGCAATGGATATCCCCCCAATCCAGTTTTTAACAACCCCATGCTTAAGTGAACAGCATTACGCTCTCAATACGGGGCTTGATGATGCGTTACCAGCGACCGTAATGGGCGCGATAGTAACCACGGGGCGGGCCGTAATAACCTCTGGGTGGTCCGTAATAACCACGGGGTGGCCCGTAATATATTGGCGGCGGAGCGTAGTAGACCGGTTGTTGCACGTAGACCGGTGCCGGCTGGTAATAAACCGGTGGGGGAGGCTGGTAGTAGACCTGTGGCGGTGGGGCGTAGACCGGCTGCGGCGCCACATAGACCGGCCGGTTGGCGTTGATCAGGGCTGAGCCAACGATGGCAGTACCGACGATCGCTCCGAACACCGCCGCATCATTACCGCCGCCATGGGCTTGCGCCTGTCCTGCGACGGCGAGTGCGCCGATCAGCAAGGCTACTGTGGGGATTCGACTGATCATGATGGTTCCTCGATCTGCGACCCGGCGCTTGTGTCTGCAACAGACCCAAGGAATGTCGCGGGGATACTACTAAGACAGCTTTTTTTCGAAATTCAGCACAGCCATTGGGTAAATTTTGTGTAAGGTCTGGACCGACTTTCTGACCGGTGTGTGCCGGTTCGCACAGGCAGGTCAATATCATCGAACAGAACTCGATGGGCTGGCTAATCCCGTCCATCCGAAAGTGCTTTTGAAGGAGCTTTGCATGCAGATGAACCCCAACAAAGACACCCAGCTGTGCATGTCCCTGTCGGCACGCCCCGGGAACTTTGGCCTGC
Organism: Pseudomonas sp. GW821-FHT09H03; assembly: GCF_059415945.1. Lineage (NCBI taxonomy): Bacteria > Pseudomonadati > Pseudomonadota > Gammaproteobacteria > Pseudomonadales > Pseudomonadaceae > Pseudomonas > Pseudomonas sp. GW821-FHT09H03. The sequence goes on along the minus strand of NZ_JBWKOF010000011.1, from coordinate 196,440 downwards.
GTTTCCACAATCATCTGTATGAGCAGTTGGGCCTGAACTTCTATTACAAAGCGTTCGCCAGCCACGACCTGCCGGGTGCTGTCGCCGGTATCCGCGCCCTGCGTATTCGTGGCTGCGGCGTGTCGATGCCGTTCAAGGAAGCCAGCATCGCCCTGGTCGATGAGCTGGATGCCTCGGCTGCGGCGATTCAGTCGATCAACACCATCGTCAATACCGATGGCCATCTCAAGGCCTACAACACTGACTACATCGCCGTTGCGCAGTTGCTGCAAACCCATGAAGTACCCAAGGATTCGACCTTTGCCCTGCGCGGCAGTGGTGGCATGGCCAAGGCGGTGGCCAGTGCCTTGCGTGATGGCGGCTACAGCAATGGTCTGATCGTGGCCCGTAACGAGGGTGCCGGGCGGGCGCTTGCAGACTCGTTGGGGTATCGGTGGCAAGCCGAGTTGGGTGAGCAGCGTCCGCAGATGCTGATCAACGTGACCCCGGTAGGCATGGACGGCGGACCGGAAGCCGGCCAGTTGGCATTCGAGGCTGACGTAATCGCACATGCCGAGACTGTCTTTGATGTGGTGGCGATCCCCTCGGAAACACCGCTGATCGTGCAGGCTCGCGCCGCAGGCAAGCGGATGATCACCGGGCTGGAAGTGATCGCGATCCAGGCGCTTGAGCAGTTTGTGCTCTACACCGGCGTGCGGCCGACAGACGAACAGTTCCAAAAAGCCGTGGCGTTTGCCCGTGGTTGAGGGCTTGGCGGCTTATTGAGCGTGCCGACGCCATCGCGGGCTAGCCCGCTCCCACAAGTTCCGGGCTGGATTGCACATCTGTGATCCAGCCAAGTCAGCTGTGGGAGGACTCTATGGCGGTTACACTCCTCCCATTCTGTAGGAGCGAGCATGCTCGCGATGGTCGTCAACGCTGACGCGGGAAGCCTGACACCCCCCGGCGCTCTCAGGTTTTTCGCGAGCATGCTCGCTCCTACAAGGGATCTGTGGCGGCCACAGGCCTCGCATTCGCAGAAGATCAAACTGTAGGAGCGAGCATGCTCGCGATGGTCGTGAACGCTGACGCGGGAAGCCTGACACCCCCCGGTGTTCTCAGGTTTTTCGCGAGCATGCTCGCTCTTACAAGCTGGCTTGCCAGCGATGGCGCCGGTACAACCAGCACCAATGCCTCGGCCAGGTCGCTTTATTCAAGCCGCGACAGACGCTCCTCGAGCGCCGCAATCCGCGCCTCAAGCTCTTCGATCCGTTCAACCGAAACACCGCTGCCACCGCCTCGTTCTACCGGGTTCTGCCGCGCTGCAAGAATCGCCTCGATATCCGCCGGATCGCCCAGTGCGTGCATGTAGCGGTCTTCACGCTGACCGGCCTGACGCGGGATCAACAGCGCCAGACCACGAGCGATCAAGCGCTCCAGCTGATGCACAACCTGTTCAGTGTCTTCGAACTCATGCATGCGACCACTGCGTGTGAGCAGTTCGTTGACCGTCTGCGGGCCGCGCAGGAACAACAGCCCCGTCAGAATCACCTGTGCCGGCACCAGTTCCAGTGCCTTGTCGACCTTGTGTTCCCAGCGATCGGCGCGGCTACCCATCACCAGCCGGGTGAAACCTCGGCCTTCGAGGGCGCGCAGGCTCTGGCCGACCTGGCCCTGGGTCAGGTTCATCACTGGTTCGCGACTGGTTTTCTGGTTGCAGGCGATCACCAGGGCATTGAGGGTCAGCGGATAGGTTTCCGGACTGGTGGCCTGCTTCTCGATCAACGAGCCGAGAATGCGGATTTCCGTGCTGTTGAGCCGCGGCTCGTCGAAGGTCTGTTCTTGTTCTGTGCTCATCGCGCTTTCCCTATGCCGTTCAAGCATGCCGTCGAAGCCGCCTAGCCTAATCCTTGCTGGATAAAAGACAAGCCGCAGGAGGGGCGGGCATGGCTATAATCGGTCCACGTTTCCCACCTGCCACTTCACGAGACTGCCATGACCATTTCCCTGTACGACGCTTCCGTCCCTGTTTTCAAGCAAATGCTGAACGCCCTCAGTGACGTGCTGAAAAAAGCCGAAGCCCACGCCACCGCCAAGAACATCGACCCGAACGCTTTCCTGCAGGCTCGCCTATACCCGGACATGTTCCCGCTGGTGCGTCAGGTGCAGATCGCCGTTGATTTCGCCAAGGGTGTTTCTGCGCGCCTGGCCGAAGTCGAGCTGCCAAAGTACGACGACACTGAAACCACCTTCGCCGAGCTGCAAGCGCTGATCGCGAAGGTCCTGGCCTTCATCGGCGAGTTCACGCCGGAGCAGATCAACGGCAAGGAAGGCATCGAAATCGTGACCCGTCCGGGTACCCCGAAAGAGAAGCGCTTCTCTGGCCAGTCCTACCTGCTGACCTATGGCCTGCCGCAGTTCTTCTTCCACGTCACCACCACTTACGCACTGCTGCGTCATAACGGTGTGGAAGTGGGCAAGCGCGATTACATGGGCGCGATCTAAACCGTCCAGACGCAAAAAAGCCCCCGCAGCCTGAGGTTGCGGGGGCTTTTTCATAATGGTCTTCTAAACGGCGGACCCTGTGGGAGCCTGCTCGCTCCCACAAAGGATTTTGGATCAGACCAGGCGTTCGGCTTTCTCTTCTTCACCCAGGCAAGCCGCCGCGGTGAACAGCACATCGGTGGACGAGTTCAACGCCGTCTCCGCCGAGTCCTGCAACACACCAATAATGAAACCAACCGCCACCACCTGCATGGCGATCTCGCTCGGAATGCCGAACAGGCTGCACGCCAGCGGTATCAGCAACAACGAACCACCCGCCACGCCCGACGCGCCGCAGGCGCAGATCGCCGCAACGACGCTCAGCAGAATGGCCGTCGGAATATCCACGGCAATGCCCAGAGTGTGCACGGCCGCGAGGGTCAGCACGGTGATGGTGATTGCAGCGCCAGCCATGTTGATGGTCGCGCCCAGCGGGATCGATACCGAGTAGGTGTCTTCGTGCAGGCCCAGACGCTTGCTCAACTCCAGGTTGACCGGAATGTTCGCGGCCGAACTGCGGGTGAAGAACGCGGTGATGCCACTCTCGCGCAGGCAGGTCAGCACCAGCGGATAAGGGTTGCGACGCAGCTTCCAGAACACGATGGCCGGGTTCATCACCAGCGCCACGAACAGCATGCAACCGAGCAGCACTGCCAGCAGGTGCGCGTAACCGATCAACGCGCCGAAGCCCGAGGTGGCCAGGGTCGAGGCCACCAGGCCGAAGATGCCCAGTGGGGCGAAGCGAATCACCAGGCGAACGATCAGGGTCACGCCGTTGGACAGATCACCCAGCACCTCACGGGTGGTGTCGCCGGCGTGGCGAATGGCAATGCCCATGCCGATTGCCCAGGCGAGGATGCCGATGAAGTTGGCGTTCATCAGTGCACTGACCGGGTTATCCACAACGCTCAACAGCAGGCTTTGCAGGACTTCGCCGATACCGCCCGGCGCTGTCACCGCGACGTCGTGGGTGGAAAGCGCCAGGCTCGACGGGAACATCATGCTGGCAACCACTGCTACCACGGCCGCAGCGAAGGTACCCAGCAGATACAGGAACAGGATCGGGCGGATATGGGTTTCCTGGCCGTGCTTGTGGTTGGCGATCGAGGCCATGACCAGCACAAATACGAGGATCGGCGCGACTGCTTTCAGGGCGCAGACGAAGACCTTGCCGATGAATGCACTGGATTTGGCTATCTCAGGCGCAAACAGGGCCAGGGCAATACCGGCGATCAGGCCGATAACGATTTGCGTGACCAGGCTGGTGCGTTTCAGGCGTTGCAATAGCGAGGAGGATGAAGCGCTCATAAAAACGGCATCTCTGATGTTTTTTTTAAAATGCAGGGTTTTCGCAGGTTTGCAGCACAAAAAGGGCAGGCCGCGGGCGGGAAACCGAGAGGTGGAATACAGGGTGTACGTTTTTCAGGGCGCGGATTTTATCACAGCGTAGGACCGATCCTTCAGGCCTGTGACGAAGTGCCGCTCAGGCATCAGCGCTTTTTGCAGGTTCGTGCAACCGCCTTTGCGGTCACTCTGTTAAGCTTCGCCATCCTCATTTTCATGTCTGCCAGTGGGCCTTCGGGCTATCACTGCTGTTGTTGTTTTCTGGAGTTTTGCATGCGGTTGTTGCCCATCCTTCTGTTGTCCGCCGCCGGTTTCACGGTGCTGACCACGGAATTCATCATTGTCGGCCTGTTGCCGGCCATCGCCCGGGACCTGGATGTCAGCATCCCGCAGGCCGGTCTGCTGGTGACCCTGTTTGCCTTCACCGTTGCCGCGTTCGGCCCGTTCCTCACCGCGTATTTCGCCCGTTTCGAGCGGCGCAAGCTGTTCATTTCGGTGCTGATCCTGTTCGGCCTGGCCAATACCCTGGCCGCGCTGGCGCCGAATATCTGGGTAATGGCGTTCGCCCGGTTGGTTCCTGCACTGGGGCTGCCAGTGTTCTGGGCGCTGGCCAGTGAAACGGCGGTGGACATTGTCGGGCCGGACTACGCCGGGCGCGCCATCGCCAAAATCGGCTTCGGCATCGTCTGTGCCACGGTGTTCGGCATTCCGGTGGGCACACTGATCTCCGATGCGTTCGGCTGGCGAAGCGCTTTCGGCCTGTTGGCACTCATCGCGTTTGCCAAGGCGTTACTGCTGTTTATCTACTTGCCGAAAACCAGCCTGCATCAGCATCAGGTCAGCTTCCTTTCGCAGTTCAAGATCCTGCGCAGTCCTTTGATGCAGGGACATGTATTGCTGTCGGTGGTGGTGTTCAGCGGCATGTTCACCGCTTACACCTACCTGGCTGACATCCTCGAGCGTCTGGCCGGCTTTAACGGTACCCTGGTCGGCTGGTGCCTGATGGGCTTCGGTGCGGTTGGGTTGATCGGCAACTCCCTGGGCGGGCGGGCGGTGGATCGCCATCCGCTGATGGCTTCGATGATGTTCTGTGCATTCATGATTGCCGGCCTGGTGACACTGGTGCCTAACATTCATTCGCCCCTCGGACTGGCCGCGGCCATGGGTATCTGGGGCGTGACCCAGGCCGCGTTGTTCCTGGTCAGCCATGTGCGCCTGATGAAAGCTGCGCCCGAGGCACCGGCGTTTGCCGCTTCGCTGAACATTGCCGGGGCCAACCTCGGCATTGGCCTGGGCGCGATGATCGGCGGTCGGGTGATCGACAGCGTCGGCCTGCAAGGACTGGGCTTCGCCGCGGCCGGATTCATCCTGGCCTCGATTCTGCTGGCAATGGCGCTGATGACCTTCAAACCCCGTGAGGTCTGCGCCTAGGCGTCACATTGCGGTAAACAGTTCGCGTCGGGCACCTTCGGTAATGGCGACAATACCCGGGTGCTTGACCTTGCGCTCCACCGAAATGGCGTAGAACGACTCGCTCACCGCGTCGGTCTGGCCGATCACCTCGACGCCACACTGGCGTTTCACTTCATCGGCAATCACGCTCGGCCCGATGAAGATTCCGCTGCCGGACTGCCCGAAGGCCTGCATCAACGCGCTGTCGTCGAACTCGCCGACGATCTGCGGCTGGATCTGCTGATCGGCGAACCAGCGCTGCAAGCGGTTGCGCACCACGGTTTCCGGGCCGGGAATCAGTAAGGGCGCGCCGTGCAGATTGCGCGGGAAATCCTCGCCGTAGCGTGCTGCCAGTTGCGCGGTGGCAAAGAAACTGATCCCGCATTCGCCGAGTTTCTGGCTGTAGCCTTTGATATCCAGGTGGGACGGCATCGGGCTGTCGGAAATCACCAGGTCCAGGCGCTGGATTGCCAGGTCGGCGAGCAAACGCTCCAGTTTGTCTTCGCGGCAGGTGATGCGCAGCGGCTCGCTCAGCTCCATGGTCGGCGCGATCAGGCGATAGACGATGGACTTGGGCACCACGTCGGCCACGCCGACACGGAACAGAATCTGCTGTTCATTGGGTTGAGCCCGCAACATCAGCTCCAGCTCGCCACCCAGTTGAAACATTTGCTCGGCGTAGGGCAGGGTCTGGCGCCCGGCTTCCGTCAGTTCAAGCTGCCGGCCGACCCGGCGAAACAGCTCGATGCCATAGGTCTGCTCCAGCAGCGAAATCTGCCCGCTGATGGTTTGCGGGGTCAGGTTCAGTTGCTCGCAGGCGCGGACAATGCTGCCGGTTTTGGCCACGACCCAGAAATAGTGCAACTGCCGGTAATTCAACATACATATCCCCGCGTTTTAAAAGCCCAGCATGTCATTTGAAAAGTGTTCGTAAAAACCGAAGTATACTCGGTAAAAATACGAATTTTCCTGAAGTATCACTCCCCCTAGAATGCTTCGCTATCAACGGGCCATCGGTTGGGCCTGTTCGTTCTATCGAGGAAAGCATCATGAAGCTTAAAACCACGGCGCTGTTGTTTACGTCTTTACTGCTACTGGCCGGTTGCGACCAGGCCGAGAAAAGCGCTCAACAGTTGATGGGCAAGGCTGCCGAAAGCGCCAAACAGGCGATCGACGACACCCACAAGGCCGCCGAACAAGCGCTCAGCGATGCCACTGGCGGCTTGATCACCAAGAAAGAGCCAGCGGAAAAAGATGCGCAACAAGCTGAATCCACATCCCAGGAAATCTAAACGTTTAACGAGTCAGGACTGACCCATGGAATACCTTTTAGAACTTGCTGCAAGCCCTACTGCCTGGGTCGCCCTGGCCACCCTGGTAGTGATGGAGATCGTCCTCGGGATCGATAACCTGATCTTTATCTCGATCCTGACCAACAAACTGCCCCTGCAGAATCGGCAGAAGGCACGGCGCATCGGTATCGGCATGGCGCTGATCCTGCGTTTGGGCCTGCTTAGCACCATCGCTTTCATTGTTCAGTTGACTGCGCCGGTGATCGAAATTCTCGGCCACGCGTTTTCCTGGAAGGACATGATCCTGATCGCCGGTGGCCTGTTCCTGTTGTGGAAGGCGACCACTGAAATCCATCACAGCATGGACCCGGCACCGGAAGATCCGAAATCGGCTACTTCGACCGTGACCCTGGGTTTTGCCGCAGCGATCGGGCAGATCCTGCTGCTGGACATGGTGTTCTCCATCGACAGCATCATCACCGCTGTCGGCATGACCGAGCACTTGCCTATCATGATCATCGCGGTGGTGGTGTCGGTACTGGTGATGTTGCTGGCGGCTGATCCCCTGGCCAAGTTCATCAACGAAAACCCGACGGTGGTGATGCTGGCCCTGGGCTTTTTGATCATGATCGGCATGACCCTGATTGCCGAAGGCTTCGGCGCCCATGTACCGAAAGGTTATGTGTATGCGGCGATGACATTCTCGGCGGCGATCGAAGTGTTGAACATGATGCGCAGAAACAGGCAGAAGCGGCTTACCGCCCAGGCTTGATCTTCACCGAACAGAAACGGCCGCCTGAACTCCATGGAGTGCAGGCGGCCGTTTTGGTTTACAGGGGAGTTTTGCTCAGTGGGCGTTGGCATGTCGGGCGGACGACTCTTCGGTTTTCACCAGAGGCGCCGGTTGAGCAGGGGGATGATGGTGGTGCCGACGGGCAATGCGCAGCACGCCCCACAACATGGCGGCGGCCACGGCCAACCAGCCGCAAACCAACATTGCAATGATCATCACCAGGCTCATCAGTGCCTCCTCTTTGCCCCGCGGCAGCGTACTCTTCGCTTATCGCTCTCTTCAGATGACAGTCTAGTCCTTGCTGTATTTCAGGCTATTGACCGAAGGTCGACTGTGATCAACCAGTTCGCTCTATCGAATTCACTTAACTGGTGCTTGAGGCTATACCGCCGGGGCGTGGCACCCTATGATCGCGGTCAAGCCGGGCCTGTGTTTGCCTGGAACCTGAACAAGGGAGTGATGATGGCAAGGGTGTTTTCACGAGTTGTTTCCACGGCACTGATTGCCGGCTGCATCGCGAGCCTCGCCGGGTGCGCCGGCAGTGTTGCGCCCGAGATCAAGCGTCTGCCGGAGCGTGTCGAGCTCAGTGGTCGGTTCTACCGTGGCGAGGCCTATCAAAGCGGGCCGCAGGTGCTGGCCAGCCTGTTGTCCCAGCAAGGGATCGTGATCACGCCAGGTCTGCTCGACAAACCCCTGCATTTGCCGGGAGGTGAAGCGCAGTTGCAACAGAACATGCAAAACCTTGCCCGCGAGTACGGCATGGTTGTCTATCCCCTCGACAGCACACTGCCGGCCCTGCTGACCCAGGTGGCGGCAGGGTATCCGGTGATGGTTCGTTTCACCGAGGGCTCGGCGCTGTGGGCTGAACCGCGTTATGCCATTCTCTCCGGTTACAACCGCCAGAAACAGACTGTCCTGCTGCGCGCCGGGATGAATCGCCACGAGCTGATGAGCTTCAGCGCCTTCGAGTCGTCGTTCAAAGATGCAGGAGGCTGGGCGGTGTTGATCCAGAACCCGACACAGATTCCGGCTCAGGTCGATCAGCAGCGCTGGCTGAAGGCTGCGCAGGATCTGGCTCAGGCCGGGCAGGAACAGGCGGCCGCCAAAGCGAAAAAGGCGCTCGCTGCCCGTTGACTCCGTTCGTCACCCACCGGGCACCGCTGGTAGTTTTCAGCCTCTTATCTGTACGGGCCCGAAATTTTTCGGGCCGTGATTCAGGAGGCGCCCATGGCTCATTCCAATACGCCCGACGGCCCGCACTCATCCGAGCATTCCTCCGGTGATGACCTGGGGTTTGATCCCGACTCTCCGGACGTCAGCGACCCTCAGGTCGATCCCACGGGGCCGGCCAAGGCGCCCCGGGACGTGAAGCCGGACGACAATTCCAAGGCGCCCGCCAAGCCTTACGATCCGCTGGGTGATCTCAAACCTTAGGTTCAAACCAGGTTCAATGGAGGTGTGCATGTCTACCGATTCGAGTTTCGACGACAAACGTCCGGAAACCGTCCCCACCACGCCGGAACAGGACGTGAACCCGGTGATGAATCCGGACAGTCCGATGCGCGATCCGCTGGCGCGTCCTGTTGTAGCACCAACCGAACGGCCCAACGGTCGGCACGATCCGAGCGCCGGCGATGGCATCCCCGACGACGATCAGATGCCGTTGCCCAATGACTGAGTGAAATGAAAAAGCCCCGAATGTTCGGGGCTTTTTGTTTACTGGAATAGCGGTTTTACTTCGACGCCTCAATAACGCCGGTTTGGCGTTGCTTGAGATTCTTGTCCGACTTGTACTGCAAAGCCACCGAAGGCACATCCGCGCTGCGACCACTTTCGACCCAGTTTCGAATGCGTGTGGCGTCGGCAAAGTGCGTGTACTTGCCATAGGCATCGAGAATGACCAGGGCAACCGGGCGATTAGCCATGTGGGTGACCAGTACCAGGCAATGACCGGCCGGATTGGTAAAGCCGGTCTTGGTCAGTTCGATGTTCCAGTCCGGCTTGCGGACCAAATGGTCGGTATTGCGAAAACCCAGGCTGTAGTTGGGGTTGCGAAACGACACGGTTTTTTCCTTGGTGGTACTGAGCTCGGTCAGCATCGGGTGCTTATGAGCGGCGACCAGCAGTTTGCTCAGGTCGCGGGCGGTGGACACGTTGCGTGGCGACAGGCCGGTCGGCTCGACAAAGTGGGTGCTGGTCATGCCCAGTGCCCTGGCTTTGGCGTTCATCGCGGCAATGAACGCCGCGTAACCACCCGGGTAGTGGTGAGCCAGGCTCGCGGCGGCACGGTTTTCCGAAGACATCAGCGCAATCAGCAGCATTTCCCGGCGCGGCATCTCACTGTTGAGCTTGACCCGCGAATACACGCCTTTCATTTCCGGGGTGTCGCGGATGTTAATGCTGATGTATTCATCCATGTTCTGGCGGGCTTCAACCACCACCAGGCCAGTCATCAGCTTGCTGACGGACGCGATCGGTACCACAACGTCCGGATTGTTGGCGTAAATGACTTTGTTGGTCTGCATATCCATCAGCAGCGTACTGCCGGAGGCGAGCTTGAGTCGTGTCGTATCTCGAGGCGCGGCTGTGGTTTCGCCAGCGTTGGCGGTCGGCGCGATTAAAGTCCCTGCGACTGCAAAAAATAGGCTCAGGATAGAAAGACGAATTTTCACGCTGGCAGACTCATAAAGTGTTGATAAGCCGTTTGTAACGGGCTATTTCGTAAAAAGCGCGACATTCTGGAGTATGGCTGAATAACTGTCGATGGTTGTTCAAGCAGCAGGCGAAAGTCCTGTAAAACATGAAAAAAAAGTCATTTTCCGGCGGATGGTCGCGCTTTTGTTGCAGACAAAAAGAACCCCGCCATTGGCGGGGTTCCTTGAACCGCTGGTTATCGACGCGCCGGGACTCAGCTGTGCAGGGTTTCCGCTGCGTACAGCGTGTTTTCCAGCAGGCAGGCGCGGGTCATCGGGCCGACACCGCCTGGTACCGGTGTGATCCAGCCAGCGCGGGGCAGGGCGGTTTCGTAAATCACGTCACCAACCAGCTTGCCGTCTTCCTGGCGGTTGATGCCAACGTCGATCACGATCGCGCCTTCCTTGATCCATTCACCCTTGACCAGGCCCGGTTTACCGGCGGCGACCACCACCAGATCGGCACGGCCGACGTGACCGGCCAGATCCTTGGTGAAGCGGTGAGTGACGGTCACGGTGCATCCGGCCAGCAACAGTTCCATGGCCATCGGGCGGCCAACAATGTTGGAAGCCCCGACCACCACGGCATTCATGCCGTACAGATCGGCACCGGTGCTTTCCAGCAGGGTCATGATGCCTTTGGGGGTGCATGGACGCAGAAGGGGAATGCGCTGGGCCAGGCGACCGACGTTATAAGGATGGAAACCGTCGACGTCCTTGTCTGGACGAATGCGCTCCAGCAGTTTCGACGCGTCCAGGTGTTCAGGCAGCGGAAGTTGAAGCAGGACGCCGTCGATTGCCGGGTCGTCGTTCAGGCGATCAATCAGATCGGTGAGCGCTTGCTGAGTGGTTTCGGAAGGCAGGTCATAGGCTTGGGAAAGAAAGCCGACCTCTTCACAGTCTTTACGCTTGTGCGAGACATAAACCTGAGAGGCGGGATCGCTGCCGACCAGGATCACCGCAAGGCCAGGCGTGCGCAGGCCCTGCTGGCGACGCTCGTTGACCCGTTGGGCGATCTGCTGGCGCAGGCTGGCGGCGATCGATTTGCCGTCGATTAGTTGTGCAGTCATTGCGCGTGATTAACCATCGAGAGGGGAAAAAAAGAGAACGCATTCTCGCATGTCATGCGGTGAGGGCAAAGGCGCTTGGTCTGCAAATTCCCCTAAGCCCTTTAATTAAATGAATTTTTTTTAAAAAAGGTTTGACGGCCTTTGGGGGGCTCTATACTATTCGTCGCACTTGTCGGGCACAGCCTAGCACTGGTTGAGAAGGTTGAGCGGAATCAAGGTTCTGCAAAACTGAAAAGCACTTAGTTTGTAGTCCTTCAAGGGTACAGCTAACAAGGCGCCCGTAGCTCAGCTGGATAGAGCATCCGCCTTCTAAGCGGATGGTCGCAGGTTCGAGTCCTGCCGGGTGCGCCATTAGGCAGCATTGGCACAAGTAGCGCGATATGGTGGGCGTAGCTCAGTTGGTAGAGCACGGGATTGTGACTCCCGTTGTCGTGGGTTCGATCCCCATCGTCCACCCCATATTTCGAAAGGCGCCAGATTAACAGTCTGGCGCCTTTGCTTTAAAAGCTTCACTCCGCGGATGTGGTGGAATTGGTAGACACACTGGATTTAGGTTCCAGCGCCGCGAGGCGTAAGAGTTCGAGTCTCTTCATCCGCACCAAATAAAGCTTCATTCATGTCGAGCGACAGGATTGGGGTTCAACAGAGAAGTTGTTTGGCTTCTTTGTCACGCAATATGGTGGGCGTAGCTCAGTTGGTAGAGCACGGGATTGTGACTCCCGTTGTCGTGGGTTCGATCCCCATCGTCCAC
>NZ_JBWKOF010000011.1:0-184425 GCF_059415945.1 Pseudomonas sp. GW821-FHT09H03 | reverse complement strand
CACCCCATATTTCGAAAAGGCGCCAGATTTAACAGTCTGGCGCCTTTTTTTGTTTTGGTGGTCCGAGTTTCGGCGACCGCGGGTTCCGGGTCGCAGGGTGGGGCGTTTCGTCGTATTTGTGTTTCTCGATGATGCCGCGCTGCCCGCCGGTCTTGCACGCAGGGCTGGCTGTCAGGGAAATGATTGGCAACGCTTCTATATAAGGAAGGGTTGGCGCAGAGCCTTGGCGTCTTTGGCTGTATTCGTCACGGGAGCGGGGTGCATTCGTGCATTCGCACCTATAAATTGCCTGCTGCGTTTTTACCCGTTTTCAGTAGGGTGACTTCTTGAGTTTGACCCACTAGAATGCATGCCCTTGATTCTGGGGTCGGAAACGGCCGGCTAACGTCTGTGCAACGAGGAATATCCATGCAAGTTTCTGTTGAAAATACTACTGCTCTTGAGCGCCGCATGAGCGTCACCGTGCCGGCTGAGCGCATCGAGAGCCAGGTCAACAAGCGTCTGCAGCAGACCGCCCAAAAGGCCAAGATTGCTGGCTTCCGTCCAGGCAAAGTGCCAATGAGCGAAATCAAGCGCCGCTTTGGTGCTGATGCTCGCCAGGAAGCTGTAGGCGACGTGATCCAGTCTTCCTTCTATGAAGCTGTGGTTGAGCAGAAGCTGAACCCGGCTGGTTCGCCTTCGATCGAGCCTAAATCCCTGGAAGCTGGCAAGGATCTGGAATACGTCGCAGTTTTCGAAGTGTTCCCTGAGTTCACCGTTGCCGGTTTCGACGGTATCACCGTAGAGCGCCTGAGCGCTGACGTGACCGATGCCGATCTGGACAAGATGCTGGAAATCCTGCGCAAGCAGAACACTCGTTTCGAAGTGGCCGATCGCGCTGCCCAGAACGAAGACCAGCTGAACATCGATTTCGTCGGCAAGGTCGACGGTGAAGTGTTCGCTGGTGGTTCCGCCAAGGGTACTCAGCTGGTTCTGGGTTCCGGCCGTATGATCCCTGGCTTCGAAGACGGTCTGGTTGGCGCTAAAGCCGGCGAAGAGCGCGTTCTGAACCTGACCTTCCCAGAGGACTACCAGAACCTCGACCTGGCTGGCAAAACCGCTGAGTTCACCGTTACCGTGAACACTGTTTCCGAGCCAAAACTGCCAGAACTGACCGAAGAATTCTTCGCTCAATTCGGCATCAAGGAAACCGGCCTGGAAGGCTTCCGCACCGAAGTTCGCAAGAACATGGAGCGCGAACTGCGTCAGGCGATCAAATCCAAGGTCAAGAATCAGGTAATGGACGGTCTGCTGGCCACCAACCCGATCGAAGTACCAAAGGCTCTGCTGTCCAACGAAGTTGACCGTCTGCGTGTGCAGGCTGTTCAGCAGTTCGGTGGCAACATCAAGCCTGACCAACTGCCGGCCGAGCTGTTCGAAGAACAAGCCAAGCGCCGCGTGGTGCTAGGTCTGATCGTGGCTGAAGTGGTCAAGCAATTCGACCTCAAGCCAGACGAAGCCCGCGTTCGCGAGATGATTCAGGAAATGGCTTCGGCCTACCAGGAGCCTGAGCAAGTTGTATCCTGGTACTACAAAAACGACCAGCAACTGAACGAAGTCCGTTCGGTTGTGCTGGAAGAGCAAGTTGTGGATACTGTTCTGCAGAAAGCTAGCGTGACCGACAAATCGGTCTCTTACGAAGAAGCGGTCAAGCCGGTAGAAGCTCCACAAGCCGACTGATTGATTTTGCGTTAGAAGCACACACCATAAGCCAGCTCTCGAGCTGGCTTATGCGTATTCAAGACATAACTATTTGGGAGTGACTGCAGAGCATGTTCCGTAATTCCTATATTCAGCAGAACTCTGATATCCAGGCCGCAGGCGGCCTGGTCCCGATGGTTGTCGAGCAGTCCGCTCGTGGCGAGCGCGCCTACGACATCTATTCGCGCCTCCTCAAGGAGCGAGTGATCTTTCTGGTGGGCCCTGTAGAGGACTACATGGCCAACCTGATCTGTGCGCAACTGCTGTTCCTTGAAGCGGAAAACCCGGACAAGGACATCCATCTCTACATCAACTCCCCGGGTGGTTCGGTGACAGCGGGCATGTCGATCTACGACACCATGCAGTTCATCAAGCCAAACGTGTCGACCACCTGTATCGGTCAGGCGTGCAGCATGGGCGCGTTCCTGCTGACAGCCGGAGCACAAGGCAAGCGTTACTGCCTGCCGAACTCGCGCGTGATGATTCACCAGCCACTGGGCGGTTTCCAGGGCCAGGCGTCGGATATCGAAATCCATGCCAAGGAAATCCTCTTCATTCGCGAGCGTCTCAACACGCTGATGGCCAAGCACAGCGGTCGCACTCTGGAAGAAATCGAGCGCGATACCAACCGCGACAACTTCATGAGTGCAGAGGCTGCGAAGGAATACGGGTTGATCGACGAAGTGATCAACCAGCGCCCAGCTTAAAAATAAGCAGCTCAAAATAGGCTTGGTCGGCGCGTCTGATCAGCGGCGGGCTTGAAAAAGCCCGCAATAGCCTTCATCTTGTGTTGCAAGCCTATCGGATTTGGATCGAACGAATGACTGACACCCGCAACGGCGAGGACAACGGCAAGCTGCTCTATTGCTCCTTCTGTGGCAAAAGCCAGCATGAAGTACGCAAATTGATTGCCGGCCCCTCGGTCTTTATCTGCGACGAGTGCGTCGACCTGTGCAATGACATCATCCGTGAGGAGGTGCAGGAAGCCCAGGCCGAAAGCAACGCGCATAAATTGCCTTCGCCCAAAGAAATCAGCGGCATCCTCGATCAGTATGTGATTGGTCAGGAGCGTGCGAAAAAGGTTCTGGCCGTAGCGGTGTACAACCACTACAAGCGCCTGAACCAGCGTGACAAAAAGAATGACGACGTCGAACTCGGCAAGAGCAACATCCTGCTGATCGGCCCGACAGGCTCGGGTAAGACCCTGCTTGCCGAAACACTGGCCCGCTTGCTGAACGTTCCGTTCACCATCGCCGACGCAACCACCCTCACCGAGGCGGGTTATGTGGGTGAGGATGTCGAGAACATCATTCAGAAGCTGCTGCAGAAGTGCGACTACGACGTGGAAAAGGCCCAGATGGGCATTGTCTACATCGATGAAATCGACAAGATTTCGCGCAAGTCTGACAACCCGTCCATCACCCGGGACGTTTCCGGTGAAGGCGTGCAGCAGGCCCTGCTCAAGTTGATCGAAGGCACGGTCGCTTCCGTTCCGCCTCAAGGCGGTCGCAAGCATCCACAGCAGGAATTCCTGCAGGTCGACACCCGTAACATCCTGTTCATCTGCGGTGGTGCGTTCTCCGGTCTGGAAAAGGTCATTCAAAACCGTTCCACCAAAGGCGGCATCGGTTTCAACGCAGAAGTGCGCAGCAAGGAAGAAGGCAAGAAGGTGGGCGAGTCCCTGCGTGAAGTCGAACCTGACGATCTGGTCAAGTTCGGTCTGATCCCGGAATTCGTCGGTCGTCTGCCGGTGCTTGCCACGCTGGACGAGCTTGATGAGGCTGCGTTGATGCAGATTCTCACCGAGCCGAAAAATGCCCTGACCAAGCAATATGCCAAGCTGTTCGAGATGGAGGGCGTTGATCTGGAATTCCGTTCCGACGCTCTGAAATCGGTCGCCAAGCGTGCCCTGGAGCGTAAAACCGGTGCCCGTGGCCTGCGCTCGATTCTCGAAGGTGTATTGCTCGACACTATGTATGAAATCCCCTCGCAGTCCGAGGTGAGTAAAGTAGTGATCGATGAAAGCGTAATTGAAGGCAAGTCCAAGCCACTGTATATCTACGAAAACAGTGAGCCTGCTGCCAAGGCCGCGCCAGACGCTTAAGCGTCACGCAGTCGGTACAAAGCAGCCGTTACATAGAAGGGGCCTTCGGGCCCCTTTGCTTTTGTGGGAGCTGGCCTGCCAGCGATGGCGGCCTGGCAGCCGACCATTTTCTCAAACTTCATCAGGCTGCGATCTTTTACTGCTTTTATCCGCTTGTTTTTTTCTAAACAAGCCCCCATCTTGGTTTCAGGCTTAATTCCATCTGTTTACGGCCTTACGGCCGCCGTAGAGGCGAAATCATGAAGACAACCATCGAATTGCCTCTCCTGCCATTGCGTGATGTCGTGGTTTATCCGCACATGGTTATCCCGCTGTTCGTGGGGCGCGAGAAATCCATCGAAGCCCTCGAAGCTGCGATGACGGGCGACAAGCAGATTCTTCTGCTGGCCCAAAAGAACCCCGCGGACGACGATCCCGGTGAAGATGCGCTATATCGCGTGGGTACCATTGCCACTGTCCTGCAGTTGCTCAAACTGCCAGACGGTACGGTCAAGGTTCTGGTCGAAGGCGAACAGCGCGGCGCCGTGGAGCGCTTCAGCGAAGTGGACGGCCATTGCCGCGCCGAAGTCTCGCTGATCGACGAAGTCGACGCACCGGAGCGCGAATCCGAAGTCTTCGTGCGCAGCCTGCTGTCGCAGTTCGAGCAATATGTGCAGTTGGGCAAGAAAGTCCCCGCTGAAGTCCTGTCGTCGCTCAACAGCATCGACGAGCCAGGTCGCCTGGTGGACACCATGGCCGCGCATATGGCCCTGAAGATCGAGCAGAAGCAGGAAATCCTCGAAATCATTGATCTGTCGGCCCGGGTCGAGCACGTGCTGGCGTTGCTGGATGGCGAGATCGATCTGCTGCAGGTCGAAAAGCGCATTCGCGGTCGCGTCAAGAAACAAATGGAGCGCAGTCAGCGCGAGTACTACCTGAACGAGCAGATGAAGGCCATTCAGAAAGAGCTCGGCGACAGCGACGAAGGCCACAACGAAGTCGAAGAGCTGAAAAAGCGTATCGATGCCGCCGGCCTGCCAAAAGACGCGTTGGCGAAGGCTACCGCTGAACTGAACAAGCTCAAGCAAATGTCGCCGATGTCGGCGGAAGCCACCGTGGTGCGTTCGTACATCGACTGGCTGGTTCAGGTGCCATGGAAAGCCCAGAGCAAGGTGCGCCTGGACCTGGCGCGTGCAGAAGACATTCTGGACGCCGACCACTACGGTCTTGAAGAAGTCAAAGAACGGATCCTCGAATACCTCGCCGTGCAAAAGCGCGTGAAGAAGATTCGTGGTCCGGTGCTGTGCCTGGTTGGCCCTCCAGGGGTTGGTAAAACGTCCCTGGCGGAGTCGATTGCTCATGCCACCAACCGCAAGTTCGTGCGCATGGCCCTTGGCGGTGTGCGTGATGAAGCGGAAATTCGTGGTCATCGCCGTACATACATCGGTTCGATGCCAGGAAGATTGATTCAAAAGATGACAAAAGTGGGTGTGCGCAACCCGCTGTTCCTGCTCGATGAAATCGACAAGATGGGTAGTGACATGCGCGGCGATCCTGCATCGGCGTTGCTGGAAGTACTTGATCCGGAGCAAAACCACAGCTTCAACGACCACTATCTGGAAGTCGATTACGACCTCTCCGATGTGATGTTCCTGTGCACCTCCAACTCCATGAACATTCCGCCAGCGTTGCTGGACCGGATGGAAGTGATTCGTCTGCCGGGCTACACCGAAGACGAGAAGATCAACATCGCCGTCAAATACCTTTCGCCCAAGCAGATTACGGCAAACGGCCTGAAGAAAGGCGAGCTGGAATTCGACGCCGAAGCCATCCGCGACATCATTCGCTACTACACCCGCGAAGCCGGTGTGCGTGGTCTGGAGCGCCAGATTGCCAAGGTGTGCCGCAAGGCCGTCAAGGAGCATGCACTGGAAAAACGCTTCTCGGTGAAGGTCACGGCAGACATGCTCGAGCACTTCCTCGGCGTGCGTAAATTCCGCTATGGCCTGGCTGAACAGCAGGATCAGATCGGTCAGGTAACCGGGCTGGCGTGGACTCAGGTCGGTGGCGAATTGCTGACCATCGAAGCCGCTGTCGTACCAGGCAAAGGCCAGTTGATCAAGACCGGTTCCCTGGGGGACGTGATGGTCGAATCGATCACCGCAGCCCTGACCGTTGTGCGCAGTCGGGCGAAGAGCCTGGGGATCCCCCTGGACTTCCACGAGAAGCGCGACACCCACATCCACATGCCGGAAGGGGCGACGCCCAAAGACGGTCCTAGCGCCGGTGTGGGCATGTGCACGGCACTGGTATCGGCCTTGACCGGGATTCCGGTACGCGCTGATGTCGCCATGACCGGTGAAATCACCTTGCGTGGCCAGGTGCTGGCGATTGGCGGTTTAAAAGAAAAACTGCTCGCGGCACATCGTGGCGGAATCAAGACGGTGATCATTCCTGAAGAGAACGTGCGCGATCTGAAGGAGATTCCGGACAATATCAAGCAGGATCTACAGATTAAACCGGTTAAATGGATTGACGAGGTCCTGCAAATTGCGCTGCAATACGCGCCGGAGCCCTTGCCGGATGTGGCTCCGGAGATAGTCGCGAAGGATGAGAAACGCGACTCGGATTCCAAGGAAAGAATCAGCACGCATTAGTACGTATTTGCCTGGGGGGCTTCCTTGACAGTTTTTTAGAGCCCTTGTTATAAAGCGGCTCTTAAGTGTCTGTAGGCCATTCAGCACTGGTTTTTGCTTTTACCAAAAAAACTTAGAATCATACTCAAATAGATAGTAAGGGGACTTAGAGTGAACAAGTCGGAACTGATTGATGCTATCGCTGCATCCGCTGATATCCCGAAAGCTGCTGCCGGCCGTGCGCTGGACGCTGTAATCGAATCCGTCACTGGCGCTCTCAAGGCTGGCGACTCCGTGGTTCTGGTTGGTTTCGGCACTTTCTCCGTAACCGATCGTCCAGCTCGCATTGGTCGTAACCCACAGACCGGTAAGACGCTGGAAATCGCAGCAGCCAAAAAACCAGGTTTCAAAGCCGGTAAAGCACTGAAAGAAGCTGTCAACTAAGTTTCGTTTCAGTTTTTTGCCCATCCGGGTCGGGGTCATGCCTGACCTGGCAGCGGAGCGGCAGTCTGGACGGCAGTTGCCGATTCAAGACGCCGAGGGTCGCGAGTTCGAGCCTCGATCCGCTCCGCCAGTTACGAGAAGGCGCATCCTCGGATGCGCCTTTCTTCTATCCGGATACTACCCACGCTCCACGGTTGCCTAATTTTGAAGTTCAACCGTTTCTGGGGGACGCATGCTGCAGAATATCAGGGACAATTCACAAGGCTGGATTGCCAAGACCATTATCGGGGTCATCGTTGCACTGATGGCGCTGACCGGTTTCGACGCCATTTTTCAGGCCACGACGAGCAAGAATGAAGCGGCGAAGGTCAATGGCGAAGAAATCAGCCAGAACGAGCTGAGCCAGGCGGTCGATATGCAACGCCGTCAACTCATGCAACAGCTGGGCAAGGATTTCGATGCATCCTTGCTTGACGAAAAAATGCTGCGCGAATCGGCTCTCAAAGGCCTGATCGATCGCAAGCTGCTGCTGCAAGGCGCAGAAAATTCGAAGTTCGCTTTTTCCGAAGCGGCGCTGGACCAGGTCATCCTGCAAACACCTGAATTTCAGGTGGATGGCAAATTCAGCCCCGAGCGTTTCGATCAGGTGATTCGTCAACTGGGCTACAGCCGTATGCAATTCCGCCAGATGCTGGCTCAGGAAATGCTGATCGGTCAATTGCGTGCCGGTGTGGCGGGTAGCGGTTTCGTCACCGATGCACAGGTGCTGGCATTCGCCCGTCTGGAAAAACAGACCCGCGATTTCGCTTCCCTGAACATCAAGGCTGACCCGGCGGCTGTGAAGCTGACCGACGAAGAGGTCAAGGCCTACTACGACGAACACGCCAAGGAATTCATGACGCCGGATCAGGTGATCATCGATTACCTCGAGTTGAAGAAGTCTTCCTTCTTCGATCAGGTCAGCGTCAAGGACGAAGACCTGCAGGCGGCGTATCAGAAAGAAATCGCCAACCTGTCGGAGCAACGCCGGGCTGCGCACATTCTGATCGAAGTCAACGACAAGACCACCGAAGCGCAGGCCAAGGCCAGGATTGACGAGGTTCAGGCGCGTTTGGCCAAGGGTGAGACATTCGAGGCGCTGGCCAAGGAGTTCTCCCAGGATCCAGGTTCGGCCAACAATGGCGGTGACCTTGGTTTTGCCGGTCCTGGCGTCTACGACCCGGCGTTCGAAACAGCACTGTACGCGCTGAACAAGGACCAGGTTTCGGCGCCGGTTCGCACCGATTTCGGTTTCCACCTGATCAAGCTGCTGGGCGTGGAAGCGCCAGAAGTGCCGACGTTCGCCAGCCTGAAAGACAAGCTGACCCGTACGCTGAAGACCCAGGAGGTCGAACAGCGTTTCGTCGAGGCGAGCAAGCAACTGGAAGATGCCGCGTTCGAGGCTTCCGATCTGGCCCAGCCGGCGCAGGACCTGAAGCTGACCGTTCACACCTCCAAAGCGTTTGGTCGTGAAGGGGGTGAGGGCGTCACAGCTAACCGTGGTGTGATCACTGCCGCGTTCAGCCCTGAAGTGTTGGATGAAGGTGCCAACAGCACTGCCATCGAGCTCGATCCGGAAACCGTGATCGTGCTGCGCGCCAAGGAGCACCTGAAGCCTTCGCAATTGCCGCTGGAAAGCGTCGCTGCAGCCATTCGCGTGCAGTTGGCCAAGGAGCACGCCAGCGCTGATGCCAAGACCAAGGCTGAAGCCCTGATTGCCAGCTTGCGCGATGGCAAGACCCCGCTGACCCAGGCGGTAGACGGCCAGAGCTGGAAAGTCACTGAAGCGGCTACCCGTGCTCAGGAAGGGGTCGACCCTGCTGTGCTGCAAGCGTTGTTCCGCATGCCGAAACCGGCTGCCAAGGACAAACCGACCTTCACCAGCGTGACGCTGGCGGATGGCAGCCTGGTGGTCGTGCGTCTCAATGGCGTGAACGAAGCGGCAGCACCGACTGAAGAAGAGAAAGCGCAATACCGCCGCTACCTCGCTTCCCGTGTCGGCCAGCAAGACTTCGCGGCTTACCGCAAGCAACTGGAAAGCCAGGCTGACATCAAGAAGTACTGATGACTGACTGAGTGTTGCGTTTCATAAAAACCCCGGCCATTGGTCGGGGTTTTTTTTCATCAAGATCAAAAGATCACAGCCTTTGTAGACGCTGCCGCAGGCTGCGATCTTTTGATCTTTTGCTATGCCCCGGCAACTTCCCGCATGGAAGGCAGTCAACACACCTGTAACCGTTTCAAGACACAATCGATGCTCCCTCAGGCATCGTTCTGTTGCACAATACGCCCCGGACTGTTTCCCTCAGGATGTTCAATGTTTAAATCATTTCCCGTGCGGGTTGTCGGGCTGGCAATCGTGCTGGCCGCTGCGGCCGGTTGTTCGTCAGAGAAAGCCGCGATCTATGAGCATGAGAAGTTCGATGACTCCGGAACCTATTCGCGCAATTATCCGGTGACTGACGCGCAGAGCTGTGAAGCCGCGCGTCGGGCCTTGCTCAGTCAGGGTTACATCATCACCAGCAGCGATCCGAAACTCATCAGCGGCCACAAGAGCTTCCAGCAGACCGGCGAAAACCACATGGAGATCAGCTTCAGTGTGGTCTGTACCGATGATGGCAGCGAAGGCCATCACGCGACCGTGTTCGCCAACGCCCTGCAGGATCGCTATGCGCTGAAGAAGACCAACAACTCCGCCAGTCTTGGCGTGGGTGTGCTGGGCTCGGTATCGATGCCGATCGGCTCCTCTGACGACTCGATGGTCAAGGTGGCCAGCGAAACGGTCACCTCGGCCAAGTTCTATGAGCGTTTTTTTGCCCTGATCGAATTGTTCCTGCCGCCGGAAGCAAAGAAGGCTGCGCACATTATCGAAAAGCCGAAAACCGACCTGGGTGTGCCTGAAGTCAAAGCTGCACCGGCACCAATAGCCCCAGCCCCAGCTCCAGCCCCAGCGTCGGCACCTGCCGCTGAACAGATCCCGGCTGCCCCGGCACCCGCTGAGCCAACACCGGAACCAGCTCCTGTCGAAACCGCGCCAGCGGTTTCCGAACCGTTTGCTCCACCACCTGAAGCGGCACCGATCACCCCGGTCGAAAACACAGCGCCGGCACCGTCCGCTGAAATCATCACGCCGCCGGCCAACCCAAGCGACCTGCCTCCACCGAGCGAACCGATTCCGGCGATTCCCGTCTCCGGCCAGTAAAGACCTGCAACGTTACGGGGTCGGCTCATGGGACGCCGACCCCATAACTTCGCGACAATTGATCGGCATCAACCAACAGGCTTGGCCCTGCGCCCTGCAGCAAAAAACCAGTGATAAATTCCTGACCGCCTGCTACGTTTTATTCAGTAGCTACGCAGCGTCGTGCCCATGTCATTTTTCTTTCACGCGGGCACTTTATGCTGAAAATGCAGGTCATTTATTCAGACGTTTTTTGACAAGCTGTGGGGGATTCAATAATGGACGATTATCAGGAAGAGCTGCTCGAATACCAGGCCTTCGAACTGGACCCGGTGGAACCAGCAGAAGACGCCACCGAGTTGTAATCAACGCTGCAGCTTCAGGCTGACTTTCTATGACTTCGGCGAAACTCGCCGGGCGTCTGGCCGCTCCAGCGTTTGAATGCCCGTTGAAACGCTTCGGCTGAGGCAAAGCCCAGCAAGTAGGCGATCTCACCGAATGCCAGTTCGGTGTCGCGAATGTAGGTCATGGCCAGGTCACGGCGCGTGTCGTTGAGAATCGCGCGAAACTGCGTGCCTTCTTCCGCGAGTTTGCGGCGCAAGGTCCAGGTGGGCAGCTTCAGGCGTGCCGCCACTTCCTCAAGGTCGGGTTCCCGGCCACCACTGAGCAACGGCCCCAGCAGGGCGATGATGCGTTCACGCAGGCTGCGGGTGCGGGTCAGTTGTTCCAGCTCCCGTTCACACAATTGCAGCAAATGGCGCCAGGTGCTCGGGCAGTGCTCAGGGTTGCGTTGGGCCAGGCTGGCCAGGCTCAGGCGCAGTTGATTGTGTTCGGCGCCAAACTGGATCGGACAATCGCCCAGCACGTCGTCATAGACTGCGCGGTAAACGGGCGGCTCGAACTCTATTTCGATCCGTTCGGCCCGCAGTGGGGCAGGGCTGACGCTCGATAGCTGCTGCAACCAGCCAGCGATGATCGAGTCCACCACGAAGCGGTTGTAGCTGTTGTAGGGGCTGATGGAGTAAAAGCGCAGCCAGGCGCCCTGGGCGTCCTCGTGAAAGCTCGATTGACCACGATAGTTGGAGCCGTACAAAGCTTCGAAGCGAATCAGGCAGCGCGCAGCTTCTCGCACCGTCGGCGCCTGGGCGGCGGTGACACCGGCAAGACCGGCCTGGCTCAGGCGGCTGAGCTGGCCCATGCGCAAGCCCAGCGCCGGGTTGGCGGTCAGTTGGATAGCGCCGTGACCCAGGCGCATGTAGCGCGGAATCGACAGTCGGGCCCCGGCTTCACTCAGGCGCGCCGCATCGAGGCCGTATTGATCGAGCAGGGGCTGTGGATCGACACCATGGCTGCGTACGGCATCGGCCAGGCTATGGACGAAGCCTACGGACAGATCGCCAAGACGCATCGGCAGCGGCTTCATCGCTTACAACCACAGGTTCAGCAGACGCGCACCGCGGGCGTTACCATCGCTAAATTGCTGGCCGTTACTGTTGAGAAAGCTTTGCCCGGCGCTGCCCTGGTCCCAGAACTGCCCCCGCATGAACACACTCATGCCGGCAATGGCCTGATTGGCCGGTGTCCGCGTGGTGACAGTCAGTCGTTGCCAGGCCTGGCCTTCGCTGAGTTCCCCGGATTTGAGGCTCACGGAATCCGGAGTCGAGGAGCCACGGAAACCGCGCCACGGCTGCTCCCAGGCGCCGCGTCCCGTCACGAACGCCGGCACCGCGACCAACTGCACGCTCTGATCATCGAGCTTGCGGTAGTTATCCGGATACCAGCTGTCGCGGCCAATCAGCACACCAAGACGCCCGGCCGGTGTGTCGACGACATTAACCGAATGTTCGGTGTTGGCCTTGATCCCGTCCGGTCCCGCAAAGACGGGATACATCTGGCGCTGGGGCTGGCCAATCGGCAGGCCGTCGCGGTTGAACACCACGCTGCTGTTGTACAGCGCGCCGCGACCGATTTTCAGCCTGCCGTCGATGATGCTGGGTTCAGGCAATACGATAGAGCCCGCCACCAGGGTTACGTGGAATTCCTTTGCCAGACCGCCGAACAGTGCCTGGTAGTCCTTGGCCATGGCCTTGGCCTTCATGCGCAGGTGCGCGTCGTCCAGGCGATTGCCGTCCTCGGCGCTGATCAGGGCACGCACGAACTTCAATGGATTGCTCGCCGCCAGCCAGTTCATCGCTTCCTTGATGGTGGCGGCCTGGTACAGCTCATCTTTTTCGCCGCTGACCATCAGCCAGGTGCCGACATGCTCGGGCAGCACAACGATGGTCTTGTCATTGAGCAGGCCCTGATCCCGGGCCTTCTGCAAATAGGCCGCCAGTTTGCGATGCAGGCGCTCGGGGCTTTGATAGTCGGTGGGGAACAGCTCGGGCTGGATGCCCAGCAGGTTGCCACGGTCGGCAGGTGTGCCCTGATCAATCGCCAGGTTGATGCGCAGGTCCGACAGGTAATGCCCCACCGGCCGATCCGCGGCCCACATGGCGTAGGTTGTCAGGGTGGCAATCAGTGCCATGGAAAATGTCAGGTACAGAAGTTTGCGCATGGGGAAACAGTCAACAGCCGTATTCAGGGTGCATGGCTTTTTATCGGCTTCAAGGATAAAGCGAATCAAGGAGTGAGTGGGGAAAATTGTGCTCGGCGATTTTTTGTCTTAAAAGTTTTGATTTTTCGCGTTGTATTTGAAGTCGCGGCATCGACTAATTTTGATGCAATCCTGGTTTTACAGATACCTCTAAGCCTTGAGCAGAGACCTTGTTGCTATTTGCGATAATGCACGTAACAACGTTTGTGAGCGCCTCTGTGAGTTGTGCTTCGGTTGTCTCGACGCTGTACCAATGTGACTGTCCGAATAACATCACAATGACTGCACTGGTGGTGGCGCAAATCTGCGCACCAGTGTTTCCTTCCTTGGCGTACTCATCCGTGATGATTTCGGTTAAAACAGAGCAATATCTGTTTTTCAGCTGAATAACCTGCTGCTGTTGTTCTTCATTGAGATTCGCAAATTCACGGGTGATCAGAACCAATTTGTACTTTTCATTAAAATGAAAAGCGATGAAAGCCTGGATGAACAGCTGCAAACGCTTGCCTGGGCTGCGCGCTCCCTTGATGCGACGCAAGGTGTCGAGCAATAAGTCGGACAATGCGGACTCAATAAGCTCGAATAACAATGACTGTTTGTTTTCGATGTGATGGTATAGCGATCCGGCATGCAGCCCGAGATAGCTCGCCAGATCTCGCAGGCCGATTGCTTGAAAGCCGCGTGTGGCGAAGAGTTCAAGCGCAGCATCAAGCAGTCGATCACGGGCGCTGTGTGTTGGATTGGCTAATGCGCTGTTAGTTGGCATGTGGATTGGTCAACTGCAAAAGGTTTGGCAAAATATCAAAGGCCTGCGGCAAAAGTGCTTGAGCTTGCACTGCCAGATTTAACTGCCGTGACGATAGTTGGTTTGGGAAGCATGGTGCGCGGTGCGCATCAGCAACAGCACCGCGCAAATCACTGGCAGGTTCACCAGCAACAGTGCATAGCGCAGTGACTCGTGACCAAACAGCGGTAGCAGCATATCGCTGAACAAGCCGGTTATCAGTGGCCCGACGCCGACCCCGAGCAGCGTACTCACGATGGTTTGCAGGGCCATGGCGGCACCGCGTTGGCCTGCTGGCACCAGTTGAGTGACGAGGTTGTAGGACGGGGCGACCCACCACACGGAAAAGAATGAATACAACGCGCACCAGAGCATGGCGACTGGAATCGGCACATTGCCCAGTCGAACCAGCAGGGAATCGGACCAAAGCAGATAGGGGATCAGCGCGCTGATTGCTGCCAGGTGGCCCAATACCGGAATCGAAACCTGCCAATGCGGATTGCGCCGGCACAGGCGGTCACTTAACCAGCCACTGAACAGGCCACCGATCCCGGCTGAGGTTCCACAGATTACCCCCGCCAGCAATCCGGCGTGCTGCAGTGACAAGCCGTGGGAGCGCATCAGGAAGGTGGTATTCCACATGCCGATGGCATAGGCGCTGAGCGTGGTCAGGCCGCCCGCGAGGATCAGGCAACGGTAGGCGGGCAAAGCCCAGAGCTTGCGTGCTTCGGCACGCATACCCAGGAGTGCGGGTTGCGAGTGGGGGTGTGGCGTAAGGTCCCAGCGACCGCGCTGCGGATCACGCACGACAAAGGCCAGGATGGCGCTGAACAACAGGGCCGGTAGGCCAAGGGCGATGAATGCGCTGCGCCAGCCATAGTGCTCCACCACCCAGGCGCCGATGCTCAAACCGATGATCGAGGAAAACGTCGGCGCGGCGGTAAAACAACTTATGGCGAATGAGCGTCGTTGCGGTGGATACAGGTCCGCGATCAACGACAGCGAAGCCGACGTCGTCGGCGATTCGCTGACGGCAACCAGCATTCGCGCAAAGGCCAGTGCCAGGAAGCTGCCAGCCAGCCCGCACGCCATGGTCGCCACTGCCCACAACAGGCAAGACATTGCCAGCAGGCGGATTCGCGGCATGCGGTCCACCAACCTTCCCGCTGGCAGACCCATCAGCGCATAGACGGCGGCGAACGCCAGGCCCGAGATCAAGCCGATGGCGGTGTCGCCGACCGCGAATTCGGCTTTGATCGGCTCGACCATGACCGCAAGAATTTGTCGCCCGACGAAGTTGTCGGCAAACACCATGGCCAGCAAAAATAGCAACCCATGGCTGCCCCAGCCGACACTGATCGGTGATGACAAACCTGCACGGGCGGTCATCGCGGCGCCCACAGATCAGGCAAGCCTGGGTCACTGACGACGATCAGGCGCTTGAGCAGAACCTTCAAGGCTTGTGCGTCAGCGGCGCCGAGCTTGACCGAGAGGTCTTCTTCCACGGCCTTGGCTATTGCCAGTTGATGGAGTGACACCTCGCGGCCCTGGGCCGTGAGGACAAAGCGGATCGAGTCTGCCGAACCCTCGAACGCGACCAGCCGCTGGCGTTCGAGAAAACGCATGCTTGCCAGGGTGACTTCGCGGCCGGTGTAGTTAACGAAAGTGTTGATTTCATCGAGGGTCAGGTTGTCGCGAATGCACAAAATCGAAAGGACAAAAAACGTCTGCTCGTCCAGCTGCTGATTGTTGAGCAACTGGCGCAAGGAATTGAGCACCTGGTAATGGCCGCGCCCCAACAGGTAGCCGAGCAAGTCTTCGGTGTAGCTGCATTCCGGTGGCGGCGGTGTGGTCGCCAGGCGCAGCTCGCTGCGAGGCTTGCGCGTGGCCAGAGCATATTGGCCACTCTGGAACGCCAGCGGAGCCCGGTTGCTGTGATCGAAGGCGAGTACTTCACCGACAAAAATCACGTGGTCGCCACCTTCGTACTGGAACGCCGTACGGCACTGGAAGCGCGCCGTGCAATCCTGCAGCAGCGGTGCCTCGCTGACGCCATTATCGAGCTCGATTTCGGCGAATTTGTTCTCGCCCTGGGTAGCGAAACGTCCTGACAGGGTTTCCTGCTCCGTGGACAGCACGTGCACGTTCCAATGCTTGCCGCTGCTGAACACCGGCAGGCTGCGCGCTTGCTTGGACAGGCTCCAGAGCACCAGCGGCGGGTTGAGTGAAACCGAGTTGAAGCTGTTGGCGGTGATGCCAACTGGCGAGCCGTCTTCGGACTGGGTAGTGATGATCGTGACCCCGGTGGTGAACGTGCCGAGCGCGGCACGAAATGCCTGGGGATCGAAGCTGATGTTTTGCATTGCCATGACTGGCCTCATGGGGTGGGGTTTTCGTATGGCCAGTATTGGACGTTTGCAGGCCCTGGGCATCGTCTCAACGGACTAACGTTGATATATGGCCTCGTCCGATTGGACGAGGCGGCGCAGCCATCCGCGAGGCTAGGGTGGCGCCAGGCGCATCGGGCGCTCAATGGCCATTGAGCCAACCTGCAAGGGGATAACAATGAGTACAGCCACGTCTTGCGTTCATGACCTTTCCAGCCTGCTGGCGCTACAGAAAAGCGCTTTTGCCAGTGCCGGCAGAGTCGACGCCGACACCCGTCGCCAGCGCCTCCAGCAAGTGATCGACTTGTTGGTCCATAATCACCAGGCATTGACCACGGCGATCGACCAGGACTTTGGCGGGCGGCCTGCCGGGTTTTCATTGATGAACGACGTGCTGGGTGCACTGGCCTCGCTCAAGTATGCCCGTGACCATCTGCAGGAATGGATGCAGGACGAACCGCGCGAGATGTTTGCCCCTTATGACCAGCTTGGCGCCAGCGCGTGGGTCATGCATCAGCCAAAAGGCACGGTGGGCATCCTGGGTACCTGGAACGCGCCGCTGTATACCTTGTTCAGTCCTCTGGCCTCGGCGCTGGCGGCCGGCAACCGCGCCATCCTCAAACCTTCGGAAGTAGTGCCACGCACCGCCGAGCTGGTGGCGCGCCTGTGCGCCGAGCACCTCGACCCACTGGTGGTGGCGGTGGTCAACGGCGGGCCGGAATTGGGCGAAGCCTTCAGTAGCCAGCCTTTCGACCACCTGGTGTTCACCGGTAGCACGGCGGTTGGCCGGCAGGTAATGGGTAATGCAGCAAAAAATCTGGTGCCGGTCACCCTGGAGCTCGGCGGCAAATCGCCGGTGATCGTTTCGCGCACTGCTGACTTGAACAAAACTGCCTTCAGCATCGCGGCGGGCAAGATTTGCAATGGGGGGCAGGTTTGCATCAACCCGGATCTGGTCTACGTGCCCAAGGTTCAACTTGAGCCTTTTCTCGATGCACTACGCAGCGCCTATCGCGATCTCAACCCGACAGTGGCTGGCAATCTGGATGTGGTGGCAGTGGTCAACCAGCGTCATCTGGATCGTGTCGAGGGCCTGGTCGAGGACGCGCAGGTGCGCGGTGCACGCATCGAGTGCCTGCCCGAACCTCTGGCCCTGGATGCCCGGGAACGTCGTCGCCCGCTGCGGGTGGTGGTTGATCCGGCCCCGGACAGCCTGATCATGCATGAAGAAATCTTTGGCCCTGCGATGGTCGTGCTCAGCTATGACGACCTCGATCAGGTCATTGCTCAAATCAACTCCCGGCCACGTCCATTGGCGCTGTACTACTTCGGTGAGGATGCACAAGAACAGCGTTATGTGCTGGAGCACACCCTGTCCGGCGGGGTCACGATTAACGACGTGATGATGCATGCCGCGATGCACGATGCACCGTTCGGCGGCGTCGGCGCCTCGGGCATGGGCCATTACCATGGTCGCGAAGGTTTTCTCGAATTCAGTCATATGCGCACGGTATTCAAGGCATCGACCCACGACCCGCGCCGAGAGTGGGGCTTGTTGCCGCCTTATGGCGAGCACTATCTGGCGGCCATGCTGGCCGGGGTAACCTGCGACTGATTTGAGCGCGGGGGCTTTGAGCCCCATCCGCTTCATGAGACAGGCCATTGTTTATGTACAAGGGGCTGCGCAGTATCGCTATCGTTCGGCGTTGCTGGATTACCTGGTACTGGCGGTGGTCGACGGCATGGGGAAAGTGGTCAGTCGGTCGAGAGTGTCTCGGCCGGTACCGCATCGTTGTCGGCCAACGCCAGGCATAGCGCGGCTGCCGCCGGGGACCTGGAATTGCTGGCGAGGGCGCTGGATCAGTTGTCGACACGCTTTAATGTCGCTTGATCACCTGCCTTGGTCCATCCGAATGCCACTCCCACAGGGTACAAGTCCCCAATCCCTTAACAACTCACCATCAGGGCGTGATCATCACCATGGATAAGCACGAAAACGCACCACTCAACTTCACCACCGGCTGGCCGCGCCGTAGCGTACTCAAGGCTGGTGCCGTGGCTGTCGGCGTCGGGATTCTGGGGCGGTTTGCCGATGCCCGCGCGGCTGGACTGTCGGCCAGCGATTACCAGGCCATGGATGCCTGGGCCATGAGCCAGGCGATTCGCAGTGGCGAACTAAGCGCCGAGGACTTGTTGGCGGCGGCGCTTGCCCGCTATAACGAGGTCAACCCCAAGGTCAATGCGGTGAACATGCTGCATGAAACCTACGCCCGTACCTTGCTTGCCCAGCGCCGTGCTGCCGGCACCTACAACCATGGCACCCTGGCCGGTGTACCGCTGCTGTTCAAGGACCTGAACACCACGCTAGAAGGTACGATCACCAGTAATGGCAGCCGGATGTTCAAGGACTCACCGCCCGCTGCCCGCACCAGCACCCTGATCGCCCGCTACGAGCAGGCCGGTGCGGTAGCGTTCGGCAAGACCACGTCCCCCGAGTTTGGCTTGACCACCACTACCGAATCCCTGGCCTGGGGCCAGACTCATAACCCCTGGAACCTGGCCATGAGCGCAGGTGGTTCTTCTGGTGGCTCGGCCGCTGCGGTTGCGGCGGGGATCGTTCCCGTGGCTCATGCCACTGATGGCGGCGGTTCGATTCGAATTCCCGCTTCGTACTGCGGCGTGGTCGGGCTCAAGCCGACCCGCTATCGCACCCCCAGCGGGCCACTGCATTTCGAAGGTTCGTTTGGCGCCAGTGCTGCCAATGTGGTGTCGCGCACAGTGCGCGATACCGCGCTGTTCCTTGATGCCGGTCAGGGTCATGAGGCGGGCAGCGCCTATTGGTGTCCGCCGTTGATTCGGCCTTATGTGGAGGAATTACAACGTGATCCGGGCAGGTTGCGCGTGGCCGTGGTGCGCCAATCACTGACTGGCGCCCCTCTGGACCCGGCGATTGCCGCCACGCTGGAACAGACCATCAAGCAATTGTTGGCCCTGGGGCATCAACTCGATGAATTAAAGCTGAACATCGATCCGCGCCAGTTGTTCGGTGCCCACGGCACTGCGCTTGCCATGGCATTGCGTGTGCAGATTCATGACCGCGAGCAGGTACTCGGACGGGCTGCCACGGTTCAGGATCTGGAGAAGATTACTCTGGTCAATCTCGAACGCTCGAAATCGACGAGCGGCGAAGACCTGTACCGCGCGCGGCAAGCGTTCGAAAGTATTGGCGCGACTATGGAGCAACACTTCGAAGGCTACGACGTGATTCTGTCGCCGGTCACCGGCAGCCTGACTCCGAAGCTGGGTCTGTTGTCGCTTGATCAGCCTTGGGACAGCTACGCCCATCAGGCAATGGGCAGCGCCGGTTTCACCGTGATAGCCAATGTCAGCGGTCAGCCGGCCATCTCTTTGCCACTGGGCCACAGCGACGACGGTCTGCCGGTGGGCATGATGTTTACTGCTCGCCTGGGTGGCGAAGACGTGCTGCTGCGCCTGGCCAGCCAGTTGGAACAGGCCCATCCGTGGGCCGCAAGACGCGCTTCCTTGTAACTTGACACACTTGTGGGAGTGAGCCTGCTCGCTCCTGCAGAGTCCGCATGACCTACGGGCAGATGTGTACAGCCAGGCCACCCTCTAGTCCACTTTGACGATGAGCCCATCCCCCCGCAGCCACGATCATGGACTGCACTCCGCCAGCGCACCCTGCGTGGTCGGCGGTTTATTCCTGACCTCAGCTAATGGCATAACAACAATGACGGCTCAAGTTCAGTCTCAGACCCACTACGACGTGATCGTCGTTGGTTCGGGCGCAGGTGCGATGACTTCGGCGGTGTTCCTCGCCGACCAGGGTATGCGTGTGCTGGTAGTGGAGAAAAGCAACCAGTACGGTGGCACCTCGGCAATCTCCGGGGGCGGTATCTGGATCCCCAATAATCACTATTTCGCTCGCCAGCGAGGCAACGACAGCTACGTCACGGCGCTGACCTATCTCAAAGCCGCGGCAGGCGAACATGTCGATGAAACGCGACTGCGTGCCTACCTGGACAATGCGCCGAAGATGATCGAACAGCTCACCCGTATCAGCCGGGTGCGCTACGCGGTGGCGGCGAAATACCCTGATTATTATCCGCACCTGCCAGGGGCTCTGCCCGGTGGGCGGACCCTCGACCCGGAGATGTTCGACACCAGCCTGTTGGGTGAAGAACTGGAGAATCTGCGCAAACCGTCACCTTCAACCCTGCTGATGGGGCGCATTGCCTGGACCGCGCGCGATGCGCACAAGGCCATGGCCCGCAGTTTTGGCTGGCGCCTGCTGATCATGAAGCTGATGCTGCGCTACAAACTGGACTTCAAATGGCGACGCAAGAGCAAGATGGATCGCCGCGCATCCCTGGGCAGTTCGCTGGTGGCCTCGTTGCGCCGCTCGCTCATGGACCGCGACGTGCCGCTTTGGCTAAACACCGATTTTTGCGGCCTGATTACCGACAACGAACGGATCAGCGGCGTCACCGTGCGGCGTGACGGCGTCGAGCTGCAACTGCATGCACGTTTTGGGGTGATCCTGGCCTGCGGAGGCTTCGAACAAAACCAGATCCTGCGCGACCAGTACCTGCCCAAGCCGACCCGCAAGGCCTGGAGCGCAACGCCTCCCGGCAACAACACCGGCGCAGCCCTGGAAGCCGGCATGGCCCAGGGCGCGGCCACCGCGTTGATGGATTGGGCCTGGTGGGCGCCGACCATTGCCGTGCCGGGAGAAGACAAGCCCCGGGGGATTTTTGCCGAGCGCGCGTTCCCCGGCGCCATCGTGGTCAACGGCCTGGGCCAACGCTTTGTCAACGAAGCGGCGCCGTACCTGGAATTCGTCGATGCGATGCACCAGGACAACCAGAAAACCGGCGGAAAATCGGTGCCGGCCTGGGTGATCTTCGACGCGCATTTCCGTTTCAACTACGCCATGGGCCCGCTGATGCCGGGCCAGGTCATGCCCGACAGCCGCCTGCGCAAAGAATGGCTCAACAACCTGTATTGGAAAGCCGACACCCTGGTCGGCCTGGCCAGGGAGATCGGCGTCGACAGTGCTGGCCTGGAAGCCACCGTCAACAAGGTCAACGGCTACGCCGAGAGCGGCGTGGACCTCGACTTCGCTCGTGGTGGCAACGTCTTCGATCGCTATTACGGCGACTGCAACATCAAGCCCAATCCTTGCCTGGCGCCCTTGAAAAAAGGGCCGTACTACGCCATGCGCCTGGACGCCGGGGACATCGGCACCAAGGGCGGCCTGTTGACCAACGAAAATGCCCAAGTGGTGCGCGATGACGGCTCGACCATCGCCGGCCTGTACGCCATCGGCAACTGCTCGGCATCGGTGATGGGCACTAGCTATCCGGGGGCAGGTGGCACCCTGGGGCCGGCGATGACCTTCGGTTATGTCGCCGCCAATCACCTGGCCAGCCAGCGATAGGAGGGTATATGTCAATGTCCGATAACCTTCCCGGCACCGAAGTGCTGCCGCCCTTGCAAGTGGCCCATGGCAACAGCCTGACCTGGGACGAACAATGCGATGTGCTGGTCGTCGGCTGGGGCGCAGCAGGTGCCTGCGGCGCGCTGGAAGCCCGGGCCCATGGCGCCGACGTGCTGATCGCCGACCGCTTCACCGGCGGCGGCGCCAGCGCCAAGAGTGGCGGAGTAGTGTACGCCGGTGGCGGCACGCGCCATCAGCAGGCAGCGGGTTTCAACGACAGCCCCGAAGCCATGTTCGATTACCTCAAACACGAAACCCGGGGCGTGGTCAGCGACGATACCCTGTGGCGCTTCTGTGCCGATAGCGTGAGCAACCTGCAGTGGCTGGAAAGCCACGGCGCGCCTTACGCCCACCAGATGCCACCGGGTGGGGGCAAGACCTCATATCCGCCCGACGGCTACTTCCTCTATTACTCGGGTAACGAATTGGTGCCTGACCACGGCGGTACCTTGCCGCCTGCACCACGAGGGCATCGCACCGTGGGCAAGGGACAGGGCGGCGCGGTGCTGTTTGCCCACCTCAAGGCAGCGTGCCTGAAGGCCGGAGCGAAGACGCTGTTGCAGGCGGCAGCGCGACGACTGGTGATCGACTCCCAGGGGCGGGTATTGGGTGCCGAGTTTTGGTGTATGCCCGAAGGTAGCAAGCAAGCGCAGTTGCATGCACGACTGGCCGCCCGTGCCGAACGATTGCAGAACTTCGCCCCTGGCTATTGCAACACTTTGCGCAAGAAGGTCTGCCAACTCGAACGGGATTTCGCTGAGCCACGTCGGGTGCGGGCGCGCCATGGGGTGATCCTGAGTACCGGTGGTTTCATCTTCAATCGCCAGTTGCTCGAACAGCACGCGCCGAAGTTTCGGCGCAATTTCAAGGTCGGTGCCACCGGTTGCGATGGCAGCGGGTTGCGCCTGGGCGCCAGTGTCGGCGGCCAGGGGGCGGGACTTGAGCGGGTATCGGCCTGGCGCTTCATCAACCCGCCGTACAGTTGGCACAAAGGCATTGTGGTCAATCGCGAGGGGCGGCGCTTCTGCAACGAAGAAGTCTACGGCGCCACCCTCGGTCAGCCGTTGATGGAGGAGCAGGGTGGCAAGGCTTGGCTGGTGCTGGATGCGCCGTTGCGCAAGAAGGCCATCCGCGAAGCGCTGTTCGGCGGCTACTGGTGGTTCCAGAGTTTTCCGGCCCTGGCGCTGATGCTGTTCAAAGTGCGCAAGGGCAAGAGCCTGAGTGAGTTGGCCGAAGCGACGAGCATGGACCCCGCCGTATTGCGTGCCTCGGTGCTGGCTGCCAACGCCGCTGCCCGTGGTGAGGCACCAGAGCCGTTCGGCAAGTCCGAAGGCGGGCGCCAAGTATTGGAACAGGGGCCTTTCTATGCCTGCGATATCTCCGTGACCAACCCGGTATTCCCCCTGGGAGCCCTGACTCTTGGCGGTTTGCGCGTGGATGAACGCAGCGGTGCGGTGCTGGATCAGCAAGGCCAGGCGATCGCTGGTCTGTACGCGGCCGGGCGCAGCGCTCTGGGGATTCCTTCGCACCTGTACATCAGTGGCCTGTCCCTGGCCGACTGCGTGTTCTCCGGCCGTCGAGCCGGTGCCGCCGTCGCCCGCTCGCACAACCAGCAACCGCACACAACCCCCGCTTGGGAGGCAACATGATGAACCTCGATCAAACCAGCAAGAACGGACGGGTTAACGGTAAGGTCGCACTGGTCACCGGCGGCGCCAAGGGCATCGGCGCCGCCAGCGTGCGCCTGCTGGTGGCCGAGGGTGCCCAGGTGCTGATCAGCGACCTGGACGTCGAGGCAGGCCAGGCCCTGGCGGCTGAAACCGGGCCCGCGGCAGCCTTTATTCGCCACGACGTCAGCAGTGAAGAGCAGTGGCGCCAGGTTATCGACCATGTGCGCGAGTGCTACGGTCGCCTGGATATCCTGGTCAACAACGCCGGCATCCTGATCGCCGGCTCGATCGAAGAAACCAGTCTGGCTGATTGGCACAAGGTGATGCAGGTGAACGCCGACAGCGTGTTCCTGGGCTGCCGCGAAGGCATCGCGTTGATGAAGGATAGCGGTGGCTCGATCATCAACCTGTCGTCCATCGCAGCCCTGGCCGGGCGCGACGATTACCTCGCCTACAGCGCCTCCAAGGGCGCAGTGGCGGCGTTGTCGCGTTCGGTGGCGGTGATGTGCAGGCGGCGCAAGTACCGCATCCGTTGCAACACCCTGCACCCCGACGGCGTACTCACCGACATGACTCGCGGCGGCTTCCCCGAGGGTGTCGACCCTAACCGCCTGACCATCGACAGCGACCCGATGAACCGCATGTGCCGACCCGAGGATGTGGCGGCCAGCGTGTTGTTCCTGGCCAGCGACGAGGCCCGGGCGATCAATGGGGTCGAGTTGCGTATTGATAGTGGGCAGATGGTGATGAGTATCTAGCGGCTCCTGAAACCGTCTTCTGATGTTCACCCTGTAGGCGCAGCCTGCGGCAGCTCTACAGGGGATCGCAAGACCTGCAGAAATCCCTGAGCGAGCTCGGCAGACGAGCGTCTAGTACCCCTCGAACTGCGCGGTGCGTTTGTCGATAAACGCCTGCATACCTTCCTTCTGGTCTCGTGACGCGAACAGCAATGCATTGGCCTTGCGCTCCAGGGCCAGGCCGGCTTCGAGCGGGGCGTCCATGCCGGCCAGGATCACTTCCTTGATCTGCTCGGCGGCCAGCGCCGGCATCGCCGCGATGACGCGCGCCAGCTCAAGGGCGTGCGCCTGAACCTGGTCATCGTCCACCAGGTCGCTGACGAGGCCGGCGACCCAGGCCTCTTCGGCGCTGATCGGTTGCCCGGTGAGCGCCATGCGCATCGCTTTGACCTTGCCCACCGCCCGCACCAGCCGTTGGGTGCCGCCGATGCCGGGCATGATGCCGATGCGGATTTCCGGTTGGCAGAAGCGCGCGCTGCGCCCGGCAACGATCAGGTCGGCATGCATCGCCAGTTCGCAACCGCCGCCGTAGGCGTACCCGCAGACGGCCGCGATCACCGGTTTCGGACAGTGCTGGATCGGCCCCCAGACCCGTTCGGTGTGGCGCTTGTAGATATCGATGGCGCCGACACCGGCCATGCTGTTGATGTCCCCACCGGCGGCGAACACCTTGTCACCGCCCGTCAGCACGATGCAGCGCACTTCGGGATCAATCGCCAACTCACTGAAATGCTGCGATAGCAGCGCCTGCAGTTCCAGGCTCAAGGCATTGGTCGCCTGCGGGCGATTGAGCCGCAGCAGGGCCACGCCGGGCAGTGGGCGTTCGAGCAGAACCGGTGCAGCGGATGAGTCGGACATGGGCAACCTCAAAGACCAGACAAGGTGTGAATGGCCGCCAGTGTCCTGTTCGCGAGGTTGAATTTTCATCGTCCGTTCAGACGTAGTTTGCCCCGCGGTTCGTCCCTAGAGTGACCCTTGTCAGTAGAGAAAGGAGCACATGATGGAGTTGCATTCGGGTCTTGATTACAGCGGCAAGGTGGTGCTGGTCACCGGTGGCACCAAGGGCATCGGCGCCGGTATCGCACGGGGGTTCCTCGCCGCCAACGCGAGGGTGATCGTCTGTGCCCGGCGCGAGCCTGAGCAGGTGCCGACTCTGGGTGGCAAGCGTGCGAGCTTCATTGCCACCGACGTGCGCGACCACGATTCCCTGCAACGCCTGTTCGCCACGATCGAGCGCGACTTCGGGCGCCTCGACGTGGTGATCAACAACGCTGGCGGCAGCCCGTCCGCCGACGCAGCCACGGCCTCTGCGCGGTTTCACGAAAGTATCATCGGGCTGAATCTGATCGCGCCGCTCAACGTCGCTCAGCACGCCAACCGACTGATGCAGGCACAGGCCCAAGGCGGTTGCATCGTCTTTATTGGCAGCATCAGCGCCCTGCGTTCCTCCCCAGGCACCGCCGCTTATGGCGCGGCCAAGGCCGGAGTGGTGGCGCTGGTGCAGTCGCTGGCGGTGGAGTGGGGGCCCAAGGTGCGGGTGGTCACGGTCAGCCCGGGGCTGGTGATGACCGAGCAGGCCCATCTGCACTACGGCTCCGAGGCCGGTATCGCCGCCGTCGCTGCCGGCATTCCAGCTGGCCGCATGGCCGTGGCCGAAGACATTGCCAACGCCTGCCTCTACATCGCATCGCCGCTGGCTGGCTACGCCAGCGGTTGCAACCTGTTGCTGCATGGCGGTGGTGAACGCCCGGCATTTCTCGGCGCCGCACAGGTGCTGCCCACCTGATCGACCTATTGCGGCGACCGGGTTCGGTGGCCGCCTTCAATGTGAAGGAGACGACTTTGGCTGATCCACAATTGCTATCCAATGTGCGCGCCCTGGTGGGGCGCCAGTACGGCCGCGTGTACGCCTGGGACGAGGTCAATGCCCCAATGATTCGCCAGTGGTGCGAAGTCATGGGCGTGGACAACCCGCTGTACACCGACGCGGAATTTGCCCTGGGCACCCGGCACGAGGGGCTGATCGCACCGCCTGCGATGCTGCAGGTGTGGACCATGGAGGGCCTGCACGCCAACAACTATCCGCCTGGCTCCACCGACGAGAACCCGTACGAGGTGCTCAAGGAAATGGAAGCCTACGGTTATGCCTCCACCGTGGCGGTGAACTCCGAGCTGACCTTCACTCGTCCGCTGCGCATAGGCGAAAAGCTCTACTACACCACGCGCCTGGATTCGGTGGGCGAAGAGAAAACCACCGCCTTGGGCACCGGCTTTTTCGTCACTCTGGTGATGAGCCACTTCGTCGAAAAAGCGGGCGGCGACGAGCCGGTGGGCGAGTTGCTTTTTCGCGTATTCAAGTTCCGTGCGGCCAATGCCCAGGCGCCAGCCAAGGCTGAGTCGGCACCGGTCAAGGCCAAGCG
Source organism: Pseudomonas sp. GW821-FHT09H03 (assembly GCF_059415945.1). Lineage (NCBI taxonomy): Bacteria > Pseudomonadati > Pseudomonadota > Gammaproteobacteria > Pseudomonadales > Pseudomonadaceae > Pseudomonas > Pseudomonas sp. GW821-FHT09H03. Next base: position 158,127 of record NZ_JBWKOF010000011.1, on the reverse strand, counting down.
TCCGCTGCCGGGAATCAGTGATGACACCCGCTTCTTCTGGGAAGGTTGCGACAAGGGCCAGTTGCTGATTCAGCGATGCAGCGCCTGCCAGACCCTGCGCCATCCACCGGCGCCGGTGTGCATCGAATGCCACAGCTTCGACTGGGACACCCTGCAAGCCAGTGGCCGCGCCACCTTGTATTCGTTCGTGGTGATGCACTACCCCGAAGTGCCGCCGTTCGATTACCCCAACCCGATCGGCCTGATCGAACTGGAAGAGGGCGTGCGCCTGATCGCAGGCCTGGTCGGGATCGAGCGTGAGCAGTTGCAGATCGGCCAGCATTTGCAGGTCGAGTTCCAGACCTTCGATGACCAGATGACCCTGCCGCTGTTCCGGCCGGTAGAGGCATAGGAGCCACCATGGATTTCGAATTGAGCGAAGACCAGCGCGCCATTGCGCAAATGGCCGATGGATTGTTTGTCGACCATTGCCATGACGACTACATGCGCCAGTGGGATACCAGCGGCGAACCGATGATGACGCCGCTGTGGGCACTGTGTATCGAGACGGGGCTGCATGCCCTGGCGATTCCCGAAGAACACGGTGGCAGCGGTCTGGGCATGACCGAACTGATGCTGGTGCTGCAAGCCCAGGGCAAGGCCCTGGCCCAGGTGCCGTTGTGGCGTCATCAATTGGCGGCCGCGACCCTGGCCCGTTTCGGTGCTGGCGACAGTGCAGGGTGGGTGGCCAAAGCGGCGTCCGGCGAGGCACTGCTGAGCCTGTCTGTCGATGGCTTGAGCAGTGCGCTGGGCATCGAGTTGAAAGCCCGTCCCTGTGCCGAGGGCTGGTCGATCAATGGCCGCGTCGCGGCCCTGGCGTTGGGCGACCAGTCCCGGGCCGCGCTGGTATTGGCAGATGTCGACGGTCAGCCGCGCTTGCTGCTGCTCGACTTGTCGGCGCCCGAGGTAAAGCGCGTGTCGGCGGTACTGACCCACGGCGAGGCAGTGACCGACCTGCACATCCAGGGTTTAACCGTAGACGCCGCGGCACTGTTGCCGGCCGAGGCCGTCGCCTGGCTGGAACTGCGCAGCGTGGCGGCATTGGCAGCCTTGCAACTGGGCGTCAGCGAAGAGCAGATCCGCCGCACCGTGGCCTATGTCAGCGAGCGCCGGCAGTTCGAACGCGTCATCGGCAGCTTCCAGGCGGTGCAGATGACCATGGCCGATACCCATATCGCCGTCGAAGCCTTGCGCACCACGCTGTGGCAACTGGCCTACCGCATCGATGCTGGCTTGCCGGCACCCAGTGAAGCACTGGCCACGGCCTGGCTGGCCTGTGAAGCGGGGCACCGCATTGGCCATGTCGCACAGCACGTGCATGGCGGCATCGGAGTTGACCTGACGTATCCGATACACCGTTTTCTCTACTGGAGTCGCGGCCTGTCCCTTGCCCTGGGTGGCTCGGCGGCAAACCTCGAACGCCTGGGCGACTGGCTCAACGATAACGACAAGCTGGGATGGAAATATGACCTCGAAGAACACCAAGCGCTTTGAAGACGTGCGCCCCGGCGAAGCACTGCCGGAGCTTGCGGTGCCGATTACGGTGACCCTGATCAACGGTGGCGCGATTGCCACTCGTGATTACTTCCCCGGGCACCACGACGCCGAGGCGGCCCGTGCCCTGGGCTCGCCCCACGTGTTCATGAACATCCTCACCACCAACGGGCTGGTGCAGCGGTTTGTCGAGCAGTGGGCCGGACCGCTGGCGCAGTTCAGCGCGCTGAAAATCAAGCTCGGTGCGCCAAATTATCCCGGCGACTGCATGACCTTCAACGGCAGCGTCAGCGCGCTCGACGCCGATACCCGCACGGTGGAAATCACCTTGAGCGGCAAAAATTCCATGGGCAACCACGTGACCGGTACGGTCGCGTTGGTCCTGCCCTGACAGCCGGAGAAACACAGATGACTGATTCATCGATTTCCGGGCGTGCCGCGATCGTTGGTCTGGGCGCGACCGAATTTTCCAAGAACTCCGGACGCACCGAATTGCGCCTGGCCCTGGAGGCCACCTTGAGTGCGCTCAAGGATGCCGGCATTGATCCATCCGAGGTCGAGGGCTTTAGCTCTTACTCGGTGGACAAGGTCCCGGAGTACGAAATTGCCCGTTTGCTCGGTTGCAAAGACGTGAAGTTTTTCTCGCAAGTGCCCCACGGCGGCGGTGCGGCCTGTGGACCGGTGATGCACGCGGCCATGGCAGTAGCCACCGGGATGGCGAAAGTGGTGGTGGTCTATCGCGCCATGAATGAGCGTTCCTGGTATCGCTTCGGGACAGGTGCCTACGGTTTCGCTTCGACGCCGACCTTCGACAACGTCAACTACGGCTGGTACATGCCCCACGGTTTCCATACACCGGCGGCCTGGGTCGGGATGTTCGCCCAGCGTTACATGCACACCTATGGCGCCACCAGCGAAGACTTCGGCCGGGTGGCGGTGGCGGCTCGCGATTTTGCCGCAACCAATCCCCAGGCATTTTTCCACGGCAAGCCGATCACCCTGGAAGAACACCAGTCCTCGCGCTGGATCTGCGAACCGCTGCACCTGCTCGATTGCTGTCAGGAATCCGATGGCGCGGTGGCGATGGTCATTACCTCGGCCGAGCGTGCCCGTGACCTGCGGCAGAAACCGGTGACCATCAAGGCCGGATCCCAAGGCATCAGTCACGGCCAACAGAGCATGACCTCGTTCTACCGCGAAGACATCACCGGGCTGCCGGAAATGGGCGTGGTCGCCCGCGAACTGTATCGCCAGTCGGGCCTGGGGCCGGACGCGTTCCAGACCGCCGTGATCTACGACCACTTCACCCCGTTTGTATTGCCGCAACTGGAAGAGTTCGGCTTCGTCAAGCGCGGTGAAGCCAAGGAGTTCATCCGCGCAGGGCACCACGCCCGTGGCGGCAAACTGCCGATCAACACCCACGGTGGGCAACTGGGCGAAGCCTATATCCACGGTATGAACGGCATCGCCGAAGCGGTGCGCCAGGTGCGTGGCACGGCGGTCAACCAGGTGGCGGATGTGCAGAACGTGCTGGTTACCGCCGGCACCGGTGTACCCACCAGCGGCCTGATTCTCGGCGCAGCCTAAGGAGCAGCAGATGTTCGTCGACCTCACTCCCGAACAACATGCCCTGCGCCACAAGGTGCGGGACTATTTCCAGGCACTGATGACCCCGGACATGCGCGATCAGTTGCGCGGCAAGGAAGGCGGTGAGCTGTTTCGCCAGACCATCCGCCAGATGGGACGCGACGGCTGGCTCGCGGTTGGCTGGCCCAAGGCCCATGGCGGCCAGGGTTACGCGGCCACCGAGCAGTTGATCTTCTTCGAAGAAGCCAACATCGCCGGGGCACCACTGCCGTTCGTGACCATCAGCACCGTAGGCCCGGCGTTGATGGCCCACGGCAGCGAGCTGCAGAAAGAACGCTTTCTGCCTGGCATCGCCGCAGGCGAGATCATGTTTGCCATCGGCTACTCGGAGCCGGATGCCGGCAGTGACCTTGCGGTGTTGAAAACAAGCGCCCGCCAGGACGACGAAGGCTTCCTGGTCAATGGCAACAAACTGTGGACCTCGGGCGCCGAATCGGCCGATTTCGTCTGGCTGGCGGCTCGTACTGATCCGACCCAGGCGCGGCACAAGGGTATCTCGCTGCTGATCGTCGATACCACGACGCCGGGCTTCTCCCACACCCTGATTCACACCGTCGGCAATCCGACGGCGGCCACTTACTACGACAACGTGCGGGTGCCCAACGAGATGCTGGTGGGTGAGTTGCACGGTGGCTGGAAGCTGATCACATCGCAACTGAACCACGAGCGCCTCGGTCTCGGCACCTGGTCGGACAAGGTCGTGGCGCTGTTTCGTCGGGTCTACCTGTGGGCGCGGGCCCGCGATGAACAAGGCCGCCGGGCGATGGATAAAGCCTGGGTGCGCAGCTCGCTGGCCGAGTGTTATGCACGCCTGGAAGCGATGCGCCTGATCAACATGCGCATCGCTGCCGATCTTGAGCTCGACCGCATGAGCGTCGCGCTGAGTTCGACCACCAAGGTATTCGGCTCGGAGTCGGCCATCGAGATCCTGCGCAAGCTGGCGGCAATCGTCGGTGCCAATGGTTCGATGCGCAGCGGTTCGGCGGCAACGCTGTTGCAGGGTGACCTGGAGTATGAACTGCGCTCTGCCACGACCCTGACCTTTGGTGGCGGCACCAATGAAATCCAGCGCGAACTGATCGCCCAGTTTGGCCTCGGCATGCCGCGTACTCAACGCTGACGCTGGTCCATCAACAACAAGAACCGTACTCGCCCCGGTACCGGGGCGGGTCGAAGGGGACTTTCATGAGCACTATCGAGCAATTTCGCCAGGACACCCGTGCCTGGCTGGAGGCCAACTGCCCGCTGTCGATGCGCAGCGGCATGGCTGAAGGCGATGTGGTGTGGGGCGGCCAGAACCCGCAATTTCCCAATGCGGATGCACGCCTGTGGTTCGAGCGCATGCGCGACAAGCGCTGGTTCTGCCCCGAGTGGCCCGAGGAATATGGGGGCGCCGGCTTGAGTGACGAACAACTGGCGGTGCTGGAAAGCGAGATGCGCCGCATCAAGTGTCGGCCACCGCAGATCAACCTCGGCATCTGGATGCTTGGGCCGGTGCTGCTGGCTTACGGCAGCGAACAGCAGAAACGTGATCTGTTGCCGCCGATTGCCCGCGGTGAAGTTCGCTGGTGCCAAGGCTTCTCCGAGCCGAACGCCGGTTCCGACCTGGCCAGCCTGAAAATGGCCGCACGTGATGCCGGCGATCATTTCGTGGTGGATGGCAGCAAGATCTGGACCTCCTACGGCGACAAATCCGACTGGATGTATGCCCTGGTGCGCACTGACTTCAGCGCGCCGAAACACGAAGGCATAAGCCTGATCGTGCTGGACATGCGCAGTCCCGGCGTCAAGCCGCAGCCGATCGATCTGATCAGCGGCAAATCGGCGTTTTGCCAGGTGTTCTTTGACAGCGTGAAAGTACCCAAGAACCAGTTGATCGGACCGTTGAACGGTGGCTGGAACCTGGCCAAGTACCTGTTGCAACACGAACGCAAGGCGATGTCGAAATTCGGCGAGTTCAGCCTGCCGTCGCACTTCGACCTGCTGGCGCTGATGCGCGAGTACGTGCCGACCCCCCAGACCCGGGGCGAACACGCCTTGCAGGCGCGGGCCACGGCGTGCGCGATGAACGAGCAAGCCTACAACCTGACCGTGCAACGCATGGGAGAAGAGGCGCGGGCCGGCGATGACATCGGCGGCCTGATGTCGATCATGAAGCTGGTGCATACCGAGCAGGAGCGCGACAAGTTCGAAGTGCTGCTCGATGCCATGGCCGGGCATGCTTTCGGTTGGGAGAGCGCGGCATTCAGCGAACAACAACTGGCGGTGACCCGTTCCTGGTTGAACAGCTATGCGCTGACCATTTCCGGCGGGTCCTCGGAAGTCCAGTTGAACGTCATCGCCAAGCGCGTGCTGGGCTTGCCAGACGCTAAAAAAGGAGTCACCCCATGAGCCTGCGTTACAACGATGAGCAGCGTTTGCTGGCCGACAGCGCCCGGGATTTTCTCGCCGCCCGCAGCCCGGTGAGTGCCCAGCGTCGGCTGCGCGATGAAGCGGTGGCCCCGGGCTTCGATGCGCAGTTGTGGCGGGACGCGGTCGATCTGGGCTGGAGTGCGATTCCGTTTCCCGAAGACTTCGGGGGCCTGGATTTCGGTTGCAAGGGCCTTGGGCCGATCTTTGAATCCATGGGCCGCAACCTGTCCGCCACGCCGCTGTTGTCCAGCGTGGTGCTGGGTGGTTCGCTGCTCCACCTGGCTGGCAACTCGGCGCAACAGACGCACTGGCTGCAAGCGGTGATCGGTGGTGAACAACGCCTGGCCCTGGCGGTGGACGAACAGTCGCGCCATGACCCGAGCCGCATTGCCCTTGTGGCCGAGGCCGAGGGGCAGGGCTATCGCTTGCACGGCGACAAGTTCTGGGTGGTCGACGGCCTCGGTGCCGATGCCTTTGTGGTAGCAGCGCGCACGTCCGGGCAACCGGGTGATACGCAAGGCATCAGCCTGTTCCTGGTGCCGGCCGATACGCAGGGCCTGACAGTCAGCGCCTTGCCGCTGATCGATTCGCGCAACAGTGCACGCTTGCAACTGGACCAGGTGCAATTGGGCAACGAAGCGCTGCTTGGCACTCTGGGCGAGGGCTGGACCGCGCTGGAAACCGCACTGGACCGTGGTCGCACCTGCCTGGCGGCGGAGCTGTTGGGGATGGCGGAGCAACTGTTCGAAACCACTCTGGAGTACCTAAAGACCCGCGTGCAGTTCGACACGCCGATTGGCACCTTCCAGGTCCTGCAACATCGCGCCGCGCAAATGTACATCGACCTGGCGCTGAGTCGCAGCACCCTGATGGCCGCGCTGGCGACCCTGGATGACACCAGCATCGACGTCGCGGCACGCGGTCGAACGGTCAGCCTGGCGAAATGGAAAACCGGCGATACGGCAATCAAGGTGGCCAACGAAGCCGTGCAGATGCACGGCGGCATCGGCGTCACCGACGAGCTGGATGTCGGCCTGTACCTCAAGCGCGTGCGCGTGGCGCAGAGCTGCCTGGGTGACCGGGATTTCCATTGCGAACGCTATTCGGCCCACGCGTAAACCCTTGTGGGAACGGGCTTGCTCGCGAAAGCGGAGTGTCAGGCAACGAGGCTGTTGAATGTGCCGGCGCCTTCGCGAGCAAGCCCGCTCCCACAAGAATTTCTGGTGTACCCAGCATATGAGCACGACGCACCACCCTGTGGGAGCGGGCTTGCCCGCGATGGCGGAGTGTCAGGCGCCCACTCCCACAGGTCTTTCGCCCGTTCTGGAGAAAACAAAAATGAGCATTGAACGCTGGCACACCGCGTGGCGCGAACTGATCGCCCCCGGTGCGCCGTTTGAAGTGGTGACGCCCGATGACGGCGCTCCACGCTACTTTCGTCACGCCGCGCACGACTTGCTGCAAGTGTTCGACAACGGTCGGGTTCACGGTGACCGTGAATTCCTGGTCTGGCAGTCGCAGCGCCTGACCTTCAACCAGTTCTTCGATCGGGTCGACCGCCTGGCCGGGCAGATGGTCGACCGTTTTGTCCTGCAACCGGGCGAGCGGGTGGCGATCGCCATGCGTAACCAGCCGGCGTGGCTGGTGGCCTTCGCCGCGATCGTGCGCTGTGGCGCGGTGTGTGTGCCACTCAACAGTTGGGGCCTGCGCGACGAGTTGCAGTACGCGTTGCAGGACAGCGGTTCCCGCCTGCTGATCTGCGACGAAGCGCGCCTCGATACCCTGCGCGAGGATCTGGCCCGCGAGCAGCGAGCCACCATCGTCGTCGGGACCGAGGAATCCACCTTGCCCGAGAACTGCCTGCGTTTCGAGGACTTGATCAGCGCCCCGGCGCAACCTGTGCCCACGCTGGAAATCGATCCTGACGCACCGGCGCTGATCCTTTACACCTCGGGCACCACCAGCCGCGCCAAGGGCGCCGTGTCCAGTCACCGGGCTATCTGTCAGGCGCTGTTTGCCCTGGATTTCCAGGGCGCGTTTTGCGCCATGAGCTCGCCCGAGCGTATCGGCGTGGTGATCAGTAGCGGCTATCCACCCACCACGCTGGCGGCCGTGCCGTTGTTCCATGTTAGCGGCTTGCATGCGCAGTTCCTGTCGGCATTACGCGGAGGTCGGCGCTTGATGCTGATGTACAAGTGGGATGTCGAACGTGCGATCGACCTCATTCGTGATGAGCGCTGTACCCAGTTCAACGGGGCACCGGTGATGATGCAGCAACTGCTTGCGTCACCACGCTTTGGCAGCGAGCACACCGCCAGCCTGTTCGGACTTGGGCTGGGTGGTGCAGCGTCGTCCGCCGGGGTGCTGGATGACATGCTCAAGCTCAAGCCCGACGTCATCGGCGGTGCCGGCTACGGCCTGACCGAAAGCAATGGCATCGGCGCGGCCATCGGCGGCGATCCGTTCGTGTACAAGCCGCAGACGGCGGGTTGGGCGCTGCCGATCGTCGATATTCGTATCGGTGACAGCCCTGACCAGCCACAGGCGGCGGGCACTCGCGGGGTGATCTGGCTGCGTTCCCCAACCTTGATGAGCGCCTACTGGAACCTGCCCGAAGCCACCGCGCAAAGCCTGCGCGACGGTTGGCTCGACACTGGCGACATCGGCTACCTCGACGAAGAGGGCTTTCTCAGTATCACCGGCCGGGTCAAGGAGTTGATCAACCGCGGTGGCGAGAAAATTTCAGCCGCAGAAATCGAAACTTGCGTGCTCGATATGCCCGGTGTCCTGGAAGCGGCAGCATTCGCCATTGTCGATCCGCTGCTGGGTGAGACGGTGGGGCTGGCCATTCACGGCCAGGCGTCAACTCTGCCCCAGCAAGCGCAAGTTTGCGCATTCATCGCCGAGCGCCTGGCTGCCTACAAAGTGCCGGCGCAGGTTTATCGGGTGCTTGAACCCTTGCCACGCAACGCCACCGGCAAGGTGCTCAAGGCAAAGCTGCAGGAAAAGTTGGGCGCATAACGTCGCCTTAGTCTTTCCGGACGATGTCGGGGCCGGCAGAACACGAACAATAGATCCATCCACACAGCCTTATCAGCGAAGGAGGCATCACATGAAAATAACAAGAACAGGTCTCATGCTCGCGGTCGCAGTCACAGCCAATAGCGGGCTGACGGGTTATGCGCACGCCGCGGTGTCACCTCAGGAAGCAGCCAGACTGGGCAAGGAGCTGACCTGTGTTGGCGCCGAGCAAGCCGGCAACGCCGAGGGCACCATTCCGCCGTATACCGGCAAATACCTGGGTGAAGTCCCGGGCTGGAATCATGTGAAGTTCTCCGGCGACCAGCCGGTGGACCCCTATGCGGCGGAGAAACCGATCCTGGTGATCACTGCGCAGAACATGAGCCAGTATGAGGCGCACCTTACCGAAGGCCAGAAGGCGCTGCTGAAGAAGTATCCGAGCAGCTACAAGATGAACATCTATCCCGGTCACCGGGATTTCCGCTATCCCGATTACGTCTGCCGCCGCGCGATGGACAACGCTCTGAATGCCAGGCTGGTCAATGACGGGGCGGGTTTCGAAGGTCTGGGCCAGATTCCGTTCCCGATTCCCAAGAACGGCATGGAACTGCTGTGGAACCACCAACTGCCGGCTCGTGCCTACACTGAGGAAAAGACCTCTGACCTGGCTTCGGTCCTGCCCAATGGCAGCATCGGCTGGGGCCGTGCCTATGCACGCAACCTGTCGCAGGCCAACTCGCCAACCGTCGAGCCCACCACGGACGGCAAGATCCAGGCCATGAGCAACAACATGACTCTCAAACCGGCCCGCGACAACGGCACTCTGAGCATTTCCCATGAACCTTACAACTTCGCCGTAGAGTCGCGTCAGGCGTGGTCTTACAGCCCGTCCACCCGACGTGTTCGGCAACTGCCGGGCTACGGTTACGATCAGCCGATGATCGGCACCAACGGCACCATGACCGTCGACGAGGACCGCTTGTTCAACGGCTCACCGGAACGCTTCAACTGGAAGCTGGTCGGCAAGCGCGAGATCTATAGCCCGGCCAACGCCTACAAGCCCAACGCCGGGACCGTCAAGCACGCCGACATGCTGACGCCCAACCATCCCAATCCGGATTTGATGCGTTATGAATTGCGTCGGGTATGGGTGTTGGAAGCCGACCTCAAGGAAGGCTATCGCCATGTCTATGGCAAGCGCGTGCTGTTCATCGACGAAGACACCTGGAACGCGGTCATGGCCGACAACTACGACGCCCGTGGACAGCTGTGGAAGCACGCCATGGTCAACTACTACTACCACCCGGATATGAGCGGCTGGCAGGCTGGTTCGCAGTTCTTTCTGGACTTGAACTCCGGCCAGTACACCGGCTACGGCATGACCAACGAGTCGAAGAAAGGCCCGATCCTCAACGAAGGCAAATTTACCCCGGACCAGTACACCGCGGACGCGGCGCGGGCTATCGGTAGATAAGCCCCGGATCGTTGTAATGACTAAAAGCCCCATCGGTATCCGGTGGGGCTTTTTCGTCGTTTGGTGTCATGCTCCGATCCCTGTAAAAGCCTGAGACGGCGGTGCACCTGCTGCACCGCGTTATCGTTCTCTTAGCCCAACAAATGCCCCCTCAAGTCACCGATCATGTCCAAGTGCGAATAATCTCGAAAGCTGAATCGCCAGACCCCGTCGATACGCTCGAACTCATCCAGGTAGCGCCCGCTGGCGATAGGTTGCAGAGTCAGGGTGTCGGTGGCCTGCAGCACGGTGTAGCAGGAGCGAGCTGTCGCGGTTCCTGTGGGTTGGTCAATGTTGATGATGGGGTTGCTGATGGGGTTGCTGATGACGTGTCTGGTGCGGGGTGTACCGCAGGGATAGAGCTTGATTCGTTGCTGCCAGATCTCCAGCAGGGCGGTGTAATCAAGGAAGTCACTGTGGCTTTTTACTTTGAGTCGGGCATGTCGAAACAACTCGGCGGCCTCGACCAGTTGTCCGCTGTCCAGGCACTCGGCGTAACGGTAAAGCAGGTTGCAGATCTGTACGGCACTGGTACTCATCGTGGTCCTCAGCAAAAAAAAGCCGCTGGAACCCGGCAGGTTTCCAGCGGCGCGGTTGTAAGGGGAAGAGGATCAGGCAGTCACGGCCTGGTTCGTCGCGGGCAGTGGCGCGAGGCTGTTCATCTGTTGGCGATATCGCGGCAGTGCCAGGGTCAGGAACACGCTGGCCAGCACCAGCATTGACACAGATGAAGCCAACGCGTAGCGCAGCGACTCACTGCCCAGGGTTGGCACAAAGAAGTCACTGAGCATGCCAACAAAAAGCGGCCCGATACCCACACCCAAGAGGGTCATGGACATGACGAAAATCGCCGTGGCCTGGGCCAGTCGTGTAGCCGGGAAAAGGTGGGTAATGGCGCTCAGGCACGGTGTTGCCCACCAAACGCCAAAGAAGGCGAACGCGCTGTAGAACAAAAACGCCTGCGGCACGGCGATGCTGCCGATATGGAACGCCGTGCCTTGGGGCCAGAGGAAGTACGCCAGGGCGAAGGGAATGCTGATCAGCGTACCCAGCAACGGCACACCGATCTGCCAGCCGACATCACGTCGCGCCATGCGGTCGGTGAGCATGCCACACAGCAGGGTGCCGAAAGTCGCACCCGTACCGCCCACCACGCCCACCAGAAATCCGGCTTCTTGCAGATTGAGGCCGTGGGAACGGATCAGGAAGCTCGGGCTCCAGGTGCCGATGGCGTAGCCGGCAATCGCTGCCGCGCCGCCGGTGAGCACCAGGCAAGGGAACGAGGGCATGCGAAACAGCTCGAGGAGGGTCTTGAGCCAGCCATCCTGTTGCGCCGCGACGTTGCCCAGCGGCACTACGCGCTTGGGCGCTCGCACGGTCAGCAGCAGAAGCAGACCAAGGAAGATTCCGGGCGCGCCGATCAACAAGAAGGCGTAGCGCCAACCGTGGTGCTGGGCAATCCAGCCACCCAGGCCCAGGCCAACTATCGCCCCCAGGCTGGAACCGAGCATCAGCACCGACAGAGCAGTGGATCGGCGGTTCGCCGGGTACAAGTCCGAGACCATCGCCACCGACGGCGCCGTGCCACCGGCCTCGCCCACGGCCACGCCTATCCGCGCCAGCACCAGGGTCAGAAAGTTTCCAGCCATGCCGCAGAGCATGGTCATCAGGCTCCAGGCGATGCAACTGAAGGCGATCACCGGCTTGCGCCCGATTCGATCCGACAGGCGTCCCAGCGGGAAGCCGAACACGGTGTAGAACACCGCGAAGGTCACCCCCGACAGCAGGCCGATGCCAGTATCGGAAATGCCGAATTCGAGCTTGACCGGTTCGATCAGGATCGCCATCAACTGGCGGTCGATGTAGTTGAACACATAGATGCTGGCGAGCACGAAAAGCGCGTAATGCGTTCGCCATGTCACGGGGGTGGATTGGTTCACTGCGGGTGCTCCCGGTTTTGTTCTAGTTGGCGCGATGCTGTAGGTGCCCAGTGTTTTTTTCATCGTCCGTTCAGACCATCTCTGTCATCTCCCAGGCAAACCGCCGCACCCGATAGCGAACCTAGTCTTGTCGGACGATGTTTCGCACGCACTCAACGTCAATCATTCAGCCATATCCGCTGCCATGTCAGCGCTTGCCCATGTCATGGCAAGCCCTGCGACAGCAAAAAACAATAAGAAGCTGAGGAATTGAGATGAGCGTCTTGTTCGAGCCGGTCGCCCTGGGCGAACTGCAATTGGCCAACCGCATCGTCATGGCCCCCATGACTCGCAGCCGCGCCCTTGCCGATGCGATACCCGGCGGCGATATGGTCGAATACTACCGCCAGCGCGCCAGTGCCGGGCTGATCGTGGCCGAGGGCACCGCGCCGTCGGCCAGCGGCCTGGGCTATTGTCGCACCCCGGCGATCTACAGCGACGAGCAAATCGTCGGCTGGCGGCGGGTCACCGAGGCAGTGCATGCCGAGGGCGGGCGGATTGTCCTGCAGATGATGCATGTCGGCCGCGCCGCCAGCCGTCACAACAAACCGGCGGGCGCGGCCACGGTGGCACCTTCGGCATTGCGCGCACGCACACAGGTGTTCAGCGATACCGCCGGCCTGGTGGACACCGATGAGCCACAGGCGCTGACCTTGCAAGGTATTGGCGAGGTCATCGAGGACTATCGGCAGGCCGCGTTGAATGCGCGTCTGGCCGGCTTCGACGGTGTCGAACTGCACTGCACCAGCGGTTACCTGCCGATGCAGTTCATGGCCTCCGGCAGCAACCAGCGCAGCGACGCCTACGGCGGCGATGTGGGCGGGCGGGTGCGTTTTGCCAAGGAAGTGATCGAGGCCATGGCCGCTGCGATTGGCGCCGGACGCGTTGGTTTTCGCCTGTGCCCCGGCAACCCCTACAACGACATCGATGACCGCGATCCGGCGGCCACGGCAGCAGCCTTGTGCGAAGCCGTGGCGTCGCTGGAGCTGGCCTACCTGCACATCATGCGCTCGCCCCTGGCAGAGCTCGACGCCTTCGCCCTGGCGCGTAAGCACAGTCCTCATGCATTGATTCTCAACGATGGTTTCGACGGTCCTTCGGCCACTGCCGCTCTCGCGTCGGGCGAGGGGGCAGCTGTGTCGTTCGCCCGTCATTTTATTGCCAACCCCGATCTGGTGGCGCGTTTGCAACGTGGCCTGCCGCTAAGTGGCTTTGACCGCAAGACCCTGTATACGCCGGGCCCGGCGGGCTACTCGGATTACCGCGTGCATCAAGCAATAGCCGGGGAGGTGATGTAATGAATCTTAATGACTTAAACCACGTCCTGCGGTCCCGCGTGGTACCACGGGAGCAGACTCAAGCGTTGCTGGACCAGCGCTCGGCCGCTGCCGGTCGGATCAAGCCGGGCGATCTCTACACCCTGGCTGACCGTCTGGAGCAACAGGCGAGTGAGCAGGGTGAGAGCACCTTTCTGATTTATGGCGAGCAGGCCCTGAGTTACTCCGAGGTCGATGCACGTGCCAACCAGATGGCCCACACGTTTTATGCCAATGGCCTGCGCGCCGGCGATGTCTGCGCGCTGGCCATGGAAAACCGCCCGGCGTTTTTCTGCACCTGGTTCGGCTTGGTCAAGCTCGGGGTGGTGGTGGCCTTCATCAATACTCAGGTCAGTGGCCGACCACTGCTGCATGCGTTGAAGACCACCGAGGCCAGGGCGCTGGTGGTTGGCGAAGAGTGCCTGGCGAATGTGCAAACCACCGAAGGCTTTCCCGGCCTGCCGTGCTGGTTGGTGCGTGACGCGGAAAATCCCTGGTCGGGAGCGCTGCCCAAGGGCATTGACGGGCATTTCGATGCGCGCCTGGAGAAAGCCCCGCGCACGCCGTTTCCCCGGAACATCCGCGCGCACATCGAGGCGCAGGCCACAACCCTGCTGATCTTTACCTCGGGTACTACCGGCTTGCCCAAGGCTGCGCGTTACAGCCATATGCGCTGGATGTCGTCGGGGGATGTGATGGAACCCACCCTGCAAGTCACCAGCAAGGATGTGTTCTATTGCTGCCTGCCGCTGTACCACGGCGCCGCGGCCACCTCGGTGACGTCTACTGCGCTGCGCGCCGGTGCCGCCATCGTGGTGCGCCGCAAGTTCAGCGTACGGGAGTTCTGGAACGATGTGGCGCGACACCAGATCAGCATCTTCCAGTACATCGGCGAGATCTGCCGCTACCTGCTCAATCAGCCAGTTCGAGCGGGCGAGCGCGAGCACAGTCTGCGCTGCATGCTCGGCGCCGGGCTGTCGCCGGACTCCTGGCAACGCTGGCTGGAGCGCTTCGGCCCGATCAGGGTGTTCGAGGGCTGGGGCGCCACCGAAGCCAATTCGGCACTGATCAACGTCGACAACTATTTTGGTTCCTGCGGACGCGTGCCGGACTGGAACAAGACCAACCTGAGGTTAGTGCGTTACGACATCGAAAACGATTGCCATCCACGGGACGAAAACGGTTTCTATCAAGTCTGCAAAGTAGGTGAGGTTGGCGAGGCCATGGGCTTTATCGTCAATCACCCTGAGATCGGTGGCGGACGCTTCGAGGGTTACACCTCTGCCGAGGCGACCGAGAGCAAAATCCGCCGTAATGTGTTTCGCGAGGGCGATGCCTATTGGAGCTCCGGCGACTTGCTGCGCGAGGATGCCGACGGTTACTGCTATTTCGTCGACCGCATCGGCGATACCTATCGCTGGAAGAGCGAGAACGTTTCGACCCTGGAAGTGGCGCACGCCCTGGGCGATCTGGTGGGCCTGGAACTGATCAATATCTATGGCGTCCAGGTGCCCGGCCAAGAAGGCCGGGCCGGCATGGCCGCGGTATTGATGCAGGCCGACCAGCCGTTTGATCCGGCCGCCCTGTACGCCTTGACCGAAGCGCGCCTGCCACGCTATGCCGCGCCGGTGTTCGTGCGGGTTACCCAGTCGGCAGACCTGACCGCCAGCTACAAGCTGCGCAAGGTCGACCTGCAGCGTCAGGGCTACTGCCCGACTCGTTGCAGCGATCCACTGTTCATCCGCGACGAACAGGCCCGCAGCTATGTGCCTTATTCGCCGGAGGCATTGACGCGGGCCGGCCTGACGCCATTTGCGGTGGCCGAGCATGGCTGATCTGGACGCCAACGGTCACCAATTGCGCGACGGCCTGCGGTACCCGTGGCCGCAGGCGCCCGATTCCGGACAGGTGCGCGAAGTGGCACCGGGGGTGTGGTGGCTGCGCATGCCGCTGCCATTTCGCCTGGACCACATCAACCTTTATCTGCTGCGCCACACCGATGGCTGGGTCGTTGTGGACACCGGCATGAACACCGAACAGACCCGCGAAGTCTGGGACCGTGTGCTGAGTGAAGTGTGCGACGGGCTGCCGCTGCTGGCGGTGGTCTGCACCCACTTTCATTCCGACCATGCCGGGGTCGCCGCGTGGCTTTCGCAGCGTTTTCATTGCCCGGTGTACATGACCGTCAGCGAGTTCCAGTCGTTGCACGTCAGGTTTCCCGCCGATCAGCCACCGGGCTGGGACTTTCTCGATTTCTACCGCAAGGCCGGGGTCAGCGACGAGCAGAGTACCGAGATGTTCGCGGTGATGAGCAACGCCCACTTCCTGCCAGCGCCACTGCACCATTTCCGGCGTTTGCACGAAGGCAGCTGCCTGCACATCGGTGGCCGCACCTGGCAGGTGGTGATCGGTCGCGGCCACTCGCCGGAGCATGCCTGTCTGTACGCCGCCGATAACGGCTTGCTGATCTCCGGCGACCAGGTGCTGCCGCGCATCACTTCCACCGTCGGAGTGCATGCCACGGAGCCGTTGGCAAACCCGCTGCGTGACTGGCTCGATTCTATCGAGCACTTGCGCAGCTTGCCCGACAGCGTGCTGGTGTTGCCGGCACATGAGCGGCCGTTCTTCAATTTGCATCAGCGCCTGGACCAGCTGGAGGCCCACCACAAAGGGCATCTGGCTTTAATGCTGGCCAACTGTGACGAGCCGCGCACCGTGCTCGAGCTCATGGCCCTGTTGTTTCCCAAACTGTCGGGTCGTTTCGACGAACTGATGGCGCTGGGCGAAACGTTGGCCCATGCCAACTACCTGGTGGCCGAAGGGTCGCTGGAGCGGGAAGAGGACCGGGGGCGATATCGCTACCGGCGTGCTGTAAGGGGAGCGTGCGGTGTAACGCCGCTCAAGGTGTTTTGAGCGAATGGCACGGCAGCAGTGTTGAACATTCCAGGCAGCCAACCGGTTGTCATTGAGGAGAATCAGTGTGATCAACAAAAACAACAATAACTTTACGGTCATCGGTTCGGGCGCATTTCAGCTCACCAGCCTGGCGGCAGCCATTGCGCTGGTGTCCACACCCGTTTGGGCAGGTGAGACGTTCGAGTTCGACAACGGCGCGACCATCGACTGGTCGGTGACCACCAGCTACGGCATCGGTGTACGCACTGGCAGTCAAAGCGATCGCTTGCTGACTATCAACGCCGACGATGCCAACCGCAACTTCGACAGTGGCAGCCTGACCACCAATCGCGTGGGCGCGCTGGCGGAAATGATCCTGCGCAAGGACAACTACGGCGCCGTGGTGCGCGGCAGTACCTTCTACGATGACGTCTATCACAGAGAAAACGATAACGATTCGCCCGCTACCGTGAACAAAAGCGGCAGCAACGACGAGTTCACCAGTGACACCCGCTACTACAGCGGCGGTCGCAGCAAAATGCTGGATGCCTATGTGTTCAGCGGCTGGCGCTTTGACAACGACACCATGCTCGACGTCAAGGCCGGGCGACACATCGAATCCTGGGGCGAGAGTCTGTTCTACCCGGGTGTGAACGGCGTACAAAACCCGTCCGACGCGGTAAAAGCGTCCCAGCCGGGTGTCGAGGTCAAGGAAATCCTTTTGCCGGTGGGCCAGTTCTCCGGCTCGTTCCGACTGAACCCCCAACTGACCTTTGGTGCATACGTGCAATACGAATGGAAGGGCACTGAACTGCCGCCGGTGGGCAGCTACCTGTCAGGCAGCGACGTGGTCGGGCCAGGTCGCGAGTTTATCTACGCCAACGGCCAGAAGATCCTCTACCGCGGCACCGACGAACCGAGCGATGGTGGCCAGTGGGGCGTGCAGGTGCGATTCCGTCCGGTACCGGCCCTCGAGCTGTCGCTGTTTCACGTCAACTACCACGACAAGAACCCGGCCACCGCGCTGGTCGGCTACAACGCTTTGCCAGTAGGCGGTGGCCGCAACGCCTTCGTCAGCAATGGTTACGAGATCAAGTACTTTGAAGACATAAAACTGACCGGTATCAGCGCCTCGACCAAGATCGGCGATACCCAGGTCGGAGCCGAATGGTCGTACCGCGACGGTGCGCCGGTGATGGTCAATACCGGCCTTGGCGCGGTGCCCGCCAAGGGCAAGGGGCAGCAAATGCAACTGTCGGCGATTCGTATCCTGGGGGACCGTCCATGGGCCAGCCAGACCAGCCTGACTGCCGAAATCATCCGCGTGCAGGTTGACAGCGTCGAGTCCACTTCGGCGGCGCCCAACCTGCAAGGCGTAAACCTGCTGCCTTCTCTGGCACCTCTAGTGGCCTCTTCCGATGACTACACCTACAGCACAGCCGCGGGTTACCGCACCAAGTCTTCCAGCGCCTACACCGTGGGCGCATCGTTCAGTTATCCGGGAGTTTTCCAAGGCTGGGATCTGGAAGTCCCCTTCAGCTTCTCCAACGTCTTCAGCGGCTCCACGCCCATGTCAGGAAGCATCTCCGGCGTCGCCGGTGACAGACGCCTGAGCATGGGCACGACCTTCAAGTACCTGGGCAACCTGGAACTCGGGTTGAAATACATCTCCTACCTGGGTGAAGCCGACCCGATCGATCGTCCGTTCGCCGACCGCGACTACGCCACGTTTTCGATGAAATACACCTTCTGATCGACCACTCAAGTTCCGGGTCGCTCTGCTGCGCCCGGACCTTCAACACAACCTTGAAAACGCCGCAGCGTAATGCTTCGGCATGGAGGCACTATGGGGCTCAAAGGGCATGCGGCCATTGTTGGCACCGCACAATACAAACCGGAGAAGTATTCGACCGCACCCAGGATGTTTCACCTTGAACAAGTTGCCGACCTCGCGGCCCAGGCGCTGCGCGATGCCGGGCTCAAGGCCTCGGACCTCGACGGGCTGGTGATCAACGGCCCGCATTTTCATGAAGCGTCGGTGTTCGTACCGGCGATGGCCGCCGAGTACCTGGGCCTGCGCCTGAACTTCGCCGAAGTCGTGGACTTGGGCGGCTGTACCTCGGTCGGCATGGTCTGGCGCGCCGCCGCCGCGATCGAACTGGGGCTGTGCCAGGCGGTCCTGTGCGTGATCCCTGCGCGAATGGCGCCGTTGGGACCTGACGAGGACGCCGGCTGGATGGCCCGCTCCATGCGATTCGGTGGACACAGCACGGCATTCGGCGCACCCGAGGCCGAGTTCGACCTGCCTTACGGGCACATGGGCCAGAACACCGGCTACGCAATGATCGCCCAGCGTTATGCCGCTCAGTACGACTACGACCAGCGGGCGATGGCCAAGATTGCCGTTGACCAGCGCACCAACGCCCTGGCCAACCCGCAAGCGATGTTCCATGGCCAACCGTTGACCATCGAACAGGTGCTGGCCAGCAGAATGGTTGCCGATCCGTTGCACGTCCTGGAAATCGTCATGCCGGTGGCCGGTGGCGCCGCGTTGATCATCGCCAACAAGGAGGTGGCGGCGCGGGCCCGCAAACGTCCGGCGTTCATTACCGGGTTTGGTGAACACCTGGCGTTCAAGTCGCCGTCCTATGCCGAGGACATGCTGCAAACACCCATTGGTCCGGCTTCCCAGCGAGCCTTTGCGATGGCCGGGCTCAAGCCCAAAGACGTCGATGCCGCGCAGATCTACGACTGCTACACCATCACCACCTTGTTGACCCTGGAGGATGCCGGTTTCTGCGGCAAGGGCGAGGGCATGGCCTTCGTTCGCGAACACGACCTGACCTGGCGTGGCGACTTCCCTATGAACACCCATGGCGGGCAATTGAGTTTCGGTCAGTCGGCCTCGGCCGGTGGCATGAGCCAGGTGATCGAGGCGGTGACGCAGATCGCCGGTACCGCCGGTGAACGCCAACTGGGCCGTTGCGACAGCGTCTACGTCTCCGGCACCGGCGGCGTGATGAGCGAGCAGGGCGCATTGATTCTTCAGGGAGCATAAGCACATGTCCAACAACAAACCGATGCCGGTCGCGACGCAAATTTCCGCACCCTTCTGGGAGGGCCTGAAGGCTCGCCGTCTGTTGATCCAGCAATGCAACGCCTGTGCACACTGGAATTTCTACCCACGCCGACATTGCACGGTGTGCCTGGAACATGACCTGGCCTGGCGCGAAGTCGACGGCGCCGCGAGGCTTTACAGCTACACCGTGACGCGTATTGCAACCTTGCCCGACTTCATTGATGAGATGCCGCAGAAACTGGCGGTAGTGGAGTTGGCCGAAGGGGTGCGCATCAATACCAACCTGGTAGGCCTTGAGGAAAACGAAATCCAGATCGGTATGTCCTTGCAGCCGGTGTTTGCCGAAGTCGACGCCAAGGGCAACCGCCTGCTGCGTTTCACCGGGATGGACAAGGATGCGCAGGGCCTTGAACCGCTGCCCGCGCAAGATAGCAAGCCGGCGCCGGCGGCATCGGAGCAACCGCCCGCGCACCAGATCGACCTTAACGATGGGCCGGCCTTGCAGGCACTGGTCAGTGAGCAGTTCAGCGACTGGAGCAACGTGGTGGTGGTCGACCAGGCCCTGATCGACGACTTCGCCCGGTTGTCGGGTGACGATTACTGGATCCATACCGATCCGGAGCGGGCACGCCTGCAGAGTCCGTTCGGCGGCACCATCGCACACGGTGCGCTGGTGCAGGTGCTGCAGTCGCGGATGAAACTGGCGCTGGGCTACGAGATCAGTGGTTTTACCACCCAAATCAACTACGGCTCCGATCGCCTGCGCTTCCCGGCTCCGGTGCCGGCCGGCTCGCGCATCCATTCGCGGGCGCGGGTGAAAAAAGTCGAAATCCTGGCCCGTGGCACCCAACTGACCCTGGAGCTCAACATTCATGTGGTGGGGCAGGATCGGCCGTCGGTGATCAACGACCTGGTGATCCTTTACATGGCCTGATCCCCGTTGAAGATCCCCCTGTAGGAGCCGGCTTGCTGGCGATGGCGTCCGTTCGGTCGACGCATCGGTGTCTGACCTGACGCCATCGCTGGCAAGCCAGTTCCTACAGGGAGGGCGAAGGCAGCCAGTTCGGTTTGCACATGAATACCCCCCACTCACGCCCCACGTCATTTGCGCCATTACATAAGCCATTTGGACGATGTGCCCCCCATCCCTTGCGCCGACTATTGCTCCAGAGGCAACGCCCATCTCGATTGCCTCGCATGCCTGGTGCGTGACAAAAACAAGAGGATTGGCCCTATGACTTGCCCTATCCACGTCAACCCCGAACAGGAGCGTTGCTCATGCGTTCGGTGATCGGCTACGCGGTTTGCCTGGTGGTCGCCTTGACCATTGGCTACACCTTTTCCCCCAAATCCCCACCGCAAGCGCAACTGTTGGCCACTCGCCCGGACCGGGTGCAGATCAACGGCCTGCTCAATCTTGGGGCGCGGGTGGTTGCGGTGGGCGAGCGTGGCAGTATCTTGCTCAGTGACGATCAGGGCGTCAGCTGGCAGCCGGCCAATGTCGCCGCGCAACGCAATGCGACCCTGACAGCCGTGGTGGCACTGGACGACAAGCGCTTGCTGGCCGTCGGGCATGACGGCTGGATCCTCCGTTCCCAGGACGCCGGCAGCAGTTGGCAGGAAATTCGTTACGACAGCGATCTGGGCGAACCGCTGCTGGGCATCTGGACCGGCGGTGGCGACAGCGTCATAGCGTTTGGCAGCTTCGGCAAGTTCTATCAATCCCTGGATGGCGGGCAGACCTGGACCCCGCAGTCCCTGGAGATCGACAACGCGCACCTCAACAGCATGGCCGGTGGCAACGATGGCCGCCGCATGCTGGTGGGCGAA
Source organism: Pseudomonas sp. GW821-FHT09H03 (assembly GCF_059415945.1). NCBI lineage: Bacteria > Pseudomonadati > Pseudomonadota > Gammaproteobacteria > Pseudomonadales > Pseudomonadaceae > Pseudomonas > Pseudomonas sp. GW821-FHT09H03. The sequence goes on along the minus strand of NZ_JBWKOF010000011.1, from coordinate 136,902 downwards.
CAGGGGCTGGTGTTGCGTACCACCGACAGCGGCCGGCACTGGCAGACTTTGCCGGCGTTCTACAGCGGCTCGCTGTTCGGCATCGTACGCCTGAGCGCAGATAACTGGGTGACCTACGGTATGCGCGGGCATGTGTTCGTCAGTCACGACTTCGGCGACAGCTGGACTCAGATAAAAGTAGGCAACCAGTTACCGTTGTACGGCCATGTGGTGCTCCCCGATCACTCGGGCCTGGTGATCGTCGGTGCGGGTAGCTCGGTAGTACGCCTGGATGTGAAAGGTGAGTTGGTCGGTGTCGGACGTCTCGCCGGGCTTGGCACATTGACCTCGGCGACGATCGTTGGCTCACGCCTTCTGGTGGGTGGCGAGCGCGGGGTATTGCAGGGATCAGGTGGCAGCGTCGCTGCCCTAATGGCCACACAGGCCACCCAGTGAATGAGAGGCGGGCAATGAATCAAGGTAAACACTGGGTGACGCGTTGCGTCGAAACGTGCGCGGACCATCTGATGTCCTGGCGCAAGGGACTGCTGGCACTGTTTGTCCTGGTGACGCTGGGCCTGGGCTACAGCGCCACCCACACGCAACTGGATCCGGGTTTCAACAAACAGATCCCGGTGCGTCATGAATACATGATCAACTTTCTCAAGTTCAGTCGCTACTTCACCGGTGCCAACCGCTTCCTGGTCAGCGTGCGCTGGAAAGGCGAGGGTGACATCTATAACGCCGAGTACCTGGAGACCTTGCGCAAGGTCACCGACGACGTGTTTTTCATTTCCGGGGTAAGCCGCCCAAGCGTGACGTCGCTGTTCACCGCCAATGTGCGCTACATCGAAATTACCGAGGAAGGATTCTTTGGCGACGTGGTGGTGCCACCGCGCTTCAGCGGTACCACCGAAGACCTGGCGCAGGTGCGCAGCAACACGGCGGCCTCCGGTCAGGTCGGTCGCCTGGTGGCCAACGATCTGAAGTCGGCCATGGTCCGCGCCGACCTGCAGGATACTGACCCCAAGACCGGCCAGCCGGTGTCCTATGTCGAGATCGCCAAGCGCCTGGAAGAGATCCGCGGCAAGTACAACAGCCCCAATATCGAAATCAACATTGTCGGCTTCGCCAAGCTGGTCGGCGATGTGGTTGAAGGGTTGAATACTGTGATCGGTTTCTTTGTGGTGGCCTTCGTCATTACAGGGGTGCTGCTGTGGCTGTATTCGCGCTCCCTGCGCTTGACAGTGGTGGCGCTGGTGGTTGCGTTGCTGCCGGTGGTCTGGTTGCTCGGCCTGTTGCCGCTGCTGGGCCTGGGCATCGATCCGATGTCGATCCTGGTGCCGTTCCTGATTTTCTCTATCGGCGTGTCCCATGCGGTGCAGATGACCAACGCCTGGAAGCAAGACGTGCTGGCCGGTAGTACCTCGAAGGAAGCGGCACGCTCGGCGTTCTGCAAGATCTTCATCCCCGGTTCCCTGGCCTTGCTGATGAATGCCTTGGGGTTTGCGGTGATCATGCTGATCGACATTCCCATCGTTCACGAACTGGGGGTGACGGCCTGCATCGGCGTGATGTTGATGATCATCACCAACAAGCTGATGCTGCCGGTGATCATTTCCTATCTACGCCTGGAGCCTGCACTCTTGCTTGGGGCGCAATCGCGACCGACGGGCAAGCACCGCCTGTGGTGGCGTCTGTCGGCACTCGCCGAGCCGGGGCCTGCGCTCGGGGTGTTTGTTGTCAGCCTGTTGCTGCTGGCGGCCGGGGCCTACAAGGCTCGTGATCTGGCGGTGGGCGATATCGGCGCAGGCGCGCCGGAGCTGCGGGCCGATTCGCGCTATAACCAGGACAATGGCAAGATCATTGGCAGCTACTCCATCGGGCTCGATGTGATGTCGGTGTTCGTCCAGGTCAAGGGTGTCGAAGAGGGCTGCCTTTCGCCTGCGGTGATGCGTGCGGTGGAAGCCTTCGATTTCCGCATGCGCACGGTCACCGGTGTGCAGTCGATCCAGAGTGTTGCGGACATGGGCAAGCGGGTGATTGCCGGCAACAACGAAGGCAATCCGCGCTGGGCGGCGATACCGGGATCACCCCGTGGCTTGAGCCAGGGCGCGCGGGCCTATATGCCGGATGATGGCTTGGTCACCGACGGCTGCCAGCAGATGCAGATCCTGGTGTTCCTGACAGACCATGAAGGCAGCACTGTCAGCCATGCGATCGCCGAAGCCAGGCGGATCATCGCTGAAGTCAGCTCGCCGCAAGTCGAATTCCTTCTGGCCGGTGGCAACGTCGGCGTGATGGCGGCCTCCAACGAGGCGGTCAAGCGCGCCGAAGTGATCATGCTCGGGGCACTATTCGGATCGGTGGCATTGTTTTGCTGGCTGACTTTCTTGTCGATCCGCGCGGTGCTGTGCATTCTGGTACCGCTGGCAATTGTCGCGATCCTCTGTAACGCACTAATGACCATGCTCGGGATCGGCCTGAAGGTTGCGACCTTGCCGGTGATGGCGCTGGGGGTAGGGGTGGGCGTCGACTATGGCATTTACCTGTACGAACGTATTCAGCACGAGATGCTGCGCGGGTCCAATCTGCGCGAGGCGTTCTACCAGGCCATGTGCCAACGGGGGACGGCTGCGGTATTCACGGCCGTGACCATGTCCATTGGCGTCTGCACCTGGGCGTTCGCACCGCTTAAGTTTCAGGCCGACATGGGTGTGCTGCTGTCGTTCATGTTCCTGGTCAACGTGCTGGGGGCGATTTTCCTCCTGCCGGCGCTGGCCGCCTGGTTCAATCGCGGGCGACCGCTGGTTGGTGATCGGATACGAACGCCGGCACCAGCTCAAGGGCAGTTTCGCCTGAAAAACAGCCCGGCGGCACGTGATATCGGGAGCGAAAAATAAACCTGCCGGGCCTATTGTGGAGTCTGCGGGCGCTAGGGAAACTGGCAGGCAAGTAGCAGTCGAAAGGGGGGGAGCCCAGGGCTCCCCCAGCCGAAATTATAAAAATAACAAGGGAAGGACCCAGTCCTTACCCGAGCGAGATAAGACTATGCAAAATGGTGACTTGACCCATGAAGCCCTGGCCAGCCTTGGCCTCGACCTCACGCGCTACAACCAGTTGGTGGGCGAGATCTATGAAGGCGCCCTCGATCCGAAACTGATGGCTCACGCCCTCAGAAGCTTTCTAAAGCTCTACGATGCCAACTACGTCACCTTGATTCTGCGGGTGCCGGATCAACCTGATACCGGCGTCATGATCATCGTCGGCGACATCGAAGGTGCCGGTGATGTCTGCTACATGACCTACCCGCAAACCAATTCGCCTTTTTCCAACCAGCCGCTGGACCATGTGTTCACCGTGGACGACCTCATGAGCCCCACGCAATGGGAGCAGAACGGGTATTACAAGATGTTTTGCGAACCCTTTGACGTGTACCACCTGATGTGTGCCGATATTTCCACCCCGGACGGCGGAAAGCTGCGCTTTCGCATGACTCGCCCCAAACGGGGCTCCAACTTCTCTGCCCACGACCGGGCGGTGTGCGCCAGTTTCCTGCCTCACCTGCGACGTGCTTCGCAACTGCATAACCTGCGAGACCGCAGCGAATCGCTTAGCGAGTTGTACTCCCAGGCCATCAGCCGGTTATCGGTCGCGACCCTGGTGCTCGACGAAAGCGGCAGCGTGTTGCAAATCAATCCGGTGGCCCAGGAAATCCTCGCCCGTTCCGATGGCCTGAAACTGGTGGGTGGGCGCCTGGAGGCTACGTATCCCAGCGACAACCGTGAACTGCAACGCCTGATTCGTGGCGCGTTCTGCCCGGATGCGCCGAAAAGCGCCGAGGCCATGTCGGTGACGCGCCCCTCGGGACTGGTCAACCTTGGCGTGGTGGTCGAGTCGATTCCGTCTCTGGACTGGGCCGAGGAGAAGGGCCAGCCAGCGGCGCTGGTGTACATCCGCGATGCGTCGAGCAAGTCCCTGGCCAGCGAAGTGGTGACCAAGCAACTGTTCAACCTGACCAAGGCCGAAACCGCCCTGGCCATGGAACTGGCCAACGGCTTGTCCCTTGAGGAAGCTGCCGAGGTTTTGAGTATCCGGCGCAATACTGCGCGGGCGCACTTGCGCTCGATCTTCTCCAAGACCGGCGTGCGGCGCCAGACCGAACTGGTGCGCATCATGCTCAACAGCGTGGTGGCCCTGGGCAAGCCCCAACTGGCGTTGAAAATGACCGAGAAAATCAAGGTGCCGCCACTTCAACTGGCCGTGCCGATCTATCGTCAGGCCTGATCCTGCAAACCCGCCACCGGGCCATCCTGCCCTGTGGCGCGGTCATTGATGCAGCGCATTTTTTAGTCCGCACGGACGATGCCGTCCCGTGATCGCCCTGTCGATACTGGGCGGACCAATCACGGAGAACCACCATGCCAATTACAGCCATCACCGGCAGTGCCTCGGGAATCGGGGCCGCCGTATCCGCCGCCATGCGCGCCGCCGGGCATCAGGTTATCGGTATCGATCGCAGCAACGCCGAAGTGATCGCCGACCTGTCCACCCCCCTGGGGCGTGACGCGGCCATCTCGCAAGTGCTTGAACTCAGTGGCGGTGTCCTTGACGGGTTGATCTGCTGCGCTGGGGTCGGTGTCACCGCGCCAAGCAGCGGCCTGATCCTTGCGGTCAATTACTTTGGCGTCAGCCAGTTGCTCGGCGGCCTGCAGGGGGCTTTGGCCAAGGGCCAGCAACCGGCGGCGCTTGTGATCGGTTCGGTGGCGGCCACTCATTCGGGGCCAGAGGGCCAAGCGCAGATCGAAGCGATGATCGCCGGCGATGAGGCCCGGGCGCTGCAATTGGCCAACAGCCTCGGCCAGCCGCACGTCGCCTATGCCGCTTCCAAATACGCCATCAGCCAACATACCCGCAGCCTGGCCGTGAGCTGGGGCAAGCAGGGCATGCGGGTGAACGTGGTGGCGCCGGGCGCGGTCGAAACTCCGTTGCACCAGGCTTCGCTGGACGATGCACGTTTTGGCAAGTCGACACGTGAGTTCGTTGCGCCACTGGGTCGCGCCGGGCAACCTGCGGAAATCGCAGCTGTGGTCGCTTTCCTGCAATCGCCGCAGGCTTCGTTTATCCACGGCAGCGTGTTGTTCGTCGATGGCGGCATGGATGCGATGGTCCGTGCCTCGCGCTTCTAAAAAGGAACTTCCATGAACAAAGTGGCATTCATCACCGGCGCCAGCCGGGGTATCGGCCGCGAGGCGGCGCTGGCGTTTGCCCGCGCCGGTTTCGACCTGGCGATCAGCGCCCGAACCCTCAACGAAGGTGAACAACATGAGCACGCCCTGCGCGATGCCGCCGGGGCGCCGCTGGCCGGCAGCCTCAACGGTACTGCTCAGTCTTTGCGCGAGCTTGGTTGCCGGGTACTCGTGGTGCCGATGGACCTGCTCGACAGCGCTTCGGCCCTGGCCGCCTGTCAGGCGGTACTGACCGAGTACGGACGCATCGACGTGCTGATCAACAACGCGATCTACCAAGGCAGCGACCTCAACTCCGGGTTCATGGACCTGCAAGCGCAGACCCTTGAGCGGATGTTCCAGGGTTACATCCTTACCCCGTTCCTGTTGACCCGTGCAGTGGCCGAACACATGGTGACGCGCGGCGGCGGGGTGGTGATCAACGTCACCTCCGGCGCCGGTGAGAGCGACCCGCCGGTGGCGGCGGGCAAGGGTGGCTGGGGATATGCCTATGGCGCGGGCAAGGCGGCAGTGTCGAGGTTGTCCGGGGTGCTGAGTACAGAGCTTGGCGAAGCTGGCGTGCGCGCTTACACCCTCAATCCAGGTGTAGTCACCACCGAAGCGCTCAAGGCTACCATCGGTGACAAAGGGCTGATTGCCCTGCGCGCCGGCAGTGCGCCACCCCATGTACCGGCGGCTGTAATGCTGTGGCTGGCCACCGCCGAACAAGCACCGGCGTTTCAACGCCGCACCATCGCTGCACAACCGTTTGCGCTGGAACACGGCATCGTCGCCGATTGGCGTTGACGAAAGCAGTGTGTCAGTCGCCATAGATGATGACTGGCATGGCCTCTTCGCGGGCAAGCCCGCTCCCACAGGTCCCGTGTTGTACACAGATTTTGTGTACGACACGAAAACTGTGGGAGCGGGCAAGCCCGCGAAGGCGTCAGAACTGGCGACGAGAGCTTTACGCCTGCCGCCGCTGCCGGGCCAGGGTCATGGCGGTGTCTTCGATCATGTCTTCCTGGCCGCCGACCATGCCGCGGCGCCCCATTTCAACGAGGATTTCCCGGGCCGACACGCCGTATTTCTTCTCGGCGCGCTTGGCGAACAGCAGGAACGAACCGTAGACCCCGGCGTAACCCATGGTCAGGGCATCGCGGTCGCTGCGGATCGGGAAGTCCATGATCGGCACCACCAGGTCTTCGGCCACGTCCTGGATACCGAACACGCTCACACCGGTGTCGATGCCCATGCGGTCACACACCGCCACCAGCACCTCCATCGGTGTGTTGCCCGCGCCGGCACCGAGGCCTGCGCAGGCGGCGTCTATGCGATTGGCCCCGGCGGCAATCGCGGCGATGGAGTTGGAGACGCCCATCGACAGATTGTGGTGGCCATGGAAGCCGATCTCGGTCTCAGGCTTGAGGGCCGCGCGCATCGCCGCCACCCGGGCACTGACGTCATGGGGCAACAGGTAACCCGCCGAGTCGGTCAGGTAGATGCAGTTGGCGCCGTAGCTTTCCATCAGCAAACCTTGCTTGACCAGGCCTTCCGGGCTGTTCATATGGGCCATCATCAGGAAACCGACGGTGTCCATGCCCAGGCCGCGGGCGTGGGAAATGTGCTGTTCGCTGACGTCAGCCTCGGTGCAATGGGTAGCCACGCGAATGGTGTTGACCCCCAGCTCATAGGCCATTTTCAGATGATCGACGGTGCCGATACCCGGCAGCAACAGGGCCGAGACTTTGGCCTTTTTCATCAGCGGGATCACCGCCGACAGATACTCCTCGTCGGTGTGGGCCGGGAAACCGTAATTCACCGAACTGCCGCCCAGGCCGTCGCCGTGGGTCACTTCGATCAGCGGCACGCCCGCCGCGTCGAGGCCGCAGGCGATGTCTTTCATCTGTTGCAGGCTGATCTGGTGGCGCTTGGGGTGCATGCCGTCACGCAGGCACATGTCGTGAACGGTGATGCTTTTGCCGCGAAGATCCATGGTCGGCTCCTTATGCGTGGGCGGTTTGGGCGGTGGCTTGCAGCACCAGCTCGCCCTTGAGGATTTCCTCGGCGAACATCTCGGCGGTGCGCGCGGCGGCGGCAGTCATGATGTCGAGGTTGCCGGCGTACTTGGGCAGGTAGTCGCCCAGGCCTTCGACTTCCATGAAGATCGACACCCGATTGCCGTCGAACACCGGGCCGTTGACCAGCTTGTAGCCGGGCACGTAACGCTGCACTTGTTTGATCATTGCTTCGATGGCCGCGGTGATTGCCGGCTGGTCGGGCTCGCTTTCGGTCAGGCAATGCACGGTGTCGCGCATGATCAGCGGTGGTTCGGCCGGGTTGATGATAATGATCGCCTTGCCTTTCTTCGCGCCGCCGACTTTTTCCACCGCGCTGGAAGTGGTGCGGGTGAACTCGTCGATGTTTTTCCGCGTGCCGGGGCCAACCGATTTCGATGCGGCGGTGGCGATGATTTCGGCGTATTCCACCGGCTGCACGCTGGACACAGCGGCCACCAAAGGAATGGTGGCCTGGCCGCCGCAGGTGACCATGTTGACGTTCATCACGCCCAGGCCCAATTGTGCCTTAAGGTTGACCGGTGGCACGCAGTACGGGCCGATGGCCGCCGGGGTCAGGTCGATCATCAACACGCCCAGGGCATTGAGCTTGCGCGAGTTCTGCGCGTGCACATAGGCAGAGGTGGCGTCGAAGGCGATCTGGATCTGGTCTTCGACGACATGGGGCAGCAGGCCGTCGACGCCGTCGGCAGTGGTCTTCAGGCCCAGCTCGCGGGCCCGTGACAGGCCTTCGGAAGTGGCATCGATGCCGACCATCCACACCGGTTCCAACACCTCGCTGCGCATCAGTTTGTACAGCAGATCGGTGCCGATGTTGCCCGGCCCGATCAGCGCGCATTTGATCTTTTTGCTCATTGTTTTTTGGCTCCTGGGGAGGGAAGGGCGATTCACGGGACAAAGCGCAGGCTGGTTTCGCCCAGCCCGCTCATGGACAGGCTGATGCGGTCGCCGGCGACCACTGGCACCAGCGGTGCCAGGGCACCGGAAAGGATGATTTCGCCACGGCGGAACGGGATGCCCAGCTCGCCCAGGGTATTGGCCAGCCAGGCCACTGCCGCGCAGGGATGACCTTGCACCGCCGAGCCCAGGCCCGAGCCTGCCGGCTGGCCGTTTTTGAGCATTTGCATGTGCACGGCGTCCAGGTCCAGCGAGCGCGGGTCGATCCGCTTGCTGCCGAGGGCGAACACGCCGCAGGAGGCGTTGTCTGCCACGGTGTCCTGGATGCGGATCTGCCAGTCGTGGATCCGCGAATCGACAATCTCGAAGCACGGCACCACCCATTGGCTGGCGGCTAGCACGTCCTCGGCGCTGACGCCCGGGCCGTGCAAGTCTTCGCCGAGGATAAAGGCGATTTCGCCTTCGGCCCGTGGCTGGATCAGGTTGTAGCGGGCCAGGCTGACATCGCTGCCATCCTCGACCTGCATCGCGTCGGTGAGGAAACCGAAGTCCGGTTGGTGGACATCGAGCATTTCCTGCACGGCGCGGCTGGTGACTCCGATTTTCTTGCCGACCACCTGCTCGCCGAGGGCTTCGCGGCGTTGCAGAAAATGCAGGGAAATCCGGTAGGCCTGCTCCAGGGTGATCTGCGGATAGCGCCGGGTCAGGGGCGCCAGGGTCTGGCGGTTGCGCAGGGCGTTGAACAGTTCGTCACCGAGGGCGTTGATCAAATGGGCGTCCATGGCGAGGGCTCCAGATGGATGGGAGAAAAAAAGAGCCCGCCCCAACGTCATCAGGGGGCAGGCCCAAAGGAGTCTGTCAGCCGGGCCAGACCGACGAATCGGCACCGCCATCGACATCGATGATCTTGCCGGTCACCCAGGCCGAAGCGGGGCTTGCCAGGTACAGCGCAGCGGCAGCAATGTCTTGGGGGCTACCCAGGCATTTGAGCGGAGTGGTGTTTTCCATGATCTCGCGCATGGCAGCAGGCATCACGCCGCTCAGCGCTTCAGTAAGAGTGGGGCCTGGGGCGACGGCGTTAACCCGGATCTGCGGCGCAAAGTCCTGGGCCAGCAGGCGGGTCAGGTGGCTGAGGGCGGCCTTGGCCGAGCCGTAAGCGCTGAAATGGCGTTGGGCATAGCGTGCAGCCACCGAGCTGATGTTGATGATGTTGCCGCCACCGGCCTCGCGCATCAGCGGCACGCACAACTGGCAGAAGGCGTAGCTGGTGGCGACGTTGAAGGTCAGCACCTGGGCAAATTGCTCGGGTGTCATCGTCAGCGGATCGTTGGGCCCGCCGCCACCGACATTGTTGACCAGATGAGTGATCCGGCCCATTTGCTCAACGCTTTGACGCACCAGTGCGTGGCGTTGTTCGGCATCGTTGACGTCACAGGCGATGGCCAAGGCGCGCCGGCCCAAGCCACGCACCTCTTCGGCCACTGCCTCTACCTCGTCCAGCGAACGTGCCGAACACACCACATCGGCGCCTGCTTCTGCATACGCCAGGGCAATTGCCCGACCGATACCCCGACCGCTGCCGGTGACGATGGCGACGCTGCCATGCATCTGGAAACGCTGCAAAATACTCATGGCCCTTGCTCCGTGGGGTCGACTTTGGATGCGTTTACTATGGCTGCGGTGATCGGGTGGGGCATCGTCTCAACGGACTAGCGGGGTTGTGTGTACATATCCGTTTCTTCGGTAACGGCCACTTATGGTTCGCCCTTACGACGAGTCACTTGGAAGAGCCCGTAGGAGCGAGCCTGCTCGCGATGGACTTCCAGACAACGCGGTCATTCAGACAGGGCGCGTTATCGTTGGCGACCATCGCGAGCAAGCATCGCTCCTACAGGAGAACGTGTTCACCAGGAACAGGTCGGCTGTCATGCCCCCTCGCTTTTTCCCAAATAAACACTAGCAGGATCGATAACCCCCCTAGTCCGCTTTGACGATGAATGATTGTTCGCTCGATCCGATGATCCGTCCCAACTCGCGCAGTGGCGCAGTGAGATCGGGAGAATTGAGTGATGCACAGCATGCGAGAAAAGACCCAGGACGAACGTGATCTGCTGGAACGTGCACGTAGCCTGGTGCCGGCACTCAAGGCACGCACGGCACAGGCCGACAAGGACTTGAAAGTTCCGGTGGAGAGCGTCGTCCAATTACAGTCCGCCGGGCTGCTGCGGGCGCTGCAGCCTCGGGCGTTCGGTGGCTACGAAGTGGACCCGCGAACCTTTTTCGAAATCCAGACCATCCTCGCCGAGGGTTGCATGTCCACGGCCTGGATCTACGGAGTGATGGGGGTCCACCCCTGGCAGCTGGCGCGTTATCCGATCGAAGCGCAGCGCGAAGTCTGGGCTGACGATCATGACGCGCTGATCTGCTCGACCTACATGCCGGCAGCCAGGGTCACGGTAGTCGAAGGCGGTTACCGCATCAGCGGTCGCTGGGGTTTCTCCAGCGGCAGCGAGCACTGCCAGTGGGTGTTTCTGGGCGGCATCCTGCCAGCCGATGGCGAACTGGCCGCCGAGCACGGCACCTTCCTCTTGCCGCGCAGCGACTATCAGATCGAACGCAACTGGGACGTGCTGGGCCTGCGCGGCACCGGCAGCCACGACATCGTGGTCGAGGATATTTTCGTCCCGGCTCATCGCGTGCAACGCACCAATAACTGGACCCTCGAAGCGACCCCCGGGCGCCTGATCAACACCAACCCAATCTACGCGATCCCCTTTGCCCAGGTGTTCTCTCGCGCCGTGTCGACCTCGGCCATCGGCGCCCTGCAGGGTGCGATCAATGAGTTTCGCGATAACGCCGCCAAGCACATCGGCAAGCACGGCGCACGTACCGCTGACGATCCTGTGGCGCAAACCGCGGTTGCCGAAGCGATGCTCACCGTCGACAGCCTGCGTCTGGTACTGGAACGCAACTACGAGCATCTGATGAGTCTGGCCCGTGCCGGCGAATATCCGGATACCGAGACCCGTCTGTTGTATCGCTATCAGTCCGCCTACGTGACCAACATCTGTGCCGAACGGGCCAACGACCTGTTGCGCAGCATGGCCGCCTCGGGGTTGTACAACACCAACCCGGTGACGCGATTGTTTCGCGACCTGCACCAGGCGCGCGGGCACATCGCCAACAACTACCTGGCCTACGGCCGCAGCTACGGCGCGGTGATGCTCGGCCTGCCCAACCCGGACCCTTACGTCTGAAGCCATGGCGCCTGTATCAAAACCCCTGGGTTACACCTGTCCGTGATGCACGGTCAGGTGGTCATGAGTACCTGACCTATGAATAATTATCTGGCCCTGCGCGTGGCGCGAGTGATCGAGGAAACCGCCGATGCGCGGTCCCTGGTCTTCGACGTGCCGGAGCATCTGGGCGAACGCTTCCACTATCAACCCGGCCAGTTCCTGACCTTGCGCGTGCCCTTCGAGGATGGGTGGCTGCCCCGTTGTTATTCACTGTCCAGCACGCCGTTACTGGACGAGCCGTTGCGGGTCACGGTCAAGCGTGTGCATGAAGGGCGCGCCTCGAACTGGCTGTGCGACGAGTTGCAGGCCGGCCAGAGCCTAGAGGTGTTGCCACCGGCCGGGGTGTTTGTGCCGCGCAGCCTCGAGGGTGACTTGCTGCTGTTCGGCGGTGGCAGTGGCGTGACCCCGGTGCTGTCGATACTGCGTTCGGCATTGCTTGCCGGAACTGGCCGGGTCCTTCTGATCTATGCCAACCGGGATGAGTCCTCGGTGATTTTCAAGGATGAACTCAAGACCTTGGCCAGCGCTCATCCGCAACGCCTGCAAATCGTGCATTGGCTCGACTCGGTGCAGGGCATCCCCAGCGTCGGGCAACTGGCGGAGCTTGCGCGGCCTTTTATCGATGCCCAGGCGTTCATATGTGGTCCGGGCCCGTTCATGGACGCGGCCGTCAGTGCGCTCAAGGGGCTGGGCATGCCGGATCGCCGGGTCCACGTCGAGCGCTTCGTCTCCTTGCCCGGTGAAGGCGAACTGCCGCCTGCGACCAGCAGCGAGGCGGCCGTGGCCGCGCAGTTGGCGGTGCGGCTGGATGGCGAGGACCACCAACTGGCCTGCGACAGCGGCGAGACCGTACTGGCTGCCATGGAGCGTGCTGGCCTGACCCCACCCAGCGCCTGCCGTGTCGGTGGCTGCGCCTCGTGCATGTGCACCCTGGAAAGCGGTGAGGTCGAGTTGCTGCACAACGATGCACTGGATGCGGGGGACTTGGCTGAAGGCTGGATCCTGGCCTGTCAGGCCGTGCCCACGAGCGCGCAACTGCGTATCCGCTTTCCCGATTGATGAGCCCGAGCCCACAATGAATCAGAGCCTGAACCTTGCCGCGCCCCTGAGCGCGACCCCCGCCACCCTGGCCCAGTTGGTCTTCAGCAGTGCCGAACGTTTTGCCGGGCGCACGGCCATCGAGGACAACGGCCAGCGCATCGACTACGCGCAGTTGCCCGAGCGCGTCATGGGCTTTGCCCGAGGCCTGATGGCCTTGGGAATCCAGGCCGGTGACCGGGTAGGCATCTGGGCGCCGAACAGTGCCGAATGGATTCTCGCCGCGCTGGGCATTCAGTGTGCCGGCGCGGTGCTGGTGCCGATCAACACGCGCATGAAGGGCCTTGAGGCCGCCGATGTGCTGGAACGCAGCGGCTGTCGGCTGTTGTTTGTCCAGCAGCGTTTTCTCGAAGTCGACTACCCGGCGCTGCTCGCGCCCCATCGGCCGGCTAGCCTTGAACACCTGGTGATACTTGATGGCAAAACGCCCGGGATGTCGTCGGACCTGCCCCTTGCCCAATTTCTGCTCGGCGCTGCGACCATCGATGCCGACAGTGCCAGGCGGCGGGCAATGGCGATCGGCCCCGAAGCCATGTGCGACCTTTTGTTCACCTCCGGTACTACCGGCAAACCCAAGGGCGTCATGAGCGGGCATGGCCAGAACCTGCGGGCCTTCAGCGAATACGTCAAGGTCATTGGCCTGATGCCGCAAGACCGTTACTTGATCGTCAACCCGTTCTTCCATGCCTTTGGCTACAAAGCCGGCTGGCTGACTTGCCTGATCGGCGGGGCGACTATCCTGCCCCATGCGGTGTTCGATGCCGAACAGGTATTCCAGCGCATCGCCCGCGAGCGCATCAGCGTCCTGCCCGGTGCGCCGACCCTTTACCTCTCTCTGCTGGCCCATCCGCTGCTCAAGCAAACCGACCTGTCGAGTCTGCGCATCGCGGTAACCGGTTCGGCGAGCATTCCGCCGAGCCTGATCGAGCGCATGCGTAGTGAGTTGGGATTTGCCGTGGTGACCACTGCCTACGGCCTGACCGAGTGCGGTGGGCTGGCGACGATCTGCGATCCACAAGACTCGGCGCAAGTGATTGCCGGTACCAGCGGGCGGCCGATCGCCGGCACCGAAGTGAGCATACGCGACCCGCACAACCAGGCGCTGGGCGCAGGGCAGACCGGCGAGATCTGCCTGCGCGGTTTCCACATCATGCAGGGCTATTTCCAGAACCCCGAAGCGACCCGCGAAGCCATCGACGCTGACGGCTGGCTGCACACAGGTGATGTCGGGCGGCTGGATCAGGAAGGCAACCTGATCATTACCGACCGCCTGAAGGACATGTTCATTGTCGGTGGTTTCAACTGCTACCCGGCGGAAATTGAAGCGGCGCTGATCAGACACCCGGCGATTGCTCAGGTGGCGGTGATCGGCATCGCTGATGAACGCATGGGCGAGGTCGGCTGTGCCTGCGTGGTACTGCATGAAGGTAACGAGCTTGACCAGGCGCAACTGATCGCCTGGAGCCGAGAGCAGATGGCCAATTACAAGGTGCCGCGCCAGGTTCGTTTTTTTCGTGCTTTGCCACTCAACCCGTCGAGCAAGGTAGCGAAGAACGAACTGCGCGCGATGGTCACCAGCGGCGCTCCGACATGAGCTGCGCTCATCTCACCAAACGGACGATGTGCGCCACGGCGGTTTTTTTCATGCTGAGGCGGCACAAGTAAAAACAACAAAAAAGGAGAGGAGCATGTTTACCCGAAATCTGATTGCGCACCGCCCGGGGAGTCTGTTTGAGGGTCGCTGCCTGTTGGCAACGGTCATCACCTTCATCAGTGCCGCGGCCAGTGCTGCGCCGAGCATCGAACTGGGGGAAGACACCACCCTGGATTCGTCGCTGACGGTCAATTACACCGCGTCCATGCGTACCGCCAAACAGGCCAGTCAATACCTCAACGACCCGAACAACGACGACGGCACCCGCAACTTCAAGCGCGGCTCGTTGATCAACAACCGCCTGAGCCTGTTTGGCGAGTTGCAACTCAGGCACGACAATCTCGGTGCGGTGTTGCGCGGCAGTCAGTTCTACGACGACGTTTACAACCAGAAAAACGCCAATGACTCGCCGCAGACGGTGAACAAGACCGGCCACAACGACGGCTTCAGCGACGAAACCCGACGCCTTAGCGGCAGCATGGCGCGACTGCTCGATGCGTATGTGTATGGCAATTTCGATGTCGGCGAGACCCAGTACCTGTCGCTCAAGGCCGGCCGGCATCTGGTGGCCTGGGGCGAGAGCCTGTTCTGGGCCAACATCAGCCAGGGGCAGGCCCCGGTGGATGCCACCAAATTCAACGTGCCGGGTACGGAGGCCAAGGACTCGTATCTGCCGGTGGGGCAGGTGTCCGGATCGTGGTCGCTCAATGAGGATCTTGCGCTGGTCGGCTACTACCAGTACGAGTGGGAAAAGACCGATCTCAACCCCGTGGGTGACTACTTCGGAAGCGACACCTTCGGTCCCGGTGCCGAGTTCTTTCGTCTGGGCGTCGGGCAGATCGGCAGTCTGCCCAACGGCCTGGCGGTCGGTTATGCCGGTGAAAAAGACGCCAGCGACAGTGGGCAATGGGGGCTGGGTGTGCGCTACCGGGTCACCGAGAACACGGAAGTGGGGCTGTTCCATTATCGCTATAACGAACGCGTCGGTTCGTTGTTCTTCGACTTCACCGGCACCACCCAATACTCGTCGCTCAAGGGCATCGGGCATGACGGCACCGCGCCGTCCTATCGCCTGGGCTACTTCGAAGACGTCGAGCTGACCGGGATCAGCTTCAGCTCCAAGGTTGGCGACTCGGTGCAGTACGCCGGTGACCTGAGCTATCGCGACGGTGCCTCGGTGTACCTGAACAATGGAGCGCCGACCACCGGGCAGATCTGGCAAGGCAACCTCAACGCCATGTACATCCTGGGGCCAAGCCTGCTCGCCCAGCAGACCACTTTCATGGGCGAAGTGGTGCATCAACACATCGACGGAGTCGACAGCCTGACCATCACCGGCGGCGGAGTCGGCGTGGACGGCACGTTCGACAAGTTCGAGTCGAAAACCCAGACCCCAGGCTCAAGCCTGCTTGGTGTTGGCGTCTACATGGACTACCCATCCATCGCCAACGGCCTGGACCTGAGCACCAAGCTGGTCTGGACGCAGAACATCGACGGCAGCGCCTACCAGGGCCTCGGTCGTGACGAGAAACGCCTGACCGTGGGTGGCGACTTCAAATACCTGGGCAACTTCCAGGTCGGCATGACCTATATCGCCTACCTGAGCTCGCCAGACGTTGCCCAGGGTCGCTTGCTGGCCGACCGCGATTACCTGTCACTCAACGCCAAGTACACCTTTTGATGATCAAGGCTGCGTCGCGATGTGGCGACGCAGCCCTTAATTTTCAGCCTGATAAGAATAAAGAGAGGCCTGTCATGAATCCTCGTCCAACCCCGTCAGCGTTCAGCGCTATTGCGATTGGCCCACTGACCCTGAAAAACCGCTTTATAAAGGCCGCGACCAACGAAGGCATGAGTGCAGGGGGGGTACCTTCCAAGCAACTGGTCAAGCTGCATTCGGCCCTGGTCGCGGGTGGCACTGCTCTGACCACCGTGGCTTATTGCGCTGTGAGTAGCGATGGTCGCACCCTGCCCAATCAATTAATCCTCGCCCCATCCAGCGTGCCGCACTTCAAGGCGCTGACCGACGCCGTGCACCAGTGCGGTGGACTGGCCAGCGCGCAGATCACCCACGGCGGTTGCTTTACCTTTATTCGCGAGCGCTCGACCAAGCGTCCGCTTTCGGCCAGCGGTGGCTTTAACAAGATTGGCCTGATGAGCGGGATGTTCCTCAAGCAGGCGATGAACGAAGCCGACATGCAACAAGTGGTGCGCGATTTCGCCCAAGGCGCGCGTTTGGCACGTCAGGCTGGCTTCGATGCGGTGGAAATCCACATGGGCCACGGCTACTTGCTGAGCCAGTTCATTTCGCCGATGTACAACAAGCGCCGCGACCAGTACGGCGGCAGCCTGGAAAATCGCCTGCGGTTTCCGCGCCGGGTACTGCGCGCAGTGCTGGAAGCGGTCGGCACGGAAATGGCGGTGATCTGCAAGTACAGCATTACCGAAGGCGTGCGCGCCGGTAACAGCGCCGAAGACGGAGCGCAGATCGCCCGCATGCTGGAAGAAGAGGGCGCGCATCTGCTGGTACTCAGCGCCGGGATGAACGCCGAATCGATCACCACTATGTTTGGTTCTTCGTTCCCAAAGGAAAACCGCGTGCAGCAGAAGAACAAGATCATCGCCCTGGCGATGGCTATCCAGCGTCGCAAAGAGCCGACCGTGGAGTTCCGTGAACTGTATCTGCTCGAACATGCGCGCAAGGTGCGGGAGGCGGTAAAAATGCCGCTGGCTTACCTGGGCGGTGCCAAGAGCATGGCGAGTATCGAAAAGATCATGGCCGAGGGCTTTGACCTGGTTGCCATGGGGCGGGTGTTGCTGGCTGAAAATGACTACGTCAACAAACTCGCCAGCGGCGCCAGTCGAGACTCTATCTGCACCGCCTGCAACCGCTGTGTGGCCATGATGTACACCCCCGGCGGCACCTCCTGCGTACTGGGCCAGCCCGGTGATGCCGTGTTGAACAGCCAGAAGGCGGCGGAGTGACAGATACACCTGCACTTGGTTCGCCTGTAGGAGCCGGCTTGCTGGCGATGCGGTGGTGAAGCTGACGCCGTCATCGCTGGCAAGCCTCGCTCACCGCTTCGCCCGGATCAACCGTGCTGCAGGAACTCGATGCAACTGCGGTTGAACAGTTCTCGGTGTTCCACCTGGACCCAATGGCCGCAGCGGTTGAGGACGATAAAGCGGGCATTCGGCGCTCCGTCGATGATGCGCTGGGCGCCGCTGATCGGGTTGAAGTGATCGTTGTTTCCCCAGAAACCGAGGATCGGGCACTCGATCTCACCCAGGCGTGATTCCATGTTCTGCACCATCATCGTGCTGAACAGATTCTTCGGTTGGGTCACTGCCACCGCCACGCGCTCTTGCAGCAGGCTTTCAGGCAGGATCGAAGCATCGAACAACTGCAGGCTCATCATGCTGCGCATCTGCTCCATGCCAATGGGGCCTGCGCTGAACAGAGAGATCATGCGCACGATGCCTTCCATCTTGAAGTAGGTTTCCCGCTCCTCGACACCGCCCGGTGCCAGCAGGATCAGGCTCTGCGGCAGTTGCGGCAAGCGCAAGGCCAGACCGAGGGCAATCGCGCCGCCCAGTGAGTTACCCAGCAGCGTGCATCGCCGCACACCGATAGCCTCGAGGAACGCTGCCACGCAGTCGACGAAGAAATCCAGGTTGTACTGCACATCCTCGGGTTTGTCCGAGCGACCGAAACCCGGAAGGTCGAGCACGATGTTGCGATAGCCCGCGGCGACCAGTTGCGGATAGTTGCCCTTGAAGTTGCTGAAACCACTGGCGCCGGGCCCACTGCCGTGCAGCCACAGCACCACGGGGCCTGCGCCCTCATCCAGATAGTGCAGGTGCAGGCCGTTGGGCAGGCTGGCGTATTGGCCTACGGGCAGGGGCAGATCTACGGGTTGGTTCATGGAGTTCTCCATTGATGGTCGATTCATGAAGCACAGCCGCGCCAGCCGCTGCAACGCAATGAAGGGGAATACAGCGCCTGGCGTGGTGCGCGCCTTGCGAATGCTGGGCGCTGATCGGGTTATCCACATCGTCCGTTCAGACCACGCGGCGATAGTCCCATCGGACGATGTGGCCCCGGGTGCTTGCCGCTAATCATGCAGGGGACGGCGCCACTGCAAGGGCAGCGGGCCGCAGCGTATTTGCACACTAGGAGATTGCTATGAAGTTACTCAACAAAGTGGCTTTTGTGACAGGCGCCGGGCAGGGCATGGGCCAGGCCATCGTGCGTGGCTTTGTCGCCGAAGGCGCCAGCGTGGTAGCTGTCGACCTGAATCAGACGTCCCTGGCCGAAAGCCTGGCAGACCTCGGTGACAAGGTCCTGGCCCTGTCCTGCAACGTCGGTGACAGCGCCTCCGTGGCCGATGCCATGGGCCAGGCCGAGCAACACTTCGGCGGCCTCGACATCCTGGTCAACAACGCTGGCGTGGGCGGGCTGGACAGCTTCCTCGAAACCCCGGACGAGAGCTGGGCGCGAGTGATCGGCGTGAACCTGGGCGGCACGTTCCTGTGCTGCCGTGAGGGCGCAAAACTGATGGTCAAGGGTGGTCGCAAGGGCGCGATCATCAACCTCTCCAGCACCGCCGCGCTGACCGGTGACGGTCCAAGCCACTACTGCGCCTCGAAAGCCGGAGTGATGGGCCTGACCCGTTCGATCGCCCGTGAACTGGCGGCCAGCGGCATCCGCGTCAACACCTTGGTGCCAGGGCCGACCAACACGCCGATGATGGCCGGCATCCCTGATGAATACATGCAGGCTCTGCTGAAAAACGTGCCCCTGGGGCGCATGTGCGAGACCGACGAGATCGCCAAAGTCGCGGTGTTCCTGGCCAGCGAAGACGCCAGTTTCATGACCGGGCAGAACATCGCCGTCAACGGCGGCATGGCCTTTATCTGATCAGGGAGTCACCCATGAGCAAGCGTTTACAAGGAAAAATCGCCTTCGTTACCGGCGCCGGTTCCGGCATCGGCGAAGCCACTGCACTGCGATTCGCCGAAGAGGGTGCGACGGTGGTGCTGTGCGGGCGCCGCATCGAGCCGCTGCAAGGCGTGCTGGAAAAAATCCGTGCCCAAGGTGGCCAGGCCGAGATCGCCGTGGCCGATGTCAGCGATGAGCATGCCTACGTCGGCGCGCTGCAAGCCACGGCTCAGCGCCACGGTCGCCTGGATATTCTGGTCAACAACGCGATGGCCTACACTTGGGGTGGCATCGACACCATGACCACCGCCGACTGGCACGCCAACTTCACCACCACCGTCGACGGCACCTTCTGGGGCACCCGCACGGCGATGCAGTTGATGAAGGAGCAGGGGGGCGGTTCGATCGTCAACATCGCTTCGATCTGTGGCCTGTTCGGCACCGCGTGGATGGCTGGTTACTCGGCGGCCAAGGCCGCGGTGATCAATTTCAGCCGGGCGGCGGCCAGTGAAGGTGCGCCCAATAATATTCGTTGCAACGTGATCATCCCGGGCGTGGTCGACACCCCGGCCACAGCCGGCATGCTGGGCGACGCCAAGACTCGCGGCAACACCGAAAAAGTGATCCCGATGAAACGGGTCGGCCTGCCGGTGGAGTTGGCCAACGCCATCCTGTTCCTGGCCAGCGACGAGGCTTCGTATGTCACCGGTGCCAGCCTGGCCGTGGACGGCGGACGCGGTTCGGACCTGTACACGGTGCTCGACTGATGGGCCTGGAATCCGCCGCGCTGCTTGAGCGCATAGACCGCCTGGAGTCGTTGGACGCTATCCGCCAACTGGCAGGCAAGTACGCCCTGGCTCTGGACATGCGTGACATGGATGCAATGGCCAACTGCTTTGCCCCGGACGTGCGCGTGGGCCGCGACAAGAGCGGTCGTGCGCACCTCAAGGTGTGGCTGGACGAAACCATGCGCAAGCAGTTCCACGGCACTTCCCATCACCTGGGGCAGCACATCATCGAGTTCAGCGATGCCGATCACGCCACAGGTGTGGTCTATTCCAAGAACGAGCATGAAACCGGTCCCGAATGGGTGATCATGCAGATGCTGTACTGGGACGACTACGAGCGGATCGACGGGCGCTGGTGCTTCCGTCGCCGCTTGCCGTGCTACTGGTACGCGACCGACCTGAACAAGCCACCGATTGGCGGCCTGAAAATGCGTTGGCCAGGGCGCGAGCCGTACGCCGGCACCTTCCATGAGTTGTTTCCGTCGTGGGATGCGTTCTGGGCGCAACGTCCGGACAAGGACGCTTTGCCGCAGATCGCCGAACCGGCACCACTGGAAGGCTTCCTCAACACCCTGCGCCGTGGAGCGCACGACCCGAAAATACGGGTGCGCTGAACAATCAGGGCGGCCCGTGCAGGTGCCGCCCTTTTTTTCTTGCGTGACGGCATACCCCCTTGAGAGCGAGCCGCCTCGCTCCCTCAGGTTTGTAGAACTGTTCAGATCATGCGTTTACCCGTGCTTCGCGCGGCATGCCCAGCGCCCGTTCGGCAATCACGTTGCGCTGGATTTCATTGCTGCCGCCGTAAATGGTATCGGAGCGGGTGAACAGAAACAGCGACTGCAGGCGGCTGAGCTGGTAGGGCGCGGCGTCGAGGATTTCCCCGGCATCGCCCAGCACATCCATGGCCAGTTTGCCCAGATCGCTGTGCCAGGTGGACCAGGCCAGTTTGTAGATCATCGCTTCACGACTCAGGTTGCCGTCTTGCGGACCTGAAAGCATGCGCAGTGAGTTGTAGCGCAACACCTTGAGACCGGCCCAGGCCTGGGCGATGCGCTGGCGCAATAGCGGGTCGCGGGCAGTGCCGTTGGCGCGGGCGATGCGGATGATTTCGTCGAGTTCGTTGTGGAACTGCATCTGCTGGCCCAGCGTCGATACGCCGCGCTCGAATCCCAACAGTGCCATGGCGATCTTCCAGCCATCGCCCGGTTGACCGATCATGTTGTCGGCATGGGTAACAGTTTGGTCGAAGAACACCTCGTTGAATTCACTGGTACCGGTCAATTGCTGGATCGGTTGCACGCGGATGCTGTCCTGGGCCATCGGCACCAACAGGAACGACAAACCATGATGGCCCTGGCTGCCAGGTTCGGTGCGCGCCAGCACGAAACACCAGTCGGCCTCGTGGGCCAGGGAGGTCCAGACCTTTTGCCCGCTGATCAACCAGTGCTCGCCCGTGGCATCCAGCTTCGCCCGGGTCTGCACGTTGGCCAGGTCCGAGCCTGCACCCGGCTCCGAGTAGCCCTGGCACCAGAACTGGCTGCCGTCGAGGATGCCGGGCAACATGCGTTGCTGTTGGGGCGCAGTGCCGAAGGCAGCGAGTGTCGGGCCGACCAGGCCTTCGCCGATATGGCCCATGCGCCCGGGGCCACCGGCGCGGGCATATTCCTCGTGGAAGATTACCTGCTGGCTGATCGACAGTCCGCGTCCGCCGTGTTCCTTCGGCCAGCCAACGCCGATCCAGCCACCGGCGGCAAGCCGGCGTTCCCAGGCTTTACGCTCTTCAGGGAAACTGTGCTCATCCCCCGGGCCGCCGCGAAAGCGCAACGGCGCAAACTCGCCGCTCAGGTGTTCGGCCAGCCACTGGGCGACCTCCTCGCGAAACACTTCATCTGCACCACTGAAACCGATTTTCATGCTTTCTCTCCCAAAAGGTGCGCGGCCAGACGCTCGCGGTGCAGCGCCGGGCTACCCAACAGATGCTCGCCGGCGCGGGCTCGTTTGAAGTACAGGTGTGGGTCGTATTCCCAGGTAAAACCGACGCCGCCATGCAGCTGGATCGACTCGGCCGCGCAATGGAAAAACGCTTCGCTGGCATGGATTTTTGCGGTCGCGGCGGCTTGCTCAAGTTCGCGGGTCACAGCGGCATCGCCATTCGGGTCGAGGCGTTCCTGAGCCACGCAGGCGGCGTAGTAGGCCGCCGACCGGGCGCACTCGACTTGCAGCATCATGTCGGCACAACGGTGTTTGATCGCCTGAAAACTGGCAATAGTGCGTTTGAATTGTCGGCGTTCGGCAATGTACGCCAGGGTCAGGTCCAAGGCCTGTTGCGCGCCGCCCGTTTGCTCGGCAGCAAGCCCGATGGCGCCGATCAGCAGGGTGTCGCGCAGCACCGCCCAGCCTTGCTCGGGGCCGCAAAGCAACTGTGCCTCGCCGACCGACACCCGATGCAGTTCAATGCGTGCCAGGCGACGGGTCTGGTCAAGAGTAGCCAGGGGCGTGCGGATCACACCCGGCGAATCGCCAGGCAAGACGAACAGGCTGATGCCATGTTCGCCCTGTGAACCGGGGGCGCGGGCGGCGACGATCAGCAGGTCGGCCGAGGCGCCATCGATGACTTGTGCGTACTGACCCTGAAGGGTCCAACCTCCCGGGCACGGCTCGGCCACGGCTTGAACACTGCATGCCTCGAGTCCTGGAACGCTGGCAAAGGCCAGGGTGGCGCGGGTTTCGCCGGCGGCAATCGCCCCCAGCCAATGCTCTTGCACGCTCTCGTTGTGCCCCAGCAAGAGGGCCGGCGTGGCGAGGCACGCCGTGGCGAATAGTGGCGAGCCCAGCAGGTAGCGACCGCTTTGCTCCAGCAGGATCGCCAGTTCGACAAAACCCAGGCCCATGCCGCCAAAGCGCTCGGGCACCATCAACGCGGGCCAATACAGCTCCTGGCCGATCCGCCGCCAAACCTCGGGGTCATGCGCATCCGGGCGGTTCATAGCGGCGCGCACGGCATGCGAGTCGCTGGCCTGAGCGAGAAAACGCTCGGCGCTGTCGCGAATCATCAGGTGCTCTTCGGTAAAAGCGAACTCCATGGGGGCGGTCTCTGCAAGGCGGAAGGATGCGCGAGTCTGGGGCGGTGGTGGTGGTGTTCGAATCACTAAAACGGACTAGGAAGGACGCACCATCGTTCTCCTGAAGGGGCTTAGTCTCAACGGACGATGAAGCGCAAGATGGCGCTTAGCACAATGCCTGCCACGTAAGCCATCCAGCCAACGAGGACCAAGGCATGATCGACATTCGCGGTTTGAGCTATTTCGTCTCGCAGATCGAAAACCTCAGCCATTGGCAGCGTTATGCCGAAGACGTGCTGGGCATGCAGGTACAGCAAGCGCCAAGTGGTGGTTTGTACGTGAAAATGGACGAGCGTCCCTTTCGCATGCTGATCGTCGAAGGCCGCGAGGCGCGTTTTCTGGCTTGCGGTTGGGAGCTGGCTAACGAGCCGGCGTTCCAGGCCGCACTTGAGCACCTGAGCGCTGCCGGCATCGAATGGCAGCCGGGCTCTGCCGACGAGATCGAGCAGCGTGGCGTACAGGCGCTGGTCAAGCTCACCGATCCATCGGGCAACTGCCATGAACTGAGCTGGGGCCATCGCTCCGACTGCCTGCCGTTCATCTCGCCTCAAGGCGTGCCGCGCTTCATTACCGGCGACATGGGCCTGGGCCACGCGGTGCTGCCGGCACCGAATTTCGACGCCACCCTGGCGTTCGCCAAGGATGTGCTGGGCTTCAAGCTGTCGGACATTTTCAACTTCCGTCCCGACCCGTCGGCCCCGCCGATCCGCATTCACTTCCTGCATTGCCAGAATGCGCGCCACCACAGCCTGGCCCTGGCCGAGTACCCGGTGCCCTCAGGTTGTGTGCACGTGATGGTCGAGGTCGACTCGATGACCGAAGTCGGCCGTGCCCATGACCGTCTGCGCGCCCATGACGTGCGCCTGTCGGCCACCCTCGGCCAGCACCTCAATGACCGCATGACCAGTTTCTACATGAAGACGCCGTCCGGTTTCGATCTCGAGTACGGCTTTGGTGGGTTGCAAGTCGACTGGGCTGAACATTCAGCGTTCGAATTCACCCGCGTGAGCATTTGGGGGCACGACTTTTCCGTCGGCCAACAGTAAGGAGTGATCAAAATGAACAAACAACTGACAGCGGCCGATGCGGTCGCTCAATTGCGCGATGGCATGACCATCGGTTTCGGTGGTTGGGGCCCGCGGCGCAAGCCGATGGCCATCGTGCGCGAGATCCTGCGTTCACCGGTCAAGGACTTGATCGTGGTCGCGTACGGCGGTCCGGAAGTGGGCATGTTGTGCGCCGCCGGTAAGGTCAAAAAGCTGGTGTTCGGCTTCGCCACTCTCGATGCCATTCCGCTGGAACCTTACTACCGCAAGGCTCGCGAAGCCGGCGAGCTGGAGCTGATGGAGCTGGACGAAGGCATGTTCCAATGGGGCCTGCGCGCGGCCGGCATGCGCTTGCCGTTCCTGCCGACCCGTTGTGGCCTGGCCACTGATGTGACGCGCCTGAATCCAGAGCTCAAGACAATCCAGTCGCCCTACGCCGATGGCGAGGTGTTGCTGGCCATGCCGGCGCTGAATCTCGACGTGGCGTTCGTGCATGCCAACGTCGCCGACCGCCTGGGCAACTGCCTGTTGACCGGGCCGGACCCGTATTTCGACCACCTGTTCGCCCGTGCCGCCAAGCAGTGCTTTGTCTCCTGCGAGCGCCTCGAAGAGCGCCTGGAATTGAACGCAGATCAAGCCCGCTTCAATACCTTCGAGCGTTACCTGGTGAGCGGAGTGGTGCATGCGCCGTTCGGTGCGCATCCGACACTTTGCGCCCCCGATTATGGCTGGGACCTCAAGCACCTGAAAAGCTATGTCGCCAGCAGCCAGGCGGAAAACGGCTGGCAAGACTATGTGCAGACCTTCGTCACCGGTGGCGAACAGACCTATCAGGCACAGAACGGCGGTGCCGAATCCATGGGCGCCTTGCCCCTTCCCCTGTTCTGAGGAGTAGCGACTATGTCTGCAACCTGTGATTTCACTCTCGCTGAACTGATGATTGTTGCCGCCTCCGAAGCCTGGCGCGGCAATGGTGAACTGATTGCCTCGGGCCTGGGCGTGATCCCGCGCCTGGGTGCCAGCCTGGCCAAACTGACCCACAGCCCGGAACTGCTGATGACCGACAGCGAGGCATTCCTGGTCGAAGAGCCGATCCCGCTGGGCCCGCGTGGCGACTACGTGCCGCGCTACTCGGGCTACATGTCGTTCGAGCGCGTCTTCGAATGCGTATGGGGTGGGCGCCGCCACGCGATGATCGGCCCGACCCAGATCGACCGTTGGGGCCAGACCAACCTGTCCTGCGTCGGCGATTATCAAAAGCCCAAGACTGCGATCCTTGGCGTGCGTGGCTTGCCCGGCAACAGCATCAATCACCTCAATTCATTCTTCGTGCCCAGCCATAACAGCCGGGTTTTCGTCAGCGGTGAAGTGGACATGGTCAGCGGTGTCGGCTTCAAGGCCGAGCGTTGGCCCGAAGGTGCGCGCCGCGACTTGATGGACATCCATTGCGTGGTCAGCGACCTGTGCGTCATGGATTTCAATGGCCCGGAACGTGCGGTGCAGGTGCGCTCTTTGCACCCAGGGGTGAGTTTCGAGCAGGTCCAGGAAAACACCGGCTTCCCGTTGCTCAAGTCCGCGCATTTGCAAGAAACCGTGCATCCCACCCCTGAGCAGTTGGCCCTGATCCGTCGACTCGACCCCCACGATTACCGCGCCACGGCGATCAAGGGCAACCCCCCCGGTATCCGTACGGTTTGAGACAAGGAGGCGAGCATGCACAGCAGCGACAGTGAATTCATCGTCCGCCAGGACAACGCCGTCTATGAGACGGACACCCCGGTGCTGTACAGCGTGGCCGAGGGTATCGCCACGCTGACGCTGAACCGGCCGACCTTCAACAATGCGCAAAACTCGCAGATGACCTACGCCCTGGATGCATGCTTTCGCCAGGCGGTGAACGACGACAGCGTCAAGGTCATCGTCCTGCGGGGCAACGGCAAGCACTTCTCGGCGGGACATGATATCGGTACCCCCGGGCGCGACATCGACAAGCCGTTCGAGCGCGCGCACCTGTGGTGGGATCACACCAACAAACCCGGTGGCGAGCAGTTGTATGCCCGCGAGCAGGAGGTGTACCTGGGCATGTGCCGGCGCTGGCGTGAACTGCCCAAGCCGACCATTGCCATGGTCCATGGCGCGTGTATCGCAGGTGGTCTGATGTTGGCCTGGGTCTGCGATCTGATCGTCGCCAGCGACGACGCGTTCTTTCAGGATCCGGTGGTGCGCATGGGTATTCCAGGGGTGGAGTACTTTGCCCACCCCTATGAAATGAATCCGCGCATCGCCAAGGAATTCCTCTTCACCGGTGATCGAATGAGCGCCAACCGGGCCTGGCAAGTGGGTATGGTCAACCGCCTGGTGACCCGTGAAGAACTGGAGTCGGCCACCTATGCCCTGGCTGCCGGCATTGCCCGCCAGCCGCGCATGGGCCTGGCCCTGACCAAGCAGGCGATCAATCACGTCGAGGACCTGCAAGGCAAGCGCACCGCAATGGATGCAGTGTTCGCCTGGCACCACTTTGCCCATGCCCATAACGAGCTGTTGTCCGGCGACAAACTGGGCGGCTTCGATGCCAAGGGCATGGCCCGGGCCAACAAGCAGGCCGAGGACAACAGCCAATGAACCGCTGGCTGGATACTCCGCTGACCGAGGCCCTTGGTTGCCGTTATCCGATAGTGCAAACCGCCATGGGCTGGGTCGCCGACGCCAACCTGGTGATCGCCACGACCCAGGCCGGGGGCTTCGGTTTCCTGGCCGGGGCGACCATCGCGGCTGATGAACTGGAAGGCGAAATCCGCAAGGTGATCGACGCCACCGGCACCAGCAACTTCGGGCTCAATTTCCATATGTTCCAGGACAACGCCGCGCAGTGCGTCGACCTGGCGATCAAGTATCGCCTGCGCGCCGTGAGTTACGGGCGCGGCCCGGACAAGCAGACCATCGCGCGCTTCAAGGCGGCCAAGGTGCTGTGCATTCCCACCGTCGGCGCCTTGAAGCATGCACTCAAAGCGGTGGAACTGGGTGCCGACCTGATCACTATCCAGGGCGGCGAGGGCGGCGGCCATACCGGCGGCGTGCCAAGTTCCATCCTGCTGCCCCAGGTACTGTCGGCGGTCAAGGTGCCGGTGATCGCCGCTGGTGGTTTCGCCACAGGCCGTGGCCTGGCCTCGGTGCTGGCCGCCGGTGGCGCCGGCATCGCCATGGGCACGCGGTTTCTCATGACCCGCGAATCGCCGACCCCGGCCGCGACCCTGGAACGCTACCTGAAGGTCAACGATCCGCAGCGGGTGCGCGTGACCACGGCAGTGGATGGCATGCGCCACCGCATGATCGAAAACCGCTTCATCAATCACCTGGAGCAGGCAGGCCCCTTCGGTCGCCTGCGTATTGCCCTGGGTAGCGCGTGGCAGTGGAAACAGCAGACTGGCATGAGCCTGGGGCACATGGCTGCAGTCTTCCTCAGCGCGTTGCGTGAAGACCCGTCGCAGTTGTCGCAAGTGGTGATGGCAGCTAACCAGCCGGTGCTGTTGCAGCGCTCGATGGTCGATGGCGCCCCGGACGAGGGCATCCTGCCCAGTGGCCAGGTCGCGGCCGCTATCGGCGAGTTGCTCAGTTGCCGCGAAGTCATCGAAGGCATCGCCAGCGAGGCCCAGCAGTGCCTGGACGCGCTCCTTGCGCGCAGCCAGACACACACCTCGAACCACCCCGCCAGTATTGGAGAGCCCCTGTGAACCAGGCATTTACCACACAACTCAATCAGGGGATCGCCGAGCTGGTGATCGCCAAGCCCCCGGTCAATGCCCTCGACAGTCAGCAATGGCACGCCCTGGCGCGGGAAATCGAAGCCCTCGGGGCCAACCCCGAGGTACGGGTGATCGTCATCCGCGCCGAAGGCCGCGGCTTTTGCGCCGGGGTCGACATCAAGGAGCTGGACCAATATCCAGAGCGGATAGTCGAGGTCAATGCCGGTAACTACGCCACTTTCAAGGCCGTGCACCGCAACCCGGTGCCTGTGATTGTCGCGGTCCATGGCTTCGTCCTGGGCGGTGGCATCGGCATCACCGGGGCGGCGGACATCGTCCTCGCCTCCGACTGCGCGACCTTCGCCTTGCCGGAAGTCGACCGCGGCGCCATGGGCGGAGGTGCGCATCTGCAGCGCCTGTTCCCGGTGCAAAAAGTCCGATACCTGTTTTTTACCGGCGACAGCATCGGCGCTCCAGAAGCGCTGCAATACGGCTTTATCGAGCGCGTCGTCAGCAAGGACCAGTTGCGCGAAACCGCCCTGGGCATCGCGGCGAAAATCGCCGAGAAGAGCCCGGCGATGATCCGCATCGCCAAGGAAGCCTTGAACGGCATCGAAGACGGCAACCTGGAAGATAAATACCGCTGGGAACAGGGCTTCACCATGCAGGCCTACAGCAGCCCGGACTCTGCGGAAACGCGCCGGGCCTTCGTCGAAAAACGCGACGCCAAGTTCTGAGATAACGCCATGGACCTGACTTATACCCCCAAGCAAAACGCCTTCCGCGCCGAAGTCCGTGCCTGGCTGGCGGCCAACCTGCCACGCGAGCCCCTGGCGAGCTATGACACTCGCGAAGGCTTTGAACAGCACCGCGCCTGGGAGGCCAAGCTGTTCGAGAGCCGCTGGTCGATGGTGATGTGGCCGGCCGAACTCGGCGGTCGCGGTAGCGACCTGATCGAGTGGCTGATCTTCGAGGAAGAGTATTACGGTGCTGGCGCACCGATGCGCGTCAACCAGAACGGCCAGTTGCTGCTGGGGCCAACGCTGATGGAATTTGGCACCCCGGAGCAGAAAAAGCGTTTCCTGCCACGCATGGCCGCCAGCCTGGACATGTGGGCGCAAGGTTGGTCGGAGCCCAACGCCGGTTCCGACATGGCGGCGATCACCAGCAAGGCGCTGCTCGACGGCGATCATTACGTGATCAATGGGCAGAAAACCTGGTCGACCCGGGCGATCTACGCCGACTGGCTGTTCGGCCTGTTCCGCAGCGAGCCAGGATCGGCTCGTCACCACGGCCTGTCGTTCATCATGGTGCCGCTGGACACGCCGGGGGTGAGCATTCGCCCGATCAAGGCGCTCAATGGCAAAGATGCTTTTGCCGAAGTGTTTTTCGACGATGTGCGAGTGCCGGTGGCCAACCGCATCGGTGACCAAGGACAAGGCTGGCACGTGGCAATGGCCACCGCCGGTTTCGAGCGCGGGCTGCTGTTGCGTTCCCCGGCGCGTTTCCAGGCCACGGCCCGCAAGCTGGTCGAACTGTATAAGGCGAACCGCGCGAGCGCCGACCGCGACCCGGGTCTGCGCGAGGCGGTACTGGAGACCTGGATGGGCGCCGAGGCCTACGCGCTGTCGGCCTATTACACCGTCGGGCGTTTGAGCCGAGGCGAGCAGGTCGGCGCCGAGTCGAGCATCAACAAAATCATCTGGTCGGAGCTGGACCTGAAGATGCACGAGACCGCCATGCGCATTCTCGGCACGCGTGGAGAACTGCTGGACAAGGGCGCGCAGGCGGGTGATGCGGCGGGTTGGCTGGAGGGCTTTCTGTTCGCCCAATCCGGCCCGATCTACGCCGGCACCAACGAAATCCAGCGCAACATCATTGCCGAGCGGATGCTCGGCTTGCCGAAATAAGGGGCCGCCCATGGACTTCACTTTTAACGATGACCAGTTGGCGTTCCGCGAAGCCATCAGTCGTTTCCTGATGACCGAAGCCGCACCGGAAATGCTCAGGGAAATCTGGGAGACCGATGCCGGGCGCTCTCGGGACTTGCGCAACAAGATCGCTGATCAGGGCCTGACCGCTTTGTCGGTGCCCGAGGCTGAAGGTGGCCTTGGCATGGACGATGTAACCTGGGCGCTGATGACCCAGGATCTGGGTTACTACGCCATTCCTGATTCCTTGGCCGACACCGCCTATGTCGCCAGTGGCTTGCTCGCCGCTCTGCCCGCGGGGCATCCCGCCCGCGCCGATCTGTTGCCACGGATCGCCGATGGCAGTTTGCGCATGGCAATCAGTCATCCTGTCAATGCCTTGGTCAGCGACGCGCAACTGGCCGAAGTGTTGATACTCACCGACGGCGACGACATCCACGTGGTGCCGCGAACCGAAGTGGACGTGGAAAACCACCCGAGCATCGATGCTTCGCGACGTCTGGGCCGGGTGAGCTGGACTCCGTCCGCGGCGACCTGCGTGGCCAGTGGCGAGCAGGGTCGGGCTTTGCAGGAACGCCTGTTGGACCGTGGCGCGCTGTCGGTGGCCGGGCAACTGTTAGGGCTGGCGCAGCGCATGCTGGACCTGTCGGTGGACTACGTGGCCCAACGCAAACAGTTCGGCAAACCGATCGGCAGTTTCCAGGCGGTCAAACATCACCTGGCCGACGTGGCCCGTTACATCGAACAGGCCAAGCCGGTGCTGTACCGCGCCGCCCATGCCTTGGCTCGGGGGGACGTCAACGCTGGCGTCTGGGTTTCCCAAGCGCGTCTGGCGGCGAATGAGGCGAGCTGGATTGCCGCGCGCAAAGGTATCCAGGTGCACGGTGCGATGGGGTACACCTGGGAAGTGGATCTGCAAATGTTCATGAAGCGAGCCTGGGCCCTCGATGCGTCCTGGGGGGACCGCGGCTTCCACAAAACCCGTGTCAGCGACTACCTGTTCGCCGACGCCACCGGCCTGGGGCCGGGGCATACTTTCGAGGAATGAGTCATGGCACAGGCCTACATTGTTGATGCACTGCGCAGCCCTACCGGCAAACGCAAGGGAGGGCTGAGCGAGATCCACGCGATTGACCTGGGCGCCCATGTGCTCAAGGCGCTGGTGGAGCGCAATGCGATCCCTGCGGAAGATTATGACGACGTGATATTCGGTTGCGTCGACACCATCGGTTCCCAGGCCGGCGATATCGCCCGCACCAGTTGGCTAGCCGCCGGTTTACCCCTGACGGTGCCCGGCACCACAGTCGATCGCCAGTGCGGGTCGTCGCAACAGGCGCTGCACTTCGCCGCGCAGGCGGTGATGAGCGGCACCCAGGATGTGATTGCGGTGGGCGGGGTACAGACCATGACCCAGATCCCGATTTCCTCGGCAATGCTCGCCGGCCAGCCGCTGGGTTTTGCTGACCCGTTCTCGGGCAGCGTCGGCTGGCGCGCGCGGTTTGGCCAGCAGCCAGTGAACCAGTTCTACGCGGCACAACGGATTGCCGATCACTGGCAGATCAGCCGCGAGCAAATGGAAGCGTTTGCTTTGCAAAGCCACGAACGCGCTTTGGCGGCCATCGCCAGTGGCCGCTTTGCCCGGGAAATCGTCAGTTGCCAGGGCCTGGCGGTGGACGAAACCCCGCGCCACAGCAGCTTGGCGAAGATGGCCGAATTGCAACCGGTGGACCCGCAATTTCCCTCGATCACCGCGGCCGTTTCCAGCCAGACCTGCGACGCCTCGGCGGCGTTGCTGGTGGTGTCCGAGGCGGCGCTCAAGCGCTACGACCTGACGCCACGGGCACGGATTCATCAGTTGACGGTGCTCGGTGACGATCCGATCTGGCACCTCACCGCCCCGATTGCGGCTACCCGCCGGGCCTTGGCCAAAAGCGGCCTGAGCATGGCCGACATCGACCGCGTGGAGATCAACGAAGCCTTTGCCTCGGTGGTCATGGCCTGGGCCAAGGAGCTGGATTACGACCCTGCGCGCACTAACGTCAATGGCGGTGCGATTGCCCTCGGCCATCCGTTGGGCGCGACCGGCGCACGACTGATGACCACGCTGCTCAACGAACTGGAATGCAGCGGTGGCCGCTATGGCTTGCAAACCATGTGTGAAGGCGGCGGCCAGGCCAACGTGACCATCATCGAACGCTTGTAATTTTTTTTGCGGCCGCCGCTTCCGGCGCGCGGTCAGCTATTTATCAAGGAGTCAAACATGGCTATCTGTGCAGACCGCACCGTGATCATCACCGGGGCCGGCGGTGGCCTCGGTCGCGCCTACGCCCTGGCGTTCGCCGCCCAAGGGGCCAATGTCGTGGTCAACGATATTCGCGCCGAGGCTGCAGAAGACGTGGCGGGGGAGATCCGCGTCAACGGTGGGCAGGCGATTGCCAACAGTGACGACATCACCACCCTGGCCACTGCGCAGGGTATTGTCGATGCGGCATTGGCAGCGTTCGGTGAAGTGCATGTGCTGATCAACAACGCCGGGGTGTTGCGCGACCGCATGTTTATCAGCCTCAGTGAAGAAGACTGGGACATGGTCATGCGCGTCCACCTCAAGGGTCACTACTGCCTGGCCAATATCCTTGGTCGTCGCTGGCGCGATCTGGCCAAGGCCGGTACGCCGGTCGACGCGCGGATCATCAACACCAGCTCCGGCGCCGGCCTGCAGGGCTCGGTGGGGCAGTCCAATTATTCGGCGGCAAAGGGCGGTATCGCCTCCCTGACCCTGGTGCAAGCAGCGGAATTGGCCCGCTACGGCGTTACTGCCAACGCGCTGGCACCGGCCGCACGCACTTCGATGACCGAGAGCGCCATGCCCGACGTGGTGAAAAAACCCGATGACGGCAGCTTCGACGCCTGGGCAGCGGAGAACGTCGCGCCGCTGGTCGTGTGGCTGGGTAGCCCTGCATCGGCGCACATCAGCGGCCAGATCTTCGAAAGCCAGGGCGGGCGAATCTCCCTCGGTGACGGCTGGCGCACCGGGGTCACTCGCGACAAAGGCGCGTTGTGGCAGGTCGATGAAATCGGCGCGGCAGTGGACGCCATTCTCGCCGAAGCGCCAAAGGCGCAGAAAGTCTGGGGGAGTTGAGCCCCCCCTGTTGGAGCGAACCTGCTCGACATGGACGTTAGCGATAACGCGTGTTTGTGGATAAACGCGTCGTCTTCAGGTCTATCGCGAGAAGGCTCGCTCCTGCAACAGTCAATTTTTTTTGCAGCATCCTGCCGCCGCCATACCCCATTTTGACGATGCGCCCGCAACGCCCTCTCCGTACAAATGCAGCGTATTGATTTCTTCGGAGGTAGACGCTGTGAAACAAGCCCCCCCTTATGTTCCCGGTCATCAATTGCTGGCTGGAAAATCGGTGTTGATTACCGCTGCTGCCGGTGCCGGTATCGGTTATTCGGCGGCCCGCCGCAGTGCCGAGGAAGGCTGTCGGGCACTGATGATTTCTGATGTGCATGCGCGGCGGCTGGAGGAGGCAGTGGAGCGTCTCAAGGCCGAGACTGGCTTGCAGGCGATTTATGGCCAGGTGTGCAATGTGACTATCGAAGACGAAGTCCAGGCCTTGGTGGCTGCTGCCGAAGAGGCCCTGGGCGGGGTCGATGTGTTGATCAACAACGCCGGCCTGGGTGGCCAGAAGCGCGTTATGGATATGAGCGACGAAGAGTGGTTGCGGGTGCTGGATGTGACCTTGACCGGCACCTTCCGCATGACCCGGGCGATGTTGCCGCACATGCAGCGTCGTGGCGCCGGGGCCATCGTCAACAACGCCTCGGTGCTCGGTTGGCGGGCACAGAAAGAGCAAGCTCACTATGCCGCCGCCAAGGCAGGGGTGATGGCGTTCACCCGTTGCAGTGCCCTGGAAGCCGCCGAGTTCGGCGTGCGCATCAATGCCGTGTCGCCATCGATTGCCCTGCACGATTTCCTCAAGAAAGCCTCCAGCGAAGAGCTGCTAGAGAGCCTGGCCGGGCGCGAGGCGTTCGGTCGCGCCGCCGAGGTCTGGGAAGTGGCCAACGTAATGATGTTCCTGGCCAGCGACTACGCCTCCTACATGGTTGGCGAAGTGCTGTCCGTCAGTTCCCAGCAAGCTTGAGGATTGCCACATGAGTCACGTTTTCAGTAGTGCCCAGGCGTTGCTTGCGGCCGAGGGCCTGGACCTGGGCCACACCGAATGGCTGACCATTGACCAGCACCGCATCGATCTGTTTGCCCAAGCCACCAGTGATCACCAGTGGATTCATGTCGACCCGGTACGCGCCGCCAGCGGTCCTTTTGGTGCCTGCATTGCCCACGGTTACCTGACGCAGTCCCTGGCCAATCTGTTCATGCCGCAGTTGATGAACATCGAAAACATGGCCATGGGCGTCAACTATGGCAGCGACCGGGTGCGCTTCCCGGCACCGGTCAAGGTCGATTCGCGGGTGCGCGGCAGTGGCCGGATCATCCGCGCCGAAACTCTGGGCGACGCCGTGCAACTGGTCGTGCGCATGACCATGGAAGTCGAGGGCCAGGCGCGCCCGGGCTGCGTGATCGACACCATCAGCCGCTACACCTTCAACCCTATTTCCGAGTGAGTTGCCCATGGACCAGAATGAAGTTGTCATTGTCGCCACCGCCCGTACCGCGCTGGCCAAGTCGTTTCGCGGATCGTTCAACGATACCGAAGCCCCGGTGCTGGGCGGCCATGTTGTGCGCGCAGTGGTCGAGCGCGCTGGTATCGAGCCTGCTGACGTCGAGGATGTGATCATGGGCGCAGCGGTCCAGCAGGGCACCCAGGCCTATAACATCGGACGGCTCTGTGCCTACACCGGCGGTTTGCCGGACAGCGTGCCGGGCATGGCCCTGGACCGGATGTGTGCCTCGGGACTGATGAGTATCGGCGTCGCGGCCAAGGGCATCATGACCGGCGAGATGAGCATCGCCATCGGCGGCGGTGTGGAGTCGCTATCGCTGACCCAGACCAAACACAAAAACAGCTTTCGCGCGCAATCCGAAGCCGTTCTGCAGGTGATGCCCAGTGCCTACATCCCCATGATCGAAACCGCCGAGATCGTCTCGCGCCGCTACGGCATCAGCCGCGCCGCCCAGGATGAATACTCGCTGCAAAGCCAACTGCGCACCGCTGCCGCCCAGCGCGACGGTCTGTTCGACGAGGAAATCGTCGGCCTGAGCGTGGACAAATTGTTGTTCGCCGCCGATGGTCAGCCCAATGGCCATGAACGCGTGCAGGTCTTGCGTGACGAGTGCAACCGGCCCAATACGCGCCTGGAAGACCTGGCGGGATTGAAGCCGGTGTGGAAGGACGGCAAATGGATCGAGCAGGGCGAGTTCGTCACCGCCGGCAACGCCTCGCAGTTCTCCGACGGTGCCGCGGCCAGTCTGCTGATGAGTCGAGCCGAGGCCAAGCGTCGCGGGTTGACGCCACTGGGCATCTACCGCGGCATTGCCGTGGCCGGTTGCGCGCCTGAGGAAATGGGCATCGGCCCGGTAATCGCCATTCCCAAACTGCTCAAGCGCTTTGGCCTGGGGGTGGCGGATATCGGTCTGTGGGAGATCAACGAGGCCTTTGCCAGCCAGGTCTTGCATTGCCGCGACGCGCTGCAGATCCCGGCCGAACGCCTGAACGTCAATGGCGGGGCGATTGCCATCGGGCACCCCTTCGGTATGTCCGGCGCGCGGATGGTTGGTCACGCCTTGCTCGAAGGTCGTCGGCGCGGCGTGCGTTATGTAGTGATCGCCATGTGCATCGGTGGCGGCATGGGCGCCGCCGGCCTTTTCGAGCTGCCGTGAGACGAGCGGGGCGCCGCCTCTGTTTCGATTCAATCCATGGGGGCCCGCCGGTCGGGCCCGCTGCTGGGGAATGGTTATGCAAAGTTGTATGCCCAATGCACAGGTCCTGGCGCAAATGGGCCTGGAGCTGGCCGAATACGAACGGATCATCGGCAACATCTACGAAGCGGCGATGAACACCCGCTGCCTGAGCGACTCGCTGCGCGAGATCCGCGGCTTGTTCAAGGCCAATTTCGTGACTCTGATCCTGCGGGTCCAGGATGAGCCGCTGCTGTCACCGATGGTCGTCGCCGGTGATATCGAACTGGGGCAGGGCGGGATCAACCATTACGCCTACTACGCCAAATCCACCCTGTTCGATGGCTTGCCCACCGACACCGTGTTCACCATCGATGAGCTGGTCAGCGATGCCGAATGGGCCAGTTCGGCGTTTTACCTGCTGTACTGCCAACCCTACGATTGTTACCACATGCTCGGTGCCGATATCCGCATGCCGGATGGCGGCACGGTGCGTTTCCGGATCAATCGGCCCCGGGGTCAACCAGCTTTCGGTGACACCGAGCGGGCCATGTGTGCCATGTTGCTGCCGCACCTGCGCCGGACCTTGCACATGTATTCGTTGCTCGACCGCAGCGAGTCCCTCGGCAGTCTGTATTCGCAGACGATCAGCCGCCTCGCGGTGGCGACTATCGTGCTCGATGAAAACGGCAGCGTGGTGCAACTCAACCCCGTGGCACGGGACATTCTCGCCAGTCAGGACGGCCTCAAGGTGGTGGGCGGGCGGCTGGAAGCGACCTATCCAAGTGACAATCGCGAGTTGACGCGCCTGGTACGCAACGCCTTCCAGCGTGCCAGGCAGGGCACCGCCAAGGGCGTGCAGTTGGCCGAGGCGACGTCGATTTCCCGTCCTTCAGGGCAGGTCAGCCTGGGGGTTGTGGTGGAGTTGATTCCCTCCCGGGATCTGCTCGAAGGCACCGGCAAGCCGACGGTGGTGGTGTATGTGCGCGATGCGGTGAGCAAGTCGCTGGTGAGCACGGTGCTGACGTCGCAACTGTATAACCTGACCCCGGCGGAAACCGCGCTGGCCCTGGAATTGGCCAACGGCTTGTCGCTGGAGGAAGCCTCGGAACTGCTTAACATCCGGCGTAATACCGCGCGTGCGCACCTGCGTTCGATTTTTTCCAAGACCGGCGTGCGGCGTCAGACCGAGCTGGTGCGGATCATGCTCAACAGCGTGGTGGCGCTGGGTGCGCCGCAGCAGGACGGGGCCCGGCTGTGAGGCGTGGCTGCGGTAAAATGCGTTAGTCCGTGCGGACGATGCTGCCGGCTTCCTGGCCTGTCGATACTGGGCAACCGTTGTCGAATCCAAGGAGAATAAAAATGACCGGCAGTAATCAGGCCTCTGGCTGGGCCATGACCTTGTTGTTGGGATGCTGTGCCGTGGGCACGGTGAATGCCGCACCAGAGGACATCCCGCGCCTGGGCAACGACTTGACGTGCCTGGGTGCGGAAAAGGCCGGCAATGCCGACGGCAGCATTCCGGCCTTCAGCGGCAAGTGGCTGGGTGCACCACCCCACGTTGATTTCAAGGGCACAGGCAACCATCCGGTGGATCCGTACCCGGACGAAAAACCGCTGTTTGTGATCACCGCGCAGAACATCGCGAAACACGACGCCTACCTGTCCGATGGCCAGAAAGCCCTGTTCAAGCTGTACCCAGGCACCTACAAAATGCCGGTCTATCCCTCGCATCGGGATTTCCGTTACAACGACGCGGTTTGCCAGGCCACTCGCGAGAACGCCAGCGTGGCACGTCTGGTGGATGATGGCGAAGGGGTGGTCGGCAAAACCGGCGGTACACCGTTCCCGGTACCGCGCAGCGGCCTGGAGCTGTTGAAGAACGCCTCGACTTTTACCTTGCGCGCCTGGACCGAGGAATATGTCTCCGATAACGCCTATGTGCTCAAGGACGGCAACATCAACTGGGGCCGCGTGCATTCGCGCAACCTGGCACCGTCGCTGGAGCCTGGCAAGATTGGCGAAACCATCGGCAACTCGTCGTTCTATCTAAATGAAACCCTGCTGCCACAACGGGACAAGGGTGAGATCAATACAGGCACTGAGTTCTGGAACGACAAGACCGAACCGCGCCAGGCCTGGCGTTACGATCCGGGCACCCGTCGCGTGCGCCAGTCGCCAGGCTATGGTTTCGACATGTCGTTCCCCGGCAGCGGAGGCTCGATCACCGTGGACGAAGTGCGCCTGTTCAACGGTTCCGGCCAGCGCTACGACTGGAAGATCGTCGGCAAGCGCGAGATGTACATACCCTACAACACCTATCGCTTGCATGCAGGCAATCTCAAGTACGCCGACCTGCTGACCCCCGGCCACATCAACCCCGAGGCCATGCGTTATGAGCGCCATCGGGTCTGGGAACTGGAAGGCACACTCAAGCCGGGCTATCGCCACTTGTATGGCAAACGCAAGTTGTATGTCGACGAAGACACCTGGTTCCCGATGCTCGCCGATAACTACGACAACCGGGGCGAGCTGTGGCGCACCTCGATGGTCAACTACTTCTACGCCTACGAAAGTCAGCGTCAGCAGGCGGGTGTGGGCCTGTACTACGACCTCAATGCCGGCAGCTACCTGGCGTTCAACCTGATCAATGAGCAGCGCAACGGTTACCTGTTGAACAAACCCGGCTTCAGCCCCCGCGACTTTGGCCCCGAGGCCGCGCGGCGTTTCGGCCAGTAACCGGCAAGTACGGCGCCCGTTGTGCCATGGGCGCCGATTGAGAGTAGGTCGCATTTGATCTAGTCCAATTGAACGATGATCTGCTTGCGCGACTGCTTAATGATGTTCGCCATGGGATCACCCTGTATTTCTTGGGGGCATTGCCTGCCCCCAAGGCTGCATTCGAGGAACAATAACAATGACCAAACTCGCTGAAATCAACATCGAGAACGCCCAGCGTACCCACCGTTACGCGCGCGGCTGGCACTGCCTGGGCAATGCGAGCGATTACCGTGATGGCAAGCCGCATACCCTGGAAGTCTTCGGCACCCGCCTGGTGGCTTTTGCCGACAGCCAGGGCAACATCAGCATTCTGGATGCCTATTGCCCGCACATGGGCGCCGACCTGTCTCAGGGCACCATCGAGAACGACAGGCTGGTGTGCCCGTTCCACCACTGGAAGTACGACACCGGTGGCAAATGCGTGGAGATCCCTTACTGCAAGCGCATTCCACCCAAGGCCAAGACCCGCAGTTGGTTGACCTGCGAGGAAAACAATCTGCTGTTCGTCTGGAACAACCCGGAGGGCCGTGCGCCAAAAGAGGGTGTGGTCATTCCACACCTGCCGGAGATGGACGATCCGGACTGGATTCATGACTGGAACATCGACACCATGCACATCGAAACCAACCCGCGGGAGTTGGTCGATAACCTGGTGGATGCCCAGCACTTCGGGCCGGTGCACGGTACGCCGACCAAGTACTTCGCCAACGTCTTCGAAGGCCATATCGGCCATCAGATTTTCCATGGCGACTCCGAGCGCCTGGGCGGCGACCTGATTGCGCCATCGGCTTACTACGGGCCAGCCACTCACTTCACGCATATCAGTTCGATGTTCGGCGACGCGCGGATCCACGCCATTCTGCTCAACAGCCACGTGCCGGTGACGCCAAACAGTTTCGACCTGCGCTTCGGTTGTATGGTCAAGCGAGTGCCGGGATGGACCGAAGAGCAGAACCAGGAAGTTGCCAGGGCCTATGTCGAAGGTAACCGTGACTCGTTCTACCAGGACGTGGTGATCTGGAAGCACAAAATTCGTATCGACAAGCCGGTATTGGCAGAAACCGATGGCCCGGTGTATCAGCTGCGTGAGTGGTACGAGCAGTTCTTCACCAATGAGGACGACGTGCCTGCGTTCATGGCGCAGCGCCGCGAGTTCATTACGGTGGACGAGCGCTGACAGGGCAACAGGGCGCCTTCGAGAGATCTGCATCGGTCACGCGAAGGCGCCGTTATAAAGGGGACTGCCCACGCAGTTTCGATTCACAGGCCATGAGAGCACTGACAATGAAAATAAAAAGTCATCTCGCCTATTGTGTTCCGTTTTTGATCCTGTTTTTCCTGGTATTTACCGTGTTGGTTTCCGTGCCGCCGGAACCCGCCAGCGTCAAGGCCTGCAAACGTTACGCGAGTTGTGTGGCGATGAGTTCGAGCGTTCCGAACTGGATCAATTTTCGCTAGGGGAACTGACCGAGGCGTCAGGAGATTCAACGGCCAGTTTCAATCGGTCAGCCTTGCTGATGTATTTAGGCTTTTTCGGTGCCAGTTTGGCGCTGGCCTTTTTGGCCTTGGCCTTGAACAACTGTTGCAGCTTTTTTTGACGGTTCATGTTTTTCCATCTCGCTTGTAAGTGTTTGAATGATATCAGCGTAGCCCTTGCCTGGCCTTACCGTCCGGTGAGGCGGGGCTTGTAGGCAATTGTGGCTATTGCAAATTGCCCCGCGCACCTGCCGACCAGCTAAACCAGCGTATGGAAGGCCGCTGCTATAAGCCGACACTGGCATCGGGCCCGCCGGAGTGGCGCGTACTGCTGCGCATTTCGATCATTAACTTGTCACTTCCGGTCATTGAGTGGCAGCCTCCCGACTCTTAGTCTGTCGAACATGACTGACGGGCGCCGTAGAGCTCCCGCATTTTCCGTGATCGTTCGATGTGGAGTTACCGATGACCGCCGCTCATTACCCGCACCTGCTGGCTCCGCTGGACCTGGGATTCACCACGCTGCGTAACCGCACCCTGATGGGGTCGATGCACACCGGTCTTGAAGAGAAGCCGGGTGGCTTCGAGCGCATGGCGGCGTACTTTGCCGAGCGCGCCCTGGGTGGTGTCGGCCTGATGGTAACCGGTGGTATTGGCCCGAATGACGAGGGTGGCGTGTATTCCGGTGCGGCCAAGCTGACCACCGAGGAAGAGGCGCTCAAGCACCGCATCGTCACCCGTGCGGTGCACGAGGCAGGCGGCAAGATCTGCATGCAGATCCTTCACGCCGGGCGTTATGCCTACAGCCCGAAGCAGGTTGCGCCAAGTGCGATCCAGGCGCCGATCAACCCGTTCAAGCCAAAAGAGCTGGACGAGGAAGGCATCGAGAAACAGATCAGCGATTTCGTCACCTGTTCGACCCTGGCCCAACAGGCCGAGTACGACGGTGTGGAAATCATGGGTTCCGAAGGTTATTTCATTAACCAGTTCCTTGCGGCCCACACCAACCACCGTACCGACCGTTGGGGCGGCAGCTACGAAAACCGTATGCGCCTGCCGGTGGAAATCGTCCGTCGCGTACGTGAAGCGGTCGGCCCGAATTTCATCATCATTTTCCGCCTGTCGATGCTCGATCTGGTGGAAGGCGGCAGCACTTGGGAAGAAATCGTGCAGTTGGCCAAGGCCATCGAGCAGGCCGGTGCGACCATCATCAACACCGGTATCGGCTGGCACGAAGCGCGGATCCCGACCATCGCCACCAAGGTGCCGCGCGCGGCGTTCAGCAAGGTCACGGCCAAGCTGCGGGGTTCGGTGAGCATTCCGTTGATCACCACCAACCGCATCAATACTCCGGAAGTGGCCGAGCAGATTCTCGCCGAGGGCGATGCCGACATGGTTTCCATGGCGCGGCCGTTCCTCGCCGACCCGGATTTCGTCAACAAGGCCGCTGAAGGCCGCGCTGATGAAATCAACACCTGCATCGGCTGCAACCAGGCGTGCCTGGACCACACCTTTGGCGGCAAGCTGACCAGTTGCCTGGTCAATCCGCGTGCCTGCCATGAAACCGAACTCAATTATCTGCCGGTACAGCAGTTGAAGAAAATCGCCGTGGTCGGCGCAGGTCCTGCCGGTCTGTCTGCGGCGACCGTGGCCGCCGAGCGCGGTCACCAGGTCACGCTGTTCGATTCGGCCAGCGAAATCGGTGGTCAGTTCAACATCGCCAAGCGCGTGCCGGGCAAGGAAGAGTTCTTTGAGACCATTCGCTACTTCAACCGCAAATTGCAGACCACTAACGTCGAGGTGTGCCTGAACACCCGCGTGGATGTGGCGCAACTGGTCGAAGGCGGTTACGACGAGATCATTCTGGCCACCGGCATTGCGCCGCGAGTGCCGGCGATTCCAGGCGTGGAGAGTGCCAAGGTGCTGAGCTACCTGGATGTGATCCTGCAGCGCAAGCCGGTGGGCAAGCGTGTTGCCGTGATTGGTGCCGGTGGGATCGGTTTTGACGTGTCGGAGTTCCTGGTTCACCAGGGCGAGGCCACCAGCCAGAACCGCGAGGCCTTCTGGAAAGAGTGGGGCATCGATACGCACCTCGAGGCGCGCGGTGGTGTCGCCGGTATCAAGGCGCAGCCCCATGCACCGGCCCGCGAGGTGTTCCTGCTGCAACGCAAGAAATCCAAGGTCGGCGACGGCCTGGGCAAGACCACCGGCTGGATTCACCGTACCGGTCTGAAGAACAAGCAGGTGCAGATGCTCAACAGCGTCGAATACCTGAAGATCGACGACGACGGCCTGCACATCCGCATCGGCGAAACCGGCGAGCCGCAAGTGCTTGCGGTGGACAATATCGTGATCTGCGCGGGGCAGGATCCGCTGCGTGAATTGCACGAAGGTCTGGTCGCGGCGGGGCAGAAGGTGCACCTGATCGGCGGCGCGGATGTCGCGGCAGAGCTGGATGCCAAGCGGGCGATCAATCAGGGTTCGCGGTTGGCGGCAGAGCTTTAATAAAGCGCCTGGTACCCGAGGCTTTCGTTGGAGCGCCGACCTGCCTAGGGCGGTGTTTCGCGAAGGCGGTCTTTGAGCGAGCGGGAGGCTGGTTCTGTAGCGAAAGCCTGTTCTTGCGGCGCAAAACATCGTAGTTTGCGTGCCATGACTACAAGGACGTTTTGGGGTAAAAGTGGGAGCTTATCGTCTGTTATTGGCCGTTCTGGTGGCCGTTTCTCATATGGGCAAGACGTTCGCAGGTCTGAACCCCGGCGTGGTCGCCGTGATTTCATTCCTGATCATCAGCGGTTTCGTGATGACTTCGCTGATCGAGCGCCACTATAAGGCGCCGGGGAACGTCGGTCTGTTCTACATGGACAGGGCTTTGCGGCTGTATCCGCAGTTCCTGTTCTACTTCGTCATCTCCTGCGTGGTGATCTATTTCCTGCTGCCAGGTACACCCCAGGCTGCTGACCTGACGCTCGGGAATATCGCTGCAAGCCTTCCTATTGTGCCCCTTGGCTTCTACATGTTCGGGGCGGCCGGGGTAGAGATTCTGCCACCGGCCTGGTCGCTGGGGCTTGAGATGTGCTTCTACCTGGCGATCCCCTTCCTGATTATCTACAAGCTGCGGGGAGTCGCGTTTACCCTGTCGGTTGTGATCTTCATGGCCGCGTATCTTGGCTTGATCAACACCGATCTGTACGGCTACCGACTATTGCCGGGCGTCTTGTTCATGTTTCTGTGCGGCAGCTACCTGTACAAACCACAGGCGAAGGGATTGGCGATAGCGGGCGGTACCGCGGTGGTGGCGGCGCTGATGTTCCTGGCGATCATGGCCGGTGTGGTCGAGCGCCGGCCGTTCAATGCCGAAGTGACTGCCGGCCTGGCGTTGGGTGTGCCCGTCGTGTATTTACTGACGAAACTCAGGTTTCACCGGGTTGACGAGTTCCTCGGGAATATCAGCTACGGGGTGTTCCTGAATCACTTTGTGGTGATGTACTTTCTGCGCGCCTTCTGGCCGGTTGCCTATGATGGGTACATCGTTGCCATCGTGCTGGGCCTGTCGTTTGTACTGAGCGGCGTTTCGTACTACTACGTTGAACGGCCCGCCTTGACGCTTCGTCATGCGCTTCGGGCCAGGGTGAGGTATGGTGTGGCACAATCGCGGGACCGTGAAATAGCGGCATGATGTGAGTGGGGCCTGGAGTTGCGGCTCCCGGGTACTTGCCCGATATCATCACGCCGTTTTATTCAAGGGGCTGCCACCGGATTTTCCCAGACCATCCTCACCTGTGCCCGCCTGTTCCCTTCATTGCCCGCAATCCTGGGTCCGCGCTGGTATTCAACTCAGTCCAACACGCCGATGCTTTCTCCTCCCGCACACTGGCTCCCCCAAGCCTCCCTCGATCCCCTTCATCTAGACTGGCTGAAAAATGCCGGCATCGAAGTCGCGATCTTGCGCCTTGACCAGATCGACCCGCTGATCAGCGGCAACAAATGGTTCAAGCTCATCGAACACCTCAAGGCCGCTGACCGCGTCGGTGCCGCGGGCATCATCAGCCTCGGGGGAGCGCACTCCAACCACCTGCATGCGCTGGCTGCGGCGGGCAAACGCTTCGGCTTTCGCACCGTTGGCCTACTGCGCGGGCATCCTCAGGAAACGGCCACGATCAAGGATTTGCAGGCGTTCGGCATGCAACTGCACTGGCTTGGCTACGCAGGTTACAGAGCGAGACATACCGCGGGTTTCTGGGCGCCATGGCAGGCGCAGTATCCCGACCTGCTTGCCGTTGCCGAAGGTGGCGGTGGGCTGCAGGGCGCCAAGGGCTGCAAGCAGCTCAAGACCATGGTAGACGACCAACTGCAGGACCTGGGCTGGAGCGACCATGACGGCTGGTGGCTGGCCTGCGGCACCGGCACGACCCTGGCCGGGCTGGTATTGGCCGAGGCGGGGAAACACCCGGTCTACGGTGCGCTGGCGGTGCCCGAAGATCATGGTGTGGCCCAGCAGGTGGAGGCGATCATCGAGGAGGCGGGGTTGAGCGATCCGGCTTATGAATTACTCGACGCCAGCCGTGGTGGTTTTGCCAGGGTGGATCCGGAGTTGATCGGGTTCATCGAACAGTGCGAGCAGGCCAGTGGCATTCCCCTCGAACCACTGTACACCGGCAAAGCGCTGCTGGCGCTCAGGCAACAGGTTGAAGGGGGTAAATTCGCCCCGGGGACTCGGCTGATCTTCATCCATACCGGCGGCTTGCAAGGGCGGCGTGGCTTCGAAACACAAAGCTGAAAGACTGTGGAGATCCAAATGTGGGAGCGGGCTTGCTCGCGAATGCGATGTGTCAGGCAAAGTTAATGCGACTGACACACCGCCTTCGCGAGCAAGCCCGCTCCCACATTTGGGTTATCGCTTGTTTCAGGAATCGCGGTTCACCCGCTTGGGCATCATCCGCAGCA
Organism: Pseudomonas sp. GW821-FHT09H03; assembly: GCF_059415945.1. Taxonomy (NCBI): domain Bacteria; kingdom Pseudomonadati; phylum Pseudomonadota; class Gammaproteobacteria; order Pseudomonadales; family Pseudomonadaceae; genus Pseudomonas; species Pseudomonas sp. GW821-FHT09H03. The sequence continues at coordinate 92,036 of NZ_JBWKOF010000011.1, read as the reverse complement.
GGGTGTTATCGCCCACCACATAATGGTGATACAGCCCGGCCAAGGCATGCAGGCCGATCAGCCAGTAGCCGATGGTACCGCCCAGTTCATGCCATTCCTTGATCTGTCGGGCCAGCTCCTTGTCTTCGGCCACCAGCAGCGGCAGGTCGAAGCCATAGAACATCACCTGGTTGCCCTTGGCGCTGGTCACCAGCCAGCCAAGTAGCGGCATGGCGATCATGAAGATGTACAGCGCCCAGTGCATCAATCTGGCCAGCAGGGTCTGCCATTGGGGCGAAGCCGGAAAGATCTGCGGCGCCGGGCCCAGGCTGCGGGCGATTAACCGCAACCAGACCAATACAAACACGGTGAGGCCGAGCATGAAGTGCGACTCGACGATCAGCGTGCGGCCGCCACTGCCTTTGGGGAAGAATCCTCGCAGTTCGATACAGGCGTAAACCACGGCCAGCAGGACCAGCATCAACCAGTGCAGCGTGATCGATACGGTGCTGTAGCGCGAGGCTGAGTTTTTCCAGGGCATAGGTTAGTCCTCACAGGTCCGGTTCATAGCTGCCGTTCTTGATTGACGGTTATGCCTTAACTGTAATCCTGTCTGGCGGATTTGCCTTGGGCAAATTGTCCTCGCAATGCTCTGGATCAAGCGATGGGCAAAAAAACGCACCGCGCTCTTTGTAGACGTGGGCCTGCTCGCGATGGCGTGTCAATCACATCGGTGTCGACTGACACTTCATCGCGAGCAAGCTCGCTCCTACAAGGGGGCGGTGCGTTTCTGCAGAAGTGGATCAGCTCGCCTGTGGCATCTCGCCGTTGGCCAGGCGTTTGTTGATGTCGGCGATCACTTGCGGCAGGTCGGTGATGGTGTCGATCATGTAGTGCGGGCGCGAGCCTTCGAACAGGGTGTGGATGCGCTTGCGTTCACTGTCCAGGGTGTCGCTGGCCAGGGCGCGATAACCTTCATAATCCAGGCCCAGGGCGTTGCCTGAGCAGATCAGCGCCACCGTCCACATGCCGGCACGGCGACCTTCGAGAATGCCCGGCACCGTGTCGTCAATTTTCACGCAGGCGGCGACATCGTCAATGCCCAGGGCGATGACGTTGGCCAGCGCCTGGGCCGGCCATGGGCGGCCGTTTGGCACTTCGTCGGTGGCAACCACGTGATCGGCCACGTAACCGTTGGTGGCAGCCAGCTCGACCACTTTGTCCATGACCTGTTTCGGATAGCCGGAGCACGAACCGATCTTGATCCCTTGCTGGCGCAGGTTGGCGATGGTCTCCAGGGCACCGGGAATCAGTGCCGAATGCTCGGCGATCTTTTCGATCTGCAGCGGCATGAAGCGCTGGTAGATGGCGGTGACGTCATCGTCGGTCGGCGTGCGACCGAACACCTTGCGGTAACGCTCGGCGACCTGTGGCTGGTCGCATAGGGTACGGATGTGATCCCACTTGCCCATGCCCATCGGGCCACGGGCTTCTTCAATTGACACCTGGACGTCGAACTCGGCGAAGGCTTCGACGAAAATCTGGGTCGGGGCGAAGGAGCCGAAGTCGACGACGGTGCCGGCCCAGTCGAGGATGGCGGCCTGGAGTTTGGTTGGGTTGGTGTAGTTCATAGTGATAGATCCTGTGGCAACTGGCGGATAGGGAGCTGCTTTGGGTGGGAGCGGGCTTGCTCGCGAAAGCGGACTGACATTCAAAATTGATGTCGACTGATACACCGCCTTCGCGAGCAAGCCCGCTCCCACAGGGGGATTGCGGTGTTGATCAGATTTCGAGGACTTCCATCTCGCTCAGCACTTGCGCCACCGCCGCCACCGCTTCGCGCATTTGCGCCGGGGTGACATGGCCGATGCAGCCGACGCGGAAGGTTTCGACCTGGGTCAGCTTGCCGGGGTAGAGGATGTAACCCTTGGCCTTGACCCGTTCGTAGAATTCCTTGAACTGATAGCGCGGATCTTTCGGTGCATGGAAGGTGGCAATGATCGGCGCCTGAATGGCGGCCGGCAGGAAGCTGCGCAAGCCGAGCTTGCTCATTTCTTCCATCAGCGCCTGACAGTTGGCGGCGTAACGCCGATGCCGGGCCGGCAAGCCACCTTCTTCGTTGTATTGCAGCAGGGCTTCGTGCAGCGCGGCGACCACATGGGTCGGCGGGGTGAAGCGCCACTGACCGGTCCTGGCCATGTAGCTGTGCTGGTCATGCAGGTCCATCGCCAGGGAATGCGAGTTGCCGGCGGCGCTGGCCAGGGACTCCTTGCGAGCGAAGACAAAACCCATCCCCGGCACGCCCTCCAGGCATTTGCCCGAGGCGGCGATCAGCGCGTCGAACGGCACCTGTTGCGCATCCACCGGCAGTGCGCCGAATGAGCTCATGGCATCGATGATCAGGCGCTTGCCATGGCGCGCAATCACCTGGGCAATTTCCGGCAGCGGGTTGAGGATGCCGGTGCTGGTTTCGCAATGAATCAGCGCGACATGAGTAATGCCAGGGTCGGCTCGCAGCAGGCGATCGACGTCGTTGGCGGTGGTGGGTTCGTCCTCGGCGGTTTCGAAGGTACTGAACGAGCGGCCGAGCACGTCACAGATTTTCGCCAGGCGCTTGCCGTAGGCGCCGTTGATCAATACGAGGATTTTGCCGTCGCGCGGCACCAGGGTGCCGATCGCCGCTTCGACGGCGAAGGTGCCGCTGCCTTGCAGGGGCACGCAGTGGTGGCTGGCGGCGCCGTTGATGATCGCCAGCAGCTGTTCACAGAGGCTGGCGGTCAGTTGATTGAAGCGGTCATCCCATGAACCCCAGTCCACCATCATTGCCTGGCGGGTGCGCGCCGATGTGGTCAACGGGCCGGGGGTGAGCAGGATAGGTTCGGCAGTACTCATTCTCGTGTCCTCGCAATCGATGGGATGAAGCTACGGGGCTTAAATTGCAATTTGCCGTGCTATCAATCAAATTGTTTATTGTTATACCAACCATCAGTGAGACTTATTAATGAACCTGTTTCAGCTGCGCGCCTTCGATGCCGTGGCCCGCGAGGGCAGCTTTACCAGGGCGGCCGCACGCCTGTTCATCAGCCAGCCAGCCGTCACCGGGCACATCAAGGCCCTGGAGGAGCACTACCAGATCACCCTGTTGCGCCGCACCGCGCGACGGGTGGAGTTGACGGAGGAGGGCACCAAACTGGCGGCAATCACCCGGGCGATGTTCGGCCTGGCCGAGGAGGCACAGGTGATGCTGGAGGCTAACCGGCAATTGTTGACCGGACGCCTGGAAGTGGCCGCGGACGGCCCGCACATGGTCATGCCGATGCTCGCCAGCCTGCGTGCGCGTTATCCGGGGATCACGGTGAACCTGCGCCTGGGCAATGCCCAGGAAACCCTGGCCGCGCTACTGTCCGAACATGCCGACGTGGCGGTGCTGACCGAGGTCGAGCCGCGCAAGGGTTTGCATCTGCAACCCCTGAGCGAGTCACGCATTTGTGCGCTGGTGCCCGAGGGTCATCCGTGGGTTCGGCGGAGCAAAGGCGTACCGCTCAAGGAGCTGGACCAGGTGATCATGGTGTTGCGCGAACCGGGTTCGATCACCCGGCGTACGTTCGATGAAGCCTGCACCGAGGCCAACGTGCATCCTCGGGTGTTGCTGGAGCTGGACAGTCGCGAAGCGGTGACCGAGGCGGTGGCAGCGGAGTTGGGTGTGGGAGTGGTGTCGTCGGTGGAGGTCAGCCACGACCCACGGGTGGCGGCGGTGCCGATCATTGGCGAGGGGTTGCTCAATCGACACATGATGGGGTGCATGGAGCGGCGCAGGGATTTGCGTTTGATTCAGGCGTTTTTCGGGTTGGCGCCTGGCAGGTAGACCGCGGCGCCTGCATTCGCGAGCAAGCCCGCTCCCACTGGGTTTCGTGAACCCACAGACCCCTGTGGGAGCGGGCTTGCTCGCGAAGGGGACTGGCCTGCCTACACCAGACTCTCGCGCACCATCTGCAAAAACGTCGCCACCACCCGCCGTGAGCTTTGCTCGCGCAAGCACACCAGCGTCTCTGTCAGGCGCCGTTCGCAATCGATGATCGGCAACGCGCAGACCCTGGAGTCGGCACCGAACTCGGCCGCAGACACCACGCCAACGCCAATCCCTACCACTACCGCCTCACGCGCTGCTTCCCGGCCTTCGACTTCAATGGCCGGGCGAATGCGAAAACCGGCGCGGGCCATTTCCTCTTCAAGGGTCTGGCGGGTCACCGAGCCGATTTCGCGCAGCACCAGCGGGGTGTCGTCGAGGTCGGCCAGGCAGATGGATTCGCGGTCGGCCCATGGATGATTGCGCGAAACGAATGCCACCATCGGGTCGTTGCGCAGGGGCAGCGAGATCAGGCGTTCATCGCTGACATCGCGGCCCAGCAGCGCCAGATCGGCCTGGTAGTTGAACAGGCGAAACAGCGATTCATCGGTATTGCCGGTTTCGATCTTCACGCTGATCCCGGGGTAGCGCTCGCAGAATCGGGCGATCTGCGGCAGCACATGGACCGGCGCATCCACCGCCAGAATCAGGCTGCCGGTCTGCAACGCCTGGGAGTCCTGCAGCAGTTCCTGGGCTTCGGCCTCGATCACAAAAAACCGCTGGGTGACGCTCAACAGGCGCTCGCCGAGATCGGTCAGACGCACCGAGCGTTTATTGCGATGGAACAACAAAACCCCATAGCGCTCTTCGAGTTTGCGTACCTGGTCGGAGATGGCCGGCTGCGTCAGAAACAGCCGTTCGGCGGCTTTGGTAAAGCTTCCATGCACCGCTACGGCATGGAAGGCTTTGAGCTGGGCGTGGGAAACCGACATGGGGATCTCCAGTAACAAGCTGAGCTTATATTGGAAATACGATAAATCGATTTCACTTATTAATCAGTAATTGTTTTTATCCGCCTCAGCCCCGCTGAATGCTCAGTCGAACAGCGACGGGGCCATGGGTCCGGGCGTGCAACAAGGGACTCATCTGACCGGTATCCGCCACAGGGACAAGGCGATATCGCAGTGCTCAACAATAAAAACACAGGCGTTTTCTACCAATTCTGCCGGCACACTCACACCCTGAGGTCAGAACCACAATGAACAAGCACATCGGCACCATCAAGCGTTGGCGCGTGCAGATCTTCGCGATTACCTGGCTCGCCTACGCCGCTTTCTACTTCACCCGCAAAGCCTTCTCCGTCGCCAAACTCGGCATTGCCGAAGACCCGACGTTCATGCTCGACAAAATGGCCATGGCCAACCTCGATGCCATCTACCTTGCCGCTTACGCCATCGGCCAATTCACCTGGGGCATCCTGGCCGACCGTTTCGGTCCGCGGGTGGTGGTGCTCGGCGGATTACTGATTTCCGCAGTGGCGGCGCTGGTCATGGGCAGCTTCGCAACGGTGCCGATCTTCGCCACCTGCATGCTGATTCAAGGCCTGGCGCAATCGACTGGCTGGTCGGGATTGTGCAAGAACCTTGGGAGTTTCTTTCCCTCCGAGCAGCGTGGGCGAGTCCTGGGCTTGTGGAGCTCCTGCTACGCCTTTGGCGGCCTGGTGGCATCGCCGTTCGCCGGCTGGTGGGCGTACACCCTGATGGGCACCTGGCACGCGGCGTTCATTTCCAGCGCGGCGGTGGTTGGTGTGGTGGCCGTGCTGTTTTTCTTTTTGCAACGCAACAAACCGCAGGACGTAGGTTTGCCCGCGGTGGAGCCGGAGTCTGAGCTGAGCGCCGAAGAGGCCTATGCCCAAAGCAGGATCAGCGTCCTGGAGCCCTTGAAGGAAATCCTGCGCAACCGCACAGTGCTGGTGCTGGGCCTGGCGTACTTCATGCTCAAGCCGGCGCGTTACGCGATTCTGCTGTGGGGCCCGGTGATCGTCTTCGAACAGATGCCCTCGGTCGGCAAGGTCGGTGCGGCGATCATTCCGACTTCGTTCGAACTGGCCGGACTGCTCGGGCCGATCCTGATCGGCCTGGCTTCGGACAAACTGTTCGGCGCCCGACGCATGCCGGCGTGCGTGATCAGCCTGTTGGCGCTGACCCTGACGCTGGCGCTGTTCATGGCCGCCCTGCATACCGGCAGCGTGCTGTTGGTGGTGGTGCTGCTGTTCGTCATGGGCCTGACTCTTTACGGCCCGGATTCGATGATCAGCGGCTCGGCCGCCATCGATTTTGGCAAGGCCAAGGCCGGTGCTACCGCAGCGGGATTCGTCAACGGCTGTGGCTCGGTCGGGGCGGTACTCGGTGGGTTGCTTCCGGGCTACTTCGACTCGGTCACGGTATTCATCGTCTTCGCCGGCTGCGCCATGTTCTCGGCGCTGGTGCTGATTCCGCACTGGAACAGCCGCCCGGGCGGCCTGCGGACCAACTATCCGTTCGTGCCCAACCGGGCAATGACGATCAAACCCCTGCGTACCTGAATCCTGCCTCCTCGCGGCCTGCTGCGCCTGCGGCGGGCTGGCGTGTGGGCCACTGACTGGAGATTGACCCATGAGACCCTTTTGGCTGGAGCAGGCCCTGAAGGCTGAATCAACCGAAACCTGCGCGCCACTGCAAGGCGACAGCCGCGCCGACGTGTGCATCGTCGGTGGCGGTTACACCGGGTTGTGGACCGCGATCATGCTCAAGCAACAGAACCCCGAACTGGACGTTTTGCTGATCGAAGCGGACATCTGCGGCTCCGGGGCCAGTGGCCGCAATGGCGGTTGTGCGCTGTCGTGGTCGGCCAAGTATTTCACCCTTGAGCGCTTGTTCGGCGTTGAGGAGGCAGTGCGCCTGGTCAAGGAGTCCGAACGCAGCATCCATGCCATCGGCGCCTTCTGCGAACAGTATCAAGTGGACGCCGACTACCGGCTCGACGGGACGCTCTACACCGCGACCAACCGCGCGCAATGCGGCTCGACCGATGCGGTGATCGCGGCCCTGGAACGCCATGGCATCAACTCGTTCACCCAGCGGTCGGTGGCCGATGTGCAGCGCATGGCCGGCTCCAGCAAACATCTGGAGGGCTGGTTTTCCCCGGCGGCCGCCAGTGTTCAGCCGGGCAAACTGGTGCGCGGGTTACGCCGGGTCGCCCTGCAACTGGGGGTGCGGATTCATGAAAATACAGCAATGACCGGGCTGGAAGAAGGCCGCCCGGCAGGGATACAAACTCCGCACGGCACTGTTCGCGCCGACCGGGTGGTGCTGGCGATGAACGCCTGGATGGCCCGGGCGTTCCCGCAGTTCGAGCGCAGCGTGGCGATCGTTTCCAGTGACATGCTGATCACCGAGCCACGGCCTGAGTTGCTCGACGAAATCGGCTTGACCAGCGGAGTCACGGTGCTCGATTCGCGAATTTTCGTGCACTACTACCACAACACTCCGGACGGCCGGATCATGCTCGGCAAGGGCGGCAATACCTTCGCCTACGGCGGGCGCATGCTGCCGGTGTTCGATCAGCCATCGCCCTACGCCGGCCTGTTGCAGCACAGCCTGGCGGATTTCTTCCCGGCCTTTGCTGAGGTCAAGGTCGAGTCGACCTGGAACGGCCCGTCGGACCGCTCGGTGACCGGGTTGCCGTTTTTCGGGCAGATGAGCGCCAGTGGCAACGTGTTCTATGGTTTCGGCTATTCTGGCAGCGGTGTCGGGCCGTGCCACATGGGCGGGCAGATTCTCGCGTCGATGGTCCAGGGGCTGGACAACCCCTGGACTCGCTCGCCATTGATCAACGGGCCGCTGGGCTTCTTTCCACCGGAGCCGATTCGTTACCTCGGCTCGTTGATGGTGCGCAACGCCATCCGCCGCAAGGAGCGCGCCGAGGATCGCGGGCACCGGCCACGGCACCTTGATGTGCGTCTGGCGAAGTTCGCGGCGGCGGCGGGCAAGGCCGACAAAGGCTGAGGCTCAAGGCGTGAGATCCGAGCGATTGACCAGCCAGTCGAGCAGCAGGCCGGTATCGCCGGCTGGCTCCCGAGGGCGGGAGGGTCGAGGTTGCTCGGGGTGGCCCATGACTGCACAGAGCACCGGGCGATCCGGGTCGCAGTCGAGAAAACTGACCAGCACATCGCTGCCGGCCACAGGCAATCGGGCCGGATCGATCCGGGTGTCTGCGCAAGCCAGTGCTACCGGTAGCCACAGACCGCAAGGCTCGTCTGCCGCCGTTTGCGACGGCCATAGGTTCACCTCGATTCGGCCGCGATCATCCAGCACTGGGGGAAGCCCGGAAAGGCCGCATATCCGGGCGGGCTGAAAACCGGGAACGCTTGGGCGTCGCTGGTTGAGCGTTGGCCGGAAGGCGGTCGACCAGGGGATGGCGCTGAACTGGTTAAAGTATTGCGGGGTCATGCTCGCGCAGTCTTCGGCGAGTATCGACGGCTGCCTGCCCTCATGGCGGTTCTCGGTGATCAACCATTGGTCGTTGAAATGCCCCGAGGGGTGTTCGCTGACCTGGATGATCCGGGCGCTGGTCAGGGCCGGGTGATTGCTGCGGCCGTTTAGCTGCTGCTGTCGGCAGCGCAGCCGCTCCAGTTTGCGCCGGCTGAGCTGCTCAGGATGCGGCTGTCGGGCAGGGCGATGCAGCGGCGCCGTCACTCCAATGGATTGATTGGCTGCGCCGTCACCGGGGGTCGATGCACCACGGTTGCTGGCATCCGCACGAGCGGGGATCGGCGGTGAGTCATGGCGCTGGTACAACTCTGTCATGACCGGCCCGTCGACGTTATCCGCCAGTGCGTCGTGATAAGGCACTATCAAGGGTTCCTGGGGGAAACTCAGGCTGTCATCGGCCAGGACCAGCACATGCCCATCACGCTGATGTTCGAAGTGATAGTGGATGCCTTCTTCTTCGCACAGCCGTTGCAGCAGAGCCAGATCGGTTTCGTCGTACTGGATGCAAAAAGGTCGGAAGGGGTAATGCCCGGTCGTCAATTCAAAGCGGTAACTGGTGACGGGCAAGCCGTTATCCTCCAATAGTTGACGCAGGATCATCGGCACATTCAGGTCGCGAAAGATGCGCCGGCGACACTGTTGTTCCAGTGCTTGCAGGCTCGGCACCAGAACCAGCTTGTAAGCCACCCGATGCGCGCCACGGTGCGCCTGACCAACACTGTGCAAAACGCCATGTATGCCCTGGCCCTGGCCAAAATCAAGATAGGCGGGTTGGTACAGCAATTGTTCGGGGGGGATTGCCGGTGTCAGGTCAATCGCGTCGATGTCGAATCGAAAAGGCTGGTTGAGGGCTTCGAGGCCACTGAACCGCACCACCTGCAAACTCAAGTCGACGTCGAGCAGCGTCAGGGTGAAAGGACTTTCCTTGTCATTTTGCATCGCACAGGCCACTGCCATGGAATTGGACGCTGAGGGTACGAAACCACGGTTCGTCATAGTCACCGCAAAACGTCTTTTCAGAATCGTCCTACAACAGCTGGTGAAGATGTCGATGCAAGTCGGAATTTTTGGTCGATTGCCAACTTTAGGCCGTATAAACTTGCGCAAAGCGTCGGCCAATAGATGTTTCGGCGCCACAGATAAGAGAGTGAGTAATGGGCGCACAGTGGAAAGTTAAACACAAAGAAGCGGCAGCCAATGCCAAGGGCAAGATCTTCGGCAAACTGGTGAAGGAAATCACCATTGCTGCGCGCAACGGCGCTGATATCTCGACCAACGCGCATTTGCGCCTGGTGGTTGAACAGGCCAAGAAAGCTTCGATGCCCAAGGAAACACTGGACCGTGCCATCAAGAAGGGCGCGGGCCTGCTGGGCGAAACCGTGCAATACCATCGCGTGACCTATGAAGGGTTCGCCCCGCATCAGGTGCCATTGATCGTTGAGTGTGTAACCGACAACATCAACCGCACCGTTGCTGAAATCCGTGTCGCGTTCCGCAAGGGCCAGTTGGGGGCTTCCGGTTCGGTGGCCTGGGACTTCAACCATGTCGGCATGATCGAAGCCTCGCCTGACACGCCGGACGCCGATCCGGAAATGGCCGCCATCGAGGCCGGTGCCCAGGATTTCGAGCCGGGCGAAGACGGCGCCACCCTGTTCCTGACCGAGCCTACGGATCTGGACGCGGTACAGAAAGCCCTGCCGGAACAAGGCTTCACCGTGCTCTCGGCGAAACTGGGCTACCAGCCGAAAAACCCGGTCAGCGGCCTGAGCGATGAACAGATGGCTGAAGTCGAGGCGTTCCTTGAAGGTCTCGACAACCACGATGACGTGCAGGACATGTTTGTCGGGTTGGCGGGTTAAGCCCAAGTGCTTTTTTGATCTGGGCAGTGGTGAGGGGGCTTCTGTGGCATGAGGGCTTCTGTGGCATGAGGGCTTCTGTGGCATGGGGGCTTTTGTGGCATGGGGGCTTCTATGGCATGGGGGCTTTTGTGGCATGAGGGCTTCTATGGCATGGGGGCTTTTGTGGCGAGGGGGCTTGCCCCCGCTGGGTGGCGAAGCCGCCCCATGACCACCACCGCGGTCGCTGCTTTGGGGGGCTGCTACGCAGCCCAACGGGGGCAAGCCCCCTCGCCACAGAAGCCCCCTCCCCAGAGCAAGCCCGTCGCAGTAGCGTGCCCCTCACTACAACAGGCCCCCTTGCTACAAGTTTGTGTTTAGCGTTTTGAACACAGCCAACGCCTGAACAACCTCGTCAAACCCCGGCCGCTCCAATACCGGCGGCTGACAGCAACGCCGTTGCAAGTCTTCTAAAACCGCGCGCTGCTCATCGTTCAACCCCGAATCAATCCGCTCCAGCAATTCTCCCAGCAATATCCCGAACGCCCGTACCTCGATGCGTTGCAGCGCGCGGCTTTCATGGCTGTCGTCGGTGGCATGAAACGACGCTGCGCCAAAATCTCCCAGCAAACATTCCCCTTGTTCATTCCACATGATGTTGTGGCCATAGAGATCGCCGTGGGTGATGCCGTGACGGTGCAAGTGTGCAGCCACCGAGGCGATGCCCGAGGCAATGCGCAGGGCCACGGTTGCGCTGAAACCCAGGTCGTCGGCGTAGACATCGCGACTGCAGGACGCCAGGCTCGGCAGCCCGGCGAGGTTGCGATAACTCGGGGCGATCAGGCGCATCACCAGCCCGGCGGAATTCTGCGGGTGATCGACAATCCGCCCTTCGACGCGAATCAGATTCGGGTGCAAGCCTGCGCTAATGCAGGCGTTCATCTCGTGCAGCGGCGAGCCATCGCTGGTCATTTCACCTTTGTAGAGCTTCACCGCCACCGGCATGGCTGGCTGATCGGCCGATTGCCAGTTGGCCTGATGAATGACTCCGGACGCGCCTTCACCGAGTTTTTTCTCCAGATGCAGTGCCGACCAGTCAATGCGCGGCGTGGCGTCGAGGGCGGCGGCATCGGCTTCGGTTTCCAGCGGATTACCGGCATAGGCCAGCCAGCTCAGGCTCGGCAGGGCCAGCAGCCACTGCGGCAACCCGGGCAACTGGTTGGCGGCGATGCGGATCAGTTCCAGCCGATGGCAGTTGCCCAGGGACTCGGGCAATGCCTGCAAGCGATTACCGGCGAGCATGAGTTTTTGCAGCTGCGGGCGCTCTCCCAGTTCGCTGGGTAGCGACTCGATGCAATTGTCGGTGAGGATCAGCCAGCGCAGCAGCGGCGGCAACGCTGCGCCTGGCACGTGGGCGATGCGGTTGGCCTTGAAACCGACCATCGTCAGCGCGGCACATTGACCCAGGCACGCCGGCAACTCGGTGAAGCGGTTATCGGAACAGAACAGCACTCGCAAACGGGTCAGGCGATGCAGATCCTCGGGCAGCGCGCTCAAGGCATTGCCGCTGAGGTTGAGTACTTCCAGGGAATCTGCCAGATCGAAAATTTCCCGCGGGAACTCGGTCAGGCCTTCGGCCAGATCCAGCCGTGTGACGCCCGATAACTCGCCGGCGCGCAATTGAGCAAGGGTGTGCATGAACAGATTCGCTGTTAACCAAGAGGAGGGCGCGGGGCCCCGGAAATGGGCGACATGATAGCGGCAAAGGTGTGGCGACTGTCAGGCCGGTTCGCTGACTTCGACCAGTTGCCCCAATCGGCTGCGGGTGCGCGCAAGATCGATGGCATCGCCACCCAGGCTTTCACGCAATGAGTGCTGGCCGAGCAATGTCAGGTGCTTGTCCTGGTCGTACAGCACATCGATGAGGTTGATAAAGCGCTGCTGGGCGGCAATCGTGCAATCGCCCAGCAGTGGCAGTTCATCGATGATCCAGCGGTCGAACTGGCGGCACAGCTCCAGATAATCCATCACCGCCGTGGGCTGATCGCACAAGTCGGTAAAGGTAAAACCGATGCTGCGACCTTCGCGCAAACGCGCTCGAAAATGCCGGCTGCCCACCGCCAGCGATACAGGCGGGGCATTGTGCCCGGGCAGGTTCAACGCCTGTCGTTGCGCCACGCTTGCCGGCCAGACGTAGTGACCCTGAGTGAACAATTGATGCGCATGGGTCCGGGCCTGGCTGCGGTAGTCGTGGGGCCCGCCGACCTCCATCACCTGCATGCGCGTATTGATCAGGTCAATCACCGGTTTGAAACGTGCGTGGTACAGCGGATTGGGCAGCAGGCCTTCGGGCGGATAATTGGAGGTGACCAGCAACAGGATGCCGCGCTTGAACAGTGCCTTGAACAACCGTGTGATGAGCATCGCATCGCCGATGTCGTGCACGTGGAACTCATCGAAACACAGCACCCGGCAATCGCTGAGCAGTTCATCGAGGGTGACTGCCAGGGCGTCGGCCTGATCGCGGTGCTCGAACATGCCCAGGTGCAGTTGGGCGAAAAACTGATGAAAGTGCAGGCGTTGCTTTTGCGCCAGGGGAATCGCCCGAAAAAACCCGTCGAGCAGCCAGCTTTTGCCGCGCCCCACGGCACCATGCAGGTACAGGCCGGGAAGGGGCTTTGCCGCGGCACCCATCAGCGTGCAGGCATGGAGGGCCATGTAGTCGATGACACGCTGTTGGCTGTGACTGAGTGTGTAACCCTGGGCATGGGCCTGTTGGCGAAAGTGGTCGTGGATCATTTGGCCGGCCACGGCGTTGCCGGCAGCCGGTACTTTGCCGAGCAGGCGACGCAACGTTTGCCAGCGCGATTTGATGGGCGAACGGTTGGGCGGTCGAACGGCCACTGGGGTATCACCTCTGGAGTGCGGACAGGCGCTTTGTGTTGCGGCGCCATAGTGTAACCAGAGCCGGGAATTTTTGCTTCCAGCGGTGTCGGCAGGCCATTGGCCAGAAAGTTTCTGGTGGCACGATTTATCGCGGCGCCGGGATGCTGGCCTGTTGCATTCATGGCATATAGCCATGCCCGATTGTGGGGCAAGACTGGTCCGTTGACTGGCGGATTCCCCGTGCATTGCTAACCTCAACCACACAAAGCTCCTCTCAAGAGGAATGGGGCCGTGAATGGACGTGTGGTATTGGCAGTCATGGGCGTAGCGCTCGGTGCACCGGTGTTGGCCGCAGAGCTTCAGGTGCAGGTTCGGGTCGACGTGCAGTGGGGCTGTCAATTGGTCGGGGCACAACACAGTGCCGGCATTGAACAACTGGGCGTGCTGGATTTCGGCCGTACCGCACGGCTGGACGACCAGGCGGGACCGCTGGGGGCCGCTCTGACGAATGCACGCCTGCCGCGACTCGAGTGCAACCCGGATACCCCTTATCAATTACGCGTTGACGGTGGCCTGCACGGCGGGGTCGGCGACGTGCGTTACATGGCGGCCAATGCTGGTTCCGCTCAACCCATCCCCTATCGGCTTTATCAAGACCCGGCGCGGCGCATCCCCCTGATGGTGGATCAGCCGATGAGCGGTCGTGTGCCTGACAGCGGTTCCGTGGATTTGCCGCTGTATGCGCGAATCGAGCCGCTGGCGCAGATACCGCATGCGGGGAGCTATTCAGACCTGGTGAAGGTGACCGTCACCTGGTAGCTACGATGATCAAACAGCCCGGTGCAGCGGGTCTGTGCAAGGAAGGGGCGTTCGCTGGCGAACGCGCGTGTACGTGCATTCTGAGGGCCTCGGGTATTACCTCATGAAAAGCAGATTGTGGATGGTTGTCATAGCGGCAGCACTGGTGCTGCTGACCGAGGACGCGCAAGCGGCGATCAGCGGGCAGTTTCACGCGCGCCTGACCATCATCGCCGGTTGCCAGGTGTCCAATGGGGCCAGTCCCGACAGCCCGGTCAACGACTTTGGCACCCTGGATTTCGGCGAGCAAGGCCCGACCTGGAGTACCCCGCTCAAAGCCAGTCTCAGCTCAGACAGCAGCGGCAAACTGAACGTCGCCTGCAATCCCACGGTTACCGGGTTCACCGTCACCATCGATGGTGGCACCCACGGCGACGGTACCACTCGACGCCTGAGCAACGGTCGCCAGACCATCCCCTATAAATTGTTCCTCGATGCCTCTGGCAGCCAAAGCTACAGCATCGGCCAACAGCAAAATTTCGCTGTCACCAGCGCAGCCCAGGTACCGATTCCGGTATTTGGCTCGGTGGTGGCGAATACCCGCGCACTACCGGCCGGTGTTTATACCGACACGCTGACGGTGACGCTCGACTGGTAAAACTGTAGAGGACGTACTCCATGCACATGTTTGCATCCAGAATTGGTTTGTCATTGCTTGGCCTGACGCTGGCGTCAGGCGCCCAGGCCGCCACCACGGTCACCGGCCAGATCTCCGCCAGCCTGATTCTGGTCAGCAGTTGCCAGGTGAACGGCGCCGGCGGCTCCTCCAACCTCAATTTCGGTGCGTTGAACTTCGGCACCACCGACAGTCTGTTCACCACCGCTACGGGTCAGGTGCTGGGTGGCGGTGGCGGGGCGCTGTCGATTCTCTGCTCCAGCGGCACCACCCCGACGATCAAGGTGCGTGCCGGCACCAATGACGGAATGTCGCCGGGCGGCAGCCGCGCGCTGTTCGACGGTGTCGCCAACTACGTGCCCTATGACCTGTACACCGATGCCGGGCATTCGCAGTTACTGGCTATCGATGGCGTGATCAACCTCGCCGCCAGCACCGGTGCGGCGCAGACCGTGAACATCTACGGTCAGGCCTTGGGCAAGGCCGGTTTGCCGGCAGGGACCTACACCGACACCGTCGCCGTCGAACTGACGTTCTAGCGTCATGGCCCGCCACGGGTGTGCGGCGTTGCTCCTGTTGTGCGCGGGTAGCGTGCCGTTGCCGCTGTCCGCCGTGACCAGCCAGAGTTTCCAGGTCAGCGCCACGGTGACCCCGGGGTGTCTGGTCGTGGGTGGTGTTTCCAGTTACGGCAGCCTGAACTTCGGCAGCCGCTCGGCGCTGGACACTGGCACGGTGCAGGTGGCGCTGACCGGTGGCGTGCAGTTGCAATGCACGCCGGGCGTGACCTTGAACATGACGGTCGATGGCGGCCAGTACAACAGCGGCGGGCGACACCTGCAGCTCAGCACCGGCAGCAATCGGGTGGCGTACCAGTTGTTCCGCGATGCGGCGTACAGCCAGGTATTGGGGATAGGCCAGAGCGTGGCCGTGGCCTACGCCGATGCAAACAACATCAACCTGCCGATCTACGGCCAGGTGCAATTGCCGGGCAATCAGCCGGGGGGTACGTATAGCGATGTGCTGCAGGTGCAGCTATCGTGGTAACGGAATGGGTAGATTATAAGGAGTCGACAGATGCATTCATCTTCGCAGCGGCATTGCGTCGTTGGCTTTACGGCGATGGCATTGGCGCTGTTCACAGCGTTTAACGTGCAGGCGGCCAGTTCAGTATTGATCTGGCCCATCGATCCGGTACTGGAAGCGGATCAACAGGCCAGTGCGTTGTGGCTGGAAAACCGCGGTAATGAAACCGCCAATCTGCAAATCCGCGTCTTTGCCTGGAGCCAGAGTGGGTTCAGTGATCAGTACCAGAACCAGCGCGACGTGATCGGCAGCCCGCCAGTGGCGAAGATCGAGCCGGGTCAGAAGCAACTGGTGCGCCTGACCCGAACCCGGGAAATTCCACCGGGGCAGGAACTGGCGTATCGCATCATCATCGATGAAATCCCTTCCGCGAAACCTCCCTCCACCGATGACGGCAAGACTGGCGCAGCGATTCGCTTCCAGATGCGTTATTCGGTCCCTCTGTTTGCCTACGGCGCGGGCCTGTGGAGCAAGGAAGACAGCACTCGCCCGCGAGACCCCAAGGGCGCGGGCAAGGCGGACTTGAGTTGGCGCACGGTGGCGGTAGACGGGCGCCCCTATGTGGAAGTGCGCAACCAGGGCGCGGTGCATGCGCGGTTGACCGATGTGGCACTCAAGCAGGGCAGCCAGACGCGGCCGCTGGTAGACGGTTTGCTCGGGTATGTATTGCCCGGCGCGATCATGCGCTGGCCGGCCCCCGGGCCGCTGGCAGGCGACCCGGCCTTGCAGGTGCGGGTCAATGGCGCACCGCAGGTGCAGAGTGTTGCGCCGGCACGTTAGGGAGGGTTGAGCGTTTTGTGGTGAGGGGGCTTGCCTGTGTAGCCGGGCGTTGAAGGGGTAAACAGTCCAATGGGCGAGAAGCGCTAATGAGCCAGGGGTGGGCTCACAAGATTCAGTGTCCGTTGTGGGCCATGGGCTGTGTGTGCAGCCTGTTGGTCGTTCATCACGCAGAGGCCGGCGACCTGCCGCCTCCGCCCAGCGGCATGGAGGCGGTGGCCGATGCGCAGTTGTTTCTGGAAATGGTGGTCAACCAGATGAATACCGGCCGGGTCGTGGCGGTGGAGCAGCGCAACGGGCAGCTTTTTGTTCCGACGTCTGCGTTGCGCGAAACCGGCATGAAACTGCCGGAAAACCTCGCAGCCGAGGTCAGCCTCGACAGCCTGCCGGGCCTGCACAGCGAGTACGACAGCACCGCCCAGCGCCTGTTTCTGGACGTACCGCCAGACTGGCTGCCGGAGCAGTTCGTCGGACGCAGCGAAGTCTATCCGCGCACCCCGGCAATGAGCAGTTTCGGTGCCTTGTTCAACTATGACCTGTACTTCAATGACACCGATGATGCCGGTACGTACCTCGCCGCCTGGAACGAGGTGCGGCTGTTTGATAGTTGGGGCACGTTGTCCAACACCGGGCAGTATCGACGCACCCTGTCCGGCGACTCGATCAACACCCTGGACAACGGCTATCTGCGCTACGACACCACCTGGCGCTACTCCGACGATGAACGCCTGCTGACCTACGAGGCGGGCGACGTGATCAGCGGTGCCTTGCCCTGGACCAGCTCAGTACGCCTGGGCGGGGTGCAGCTGTCGAGGGATTTTGCGGTGCGTCCGGACCTGGTGACCTATCCCTTGCCGCAGTTTGCTGGCGAGGCCGCCGTGCCATCCTCGGTGGACCTGTTCATCAACGGCTACAAATCCAGCAGCGCCGAGTTGCAACCCGGTCCGTACACCCTGACCAACGTTCCGTTCATCAACGGTGCCGGTGAAGCCGTGGTCGTCACCACCGATGCGTTGGGGCGTCAGGTCTCGACGACGGTGCCGTTCTACGTCACCAGCAGCCTTTTGCAAAAAGGCTTGAGTGATTATTCCGTGGCGGCCGGCACCTTGCGCCGTGACTATGGCCTGCGCGATTTCGGCTACGGCCCGGGCGTGAGTTCCGGCAGTCTGCGTTATGGCTTGAGTGATTACCTGACCCTGGAAAGCCACGCCGAAGCTTCGGATGCCCTGACCCTCGCAGGTGTCGGCGGTAACATGCGCCTGGGCAATTTCGGCGTGCTTAACACGGCCATCAGCCAAAGCCGTTTCGACGGCGACAGCGGGCAGCAACTGAGCATCGGTTATCAGTACAGCAACCAGCGCTACAGCTTCAGCTGGCAGCGCCTGCAACGTCGCGATCAATACGCCGACCTGAGTGTGATCGACACACCTTTTGCGAGCCTGAGCAAGCGCAGCGAACAGGCGACCCTGAGCCTGAACCTCGATGCCTGGGGTAGCCTCGGTGTCGGTTATTTCGACGTGCGCGCGGTGGATGATTCGCGCACCCGCTTACTCAACCTGACATGGAGCAAGCCGCTGTGGCACAACAGCAGTTTCTACCTGTCGGCCAACCGCGAGATCAGCGACAGCAATTGGGCGGTGCAGGCGCAACTGGTGGTTCCGTTCGACCTGCACGGCAGCCTGGCGGTCAGCAGCGAACGCAGCAACAGCGGGCAAACCCAGCAACGGGTCAACTACAGCCGCGCTGTTCCGACCCAGGGTGGGGTGGGTTTCAACCTGGGCTACGCCCAAGGTGACGGGCCGGAGTACCGGCAGGCCGACCTGACCTGGCGCCTGCAGTCGGTGCAGTTGCAGGCCGGCGTCTATGGTACCGACGAAGCCGAAACCCGTTGGGCCGATGCCAGTGGATCGCTGGTGTGGATGGACCGGCAAGTGTTCGCCGCCAATCGCATCGACGATGCCTTTGTGGTGGTCAGCACCGATGGCTTCGCCGATGTTCCGGTGCGTTACGAAAACCAGGTGGTAGGCCAGACTGACCGCAGTGGTCACTTGCTGGTGCCCTGGAGCAGCGCCTATTACCGTGGCAAATATGAAATCGATCCACTGAATCTGCCGGCCAACGTACGCAGCCCTGATGTCGAACAACGCATCGCGGTGCGCCGTGGCAGTGGTTATCTGCTGGAGTTTGCGCTGAGCCGGATGGTCGCCGCGAGCATCGTACTGGTGGATGCGCAGCAGCAGGATTTGCCCTTGGGCAGTAGCGTCGTGCACGAGCAGAGCGGCACGCAGACCGTGGTGGGTTGGGACGGCCTGGTGTACCTGGAAAACCTCCAGCCGCAGAACAATCTGCGGGTGACCCTGGCAGGCGGCAAAACCTGCGCGGTGCAGTTCGCCGTGGATATGAATCAGGATCAGATCCCGTTAATCGGGCCGTTGGTGTGCCAATGAGTCTGGTGAAATGGCTCCTGTTGTCAGCGCTGCTTATTCCGGGGACGACATGGGCGCTGTGCTCGGTGGTGGGCACCACGCCGGTGGCGTTCGGCACCCTCAGTTCGATTGCCGTGCGCACCACCGCGCAATCGAGTTCCACGCTCAATGCCGGGTTGAGTTGCACCGGTTCACTGCTGTCATTGCTGACCAGCAATGACCATTTCTGGGCGACCGTCACATCCCTCCAGAGCGGGTTGGTCGGCCCCACCGGTGATGTCATCGCCTACACCCTCTACGCCAACAACAGCACCAGTTATCCCATTACTCGCGGCACACCGTATGACTTCGCCCGAAACGGCATCATCGACGCCCTCGGCCTGCTTAACGGCACAACACCGAAAACCGTGCCGCTTTACCTGCGTACCACTATCGGCAGCAATGTCGCGGCCGGGGTGTACACCGAAACCCTGAGTATTTTATGGAGCTGGAACTACTGCTCCGGTATCGGTCTTGGCGACCTGTGCCTGGGGCGTGACATCAGCAATGGGACGGCCACCCTGACCGTCAACTTGACGGTCGCCAATGACTGCACCATTACCGCGCCGAACATTGCATTCGGCAGCGCCCCGGTGGTCAGCGCTTTTACCCCGGTCACCGGCCAGACCATCAACCTGATGTGCACCAAGGGCAGCGCTTACACCGTGGGCTTGAGTGACGGACAAAATGCAATCAGTGTCAACGGTCGGCGGCGGATGATTTCAGGCAGCAACTATCTGGCCTACGACATTTTCAAAAGCGCCGGCACTACCCGCTGGGGCAGCGTCGGCAGCGCGCGCCGGGCCAGCAGCGACGCCGAGGTCAATCCCGGCAACGGGCTTGGCACCGGCAGCCAGATCTTCAACTACAACGCGAAGATCTATACCGACCAGCCCACCCCACCGGCGGGGACCTATCTGGACAACGTGGTGCTGGATGTCGGGTTCTAAGGTCATGCCGCAGAACCAGTGGGGGCGTGATCAGAACTGCGTGGTTTGCTTGAGCATCTGCGCCGCCGCCGTATCCGCCGGGCTGACCATCGCATAGTTGTAGCCACTGCCCGACCAGTACTCGGCCTGTAACCCGCCATCGATACGACTGCCCCTGGGCAACAGGAAGTTTTTCGGCCCTGGCGGGCGCACGTAGAAACTGATTTTCTGCCCGCCCTGATCCTCGTAGACCACCATGGCCGCAGGGCCTTGTTCAGTACTCAGCAAACGCCCGCTGGCCGGTTTGAATCCTGCACCCGAGAGGTCGGGCAGGCGATTGGCCCGGGTGAAGTAGCGGTCGAGCCAATCCTGCATATCACCGTCGGCGCCGACTTTGTAATCCGCTGGCAGGACGCCTTGCTGGGCAATCAGCCGATACGCCTGCAGGGCATCGGTCATCGGAAGCTGGGGGCTTGCCAGTGTCATTTGTCGCGCTTGCCAACCGCTGATACCGCCGATGCTGACGGCGATGAGCAACACAGCGGCACTGGCCAGGTGTCGACGGGACTGGCGTTTGAGGCGCTGGCGTATCACCGCCGGATCAAGCGTGGGGTTCGGCGGCTGTTGCAAGGCGCCACCGAGGGCCGCGCGCAGGTGCTGGGCATCCTGCTGCCAGGCGCGCACTTGTGCGGCCACTTCGGGGTTATTGCCGAGAAAAGTCTCCACCAGGCGGCGGTCGGCGTCGCTCAGTTGATGGTCGACGTAGGCGTGCAGGTCGCGCTCGCCGGGGGGCATGCTGATCATTTGAGTCTCCGCAGGGAAGGGCGGTTGATTTCGCCATCACTGAGTTGGCGCAGGGCCTGGCGCGCCCGGGACAGGCGGGACATCACGGTACCGGTGGGGACGTCGAGAATCTCGGCGACCTCTTTATAGCTCAAGCCTTCCACGGAAACCCAGAGCAGCAGCGCACGCTGCTCGGTGGGCAGTTGGTCAAAGGCATTGAGGGTGGATTGAGCCATCACCGTGCGCTCTACCGAAGGCTGCGCATCGTCGCGCCCGGTGAAAAATTCGAGCATTCGCGCATAACGTCGCGAGCGTCGGTGCGCATCGAGAAACTGTCGATACAGGATCGAAAACAACCAGGCGCGCAGGTCGCCGCCCGCACGTTTACCGCCCCAACTGGACAGCGCACGCTCCAGGCTGGCTTGCACCAGGTCATCGGCGCTGCTGGCGTTGCGGGTCAACGACACGGCAAAACGGCGCAGTCGCGGAATGATTTCTCTGAGTTGTTCGTCAATATCGTTCATGAAGTTCTGACTGGTCACTACGCTGTGGTGAGTGTCCAGCAAGACGCTTGGTATCGGAAGTTATTCCATGCCTGAAAAAATAAACACCGCACCAAGGAATAAACCCGGGTGCGGTTCGTCTGCTTGATTCTTCTCACTTGTGGCCGATGGCCCTGGAGTCTTTCATGGTAGATCGATCATCACCGCCGGGCAGGCCACCGTTGAGTGCCGCGAGCCTGACGTTACGACTGGCGGGCATTGCCGTGGTTGTCGCCGCAGTCGCCGGGGCTTTTGCCTATGTCAACGGTACGCTCGACCCCCAGCGCCTGACCCCGAAAAAACTGATCAATGTGCTCGAAACCAACAACGGCGTGCATCCCGGGTTCCGTCGCAACCACTCCAAAGGCGTTTGCGTGATCGGCCATTTCGAGAGCACTGACGAGGCGCGCAGCTTTTCCACAGCTCAGGTGTTCAATCAGGCACAAACCCCGGTGGTCGGGCGATTCGCTTTGCCAGCCGGCAATCCATACGCGCCGGACAACGCCGTGCCGATCCGCAGCATGGCGCTGCGCTTCACCCAGGCCAACGGTCAGCAATGGCGCACCGGGATGAACAGCATGCCGGTGTTCCCGGTAGGTACGCCGCAAGCATTCTATGAGCTGCAAAAAGCCCAGTCACCGGACCCGGCCACCGGCAAGCCGAACCCCGCTGCGCCGCCGGCGTTCTTCGCTTCTCATCCGGAAACCGCACCGTTTCTGGCCTGGATCAAAACCGCCAAACCGTCTGCCAGTTACGTGACCGAGACCTACAACAGCGTCAATGCTTTTTACCTGGTCAACGCGGCCGGGCAAAAGCAGGCCGTGCGCTGGAGCATGGTGCCGGTGGCGCAGGATGCGGCGGGGGCGACGGCACCGCAAGGGGGCGATTTTCTCGAGAAAGATCTGGTTCAGCGAATCGCCGCGGGGCCGTTGCGCTGGCAGTTGAACATTACCCTGGCCAACCCCGGCGACCCGGTCAATGACGCCAGCAAGGCCTGGCCTGAGGGGCGCAAGGTATTGAACGCCGGCACCCTGGTGCTTGAGAAAGCCCAGGCACAACTCAACGGCGAATGCCGTGACATCAACTACGACCCCTTGGTACTGCCCGCCGGTATCGAAGGGTCCGACGACCCGTTGCTCGCGGCTCGTTCAGCCGGCTACTCCAATTCCTACCTGCGTCGCACCAGCGAAGTCAGCCAATTGCCCGCCGCCAAACAGGAGACCCGGCAATGAGCACTCAACCTAACCACTTCGCACCGCTGGCGCGCCTGCTGCACTGGCTTATGGCGCTGATGATCATCGCCATGCTATTTATCGGCGCGGGCATGGTTGCCTCGGTTTCCGAACGTCATGAATGGCTGATCCACCTGCACAAACCCCTGGGCGTGGCCATTTTGCTGTTGGTGATCGTGCGCCTGGTGGTGCGCTTCTCCACCACGCAGCCACCGCTGCCGGCAGATTTGCCGGGGTGGCAAGTATTGGCGGCCAAGGCGTCGCATGTGTTGCTGTACGCCTTGATGCTGGTCATACCCCTGTTGGGCTGGACGATGATTTCCGCGTCTGGCGAGCCGGTGATGCTCAGCAACTCGCTGCAGTTGCCGTCGATTGTGCCGGCCAATGCCCAGGTATTTGCCTTCCTGCGCAAGTCCCACGGCTATCTGGCGTATCTGTTGTTCCTGACCGTGCTGCTGCACCTGGCGGCGGCGTTGTTCCACGGTTGGGTACGGCGGGATGAAGTGCTGGACAGTATGCTGCGGGGCAGGGATCGCACCTGACCCCTACGCGATCCTGTGGGAGCTGCGGTGCGGCGATCCGACTTGCCGGCGATGGGCCTGAGACGTACGAAACACTCATGCCTCTATCGCCAGCAAGCCGGCTCCTACGGTGATCATCAGGACGCATCCAGTTCGATCAGACCGCAGTGGCCGGTGCGACCATCGAGGTGAATCAGCGCAGGGTATCGACCATGTCAGCCACGGTGGTCAACACGTCCTTGCCCAACTGTTTGGAGCGCTTGCCCGACCATCCCGTCAAGGTATTGGGCGAATCATTGTTGTCCTTGAAGGGCATTTCCAGGGTCAACGACAGGCAGTCGAACTTCTCGCCGACGCTGTTGCAGGCCAGGGTCATGTTGGCTTTACCCGGTTCGTCCCGGGTGTAACCGTATTTGCTCTGGAAGTCCTTGGTCAGGTGCTTCAGGTGGCTGCGGAAGTGCTCTTCGAGTTTTTCAATCCGTGGCGTGTAGCCCGGGTTGCCTTCGCAACCGGCGGTGAACACGTAAGGGATTTCCTCATCGCCATGGATGTCGAGGAACAGGTCGACTCCGTACTGTTCCATTTGCTGCTGTACGAACAGGACTTCCGGGCTGATCTCCTGGCTGGCGCTCTGCCAGGCCCGGTTCAGGTCCTGGCCCATGGCGTTGGTGCGCAGATGACCGTGGAACGCACCGTCCGGATTCATGTTTGGCACCAGGTACAGGTCGGCGCTGGCCAGCAGCTTGTTCAGTACCGGGTCGTCGTGCTGCTCCAGGCGTTCGATCACCCCTTCCATGAACCATTCGGCCATGTGTTCGCCCGGATGCTGTTGGGCAATCATCCACACCTTGCGTCGGCCTTCGGCCCCGGTGCCTTTGCGCAGCAACTGGATATCCCGCCCCTCGACGCTCTTGCCGGTCGCCAGCAGTTCGGTGCCGGCCTTGGTCTGGGCCTGCTCGATCAGCCAGTCGTGGCGACCACGGCTATAGGGTTCGAAATAGGCGAACCAGGCATGAGTGGCAGTGGTTTCAAGGCTGAAACGCAGGCAGTCGCCCTCGAAGATGGTCGGTACGCGGAACCAGTTGACGTGGTCGTAGGACGCGACTGCCTGATAACCATCCCAGGCTTTGTTATACGAGGATCGACTGGCGTTGTTCAGGCGAAACCAGTGTTCCTGGCCGACATGCAGGCCGCTGGCCTTGAAGTGGAACCACTGGAAATGCTGACTGCGGGTATCGGGTTTGATGGCCAGCAATGCCTGCAGCGGATTGCTGATATCCAGCACTTCAATGTTGCCGCTGTCGAAGTTGGCACTGATGTCGAAGGAGGATTTCGCCACGGTCATAATCGGTTCCTGAATATGATTTTATGGTGGCTACTTTACACGCAAGGCTTGGGTGAAACCGAGGGAATTTATGGGGTGGAGCAGTGGGGGCGTCCTCCATGACGCCGGCGCAGCTTAGAGACTATGCAATTGATTCTCAAGTGCTATTCGTCGTTGGTTTGATCCAGTGGTGCCGGGCTTCTATTGCCATCGGCCATTCTTTTGCCATCATCGGCGCCATTCAATTAGCGGCCCCCCAAAGACTTCATTAGCCTGAAGCCAAAGCCAGATTAACTGGCAAAAAAAGACCCGGCAAAAAGCCGGGTCAAAAACCGTGATTAGCCTGATGAGGAGATAGTCCAGGAGACCGACCTAAGGTCACCTGGTCCATCGACTGATCTCGCGATCAGTAGATGTAATAATAATCATTATCGTTTGTAGGTCAAGCATTTTTATCCGTGCGGGAAAATTCTCTTCCGCCCTCCCGTATTTTCGTCCGCGCTTCAGCGTCCTTCCAGAGAACGATCCACCAGGGCCTTGGCCATGTCGATCATGTGCACGGTCGAAAACGCCAGGTCGCGGATGGCGCCTTGCAGATGGCTGGCCGATTCGAACGCGGTGGCCGCGGCACAGCGCAACAGGTCTGAAGCATGGACCAATGCCTCTTCACTGCTGACGTTGCGGCTCACATCGAAGAAGCGCGTCTCGACCACCGCCTCGGAAACTGTTGGTTTCAAGTAATAGTCCAGCGCTCGTTGTGCTGCGGCAGAGCCTTGCGGCGAGGTCAGGGTGGTGTCGATTTGCATGTCTGGCAGGTCGTTGGCAGGGTGTTCCATGATGATGGCAAACTCCGTGATGAATTCAGATCCGTGAATTCATGTTAGTACGATCTGTATTTGTGACGATAATTTAAATACTACAATTTGTGTTTTGATGGCCGGAGACGCCCACGTATCGTGCCGCACATGGATAAATGGATTGAATTGGTCAAGGCCAAGATGGGTGAACTCAAAATCACCCAGGAAATACTCGCCGAACGCCTCGGGATGTCCCAGGGCGGCATTGGTCATTGGCTTAACAAACGTCGTGAGCCGGGCATCGATGACATGAATCGTGTCCTGCAGGCGCTGGGCCTGGGGTTTCTCGAGGTCGCCCTGGTGATCAAGGAACCGCAGGCATCCAAGGACGACGAAATCCCTCTGACACAAAAGTACAACCCGTATTTCCGTTACCCGGTCAGTGACTGGCGCGAACCTGTCGAAGTGCG
Source organism: Pseudomonas sp. GW821-FHT09H03 (assembly GCF_059415945.1). Taxonomy (NCBI): domain Bacteria; kingdom Pseudomonadati; phylum Pseudomonadota; class Gammaproteobacteria; order Pseudomonadales; family Pseudomonadaceae; genus Pseudomonas; species Pseudomonas sp. GW821-FHT09H03. The sequence continues at coordinate 66,560 of NZ_JBWKOF010000011.1, read as the reverse complement.
CGACGGCGACACCGCGGTCTATGACACGGGGCGTTTCGAGTTGTCCGATTACCACGCCCGGGGCGCAGCATTCTGGCTGACAGTGACAGGGGATGCGATGACCGCACCCTGTGGCATCAGCATTGCCGAAGGCATGATGATTCTGGTGGATCCGGCAGTGGCGGCGGTGCCGGGAAAACTGGTCATTGCGCAGTGGCCCGACTGCCCCGAGGCGACCTTTCGCAAGCTGATCGAAGAGGGCGGGCAGCGTTACCTGGTCCCGCTCAATCCGACGTATCCGAAAGCCTTGTACCACGACGAGTGCCGAATCATCGGCGTAGTGGTTCAGGCAACCGCCAAATTCTGATCAGATCGGTCCTCGCAAGGCGTAGGACCGATCTTCATTTCAGGCTTCCTCCAGTTCGACCAGTGCGCTGCCTTCGCTGACCATCTCGCCTTCCTGGCAATACAGCGCCTTGATCACCCCGGCATGGGGCGCGCGGATGCTGTGCTCCATCTTCATCGCTTCCAGCACCACCAACTGCGCCCCGGCTTCCACGGTTTGCCCGGCCTCCACCAGCACCCGCACGATGCTGCCGTTCATCGGCGCGGTCAGGCCGCCCTGATGGCTGTGGCTGGCTTCGACGGCGCTGATCGGGTCGTAGGACTCGATGCGGCGCAGTTCGCCCTGCCATTGCAGATACACGGCGTCGCCGCTGCGAATGGCGCGATGCTGGCGACGTACGCCATTGTGCTCAGTCGTCAGGTAGTCGCCTGAGAGCCTGGCACTGTGAGCATCCGTGGCACCCAGGGTCAGCGCCCGGTCCTGGCCTTCGCAGCTCAGGTGCAGGGTGACTTCCCGCGGCAGTCCGACACGCAGGCCGCTGCGAGCGGCCCACGGCGAACTCGGGTCATCGGTTCGGGTTGCGTGCGGCTGGCTCTGGGCAAACGCCTGGGCGGCCGCCTGCCAGAAGTCTTCGCCGAGCTCGGACGGGGCCGGCAACAGCTGTTCGTGGTAGCGCGGGATGAACCCGGTATCGAGTTCGGCAGCGGCAAACGCCGGGTGAGCGATGATGCGGCGCAGGAAGTTGATGTTGGTCTTCAGACCGCCAATGGCGAATTCGTCGAGCATGCTCAACAGGCGCAGACGCGCCTGTTCACGGTCCTCGCCCCAGGCAATCAATTTGCCGAGCATCGGGTCGTAGAACGGCGAGATTTCGTCGCCTTCTTCTACACCGCTGTCGACCCGGCGCCCTGGCCCTTCGGCAGATTCACGATACAAATCCAGGCGTCCGGTTGCGGGCAAGAAATCGTTGCCCGGGTCTTCGGCATACAGCCGTACTTCGATCGCGTGGCCGATCAGCGGCACCTGGTCCTGGGTCATCGGCAATGCCTCGCCGCGAGCCACACGAATCTGCCAGGCCACCAGGTCGAGGCCGGTGATGGCTTCGGTGACCGGGTGCTCGACCTGCAGGCGTGTGTTCATCTCCATGAAGAAGAATTCACCGCGGGCGTCCAACAGAAACTCGACGGTGCCTGCACCGACGTAGCCGATGGCCTGGGCCGAGCGCACGGCGGCTTCGCCCATGGCGCGGCGCAGTTCCTGGCTCAGGCCTGGCGCCGGTGCTTCTTCGACGACTTTCTGGTGGCGACGCTGGATCGAGCAGTCCCGTTCGTTGAGGTACAGGCAGTTGCCGTGCTGATCGGCGAAGACCTGGATCTCCACGTGGCGCGGTTTGAGCAGGTACTTCTCCACCAGCATCCGCGAGTCACCGAAGGACGACTGCGCTTCACGCTGGGCCGAGGCCAGGGCTTCAGCCAGCTGGCTGACGTCCTCGACCACTTTCATGCCCTTGCCACCGCCCCCGGCCGTGGCCTTGAGCAGCACTGGATAGCCGATGCGTTCGCAGGCCGCACGGAACGTTTCCAGGTCCTGGGCTTCGCCGTGGTAGCCGGGCACCAGCGGTACGCCGGCGGTTTCCATCAAGGCCTTGGCCGCGGACTTGCTGCCCATGGCGTCGATGGCCGAGGCGGGCGGGCCGAGGAAGATCAGGCCGGCGTTTTCGATGGCGCGGGCAAAGCCTGCGTTCTCCGACAGAAAGCCGTAGCCGGGGTGAATGGCCTGGGCGCCACTGGCCTTTGCCGCAGCGATCAGTTTGTCGATTTGCAGGTAGCTGTCGGCGGCCTTGCTGCCGCCCAGGTCGACGCGAATATCGGCTTCACGGCTGTGGCGGGCGTCACGGTCAGTGGCGCTGTGCACGGCCACGGTGGTCAGCCCCAGGGCCTTGGCGGTACGCATCACCCGACAAGCGATTTCGCCGCGGTTGGCCACCAGCAGAGTGGTGAGGACAGGTGCGCTCATCAACGCGGCTCCTTGGTGGTGGTGGGTGCCTGCCAGCTCGGCGGCCGTTTTTGCAGGAAGGCGCGCAGGCCTTCCTGGCCTTCGGGACTGACGCGGATGCAGGCGATGGCGTTTTCGGTGTAGCGGCGCAATGCGGGGGTCAGTGAGCCGTCGCCGACTTCGCGCAACAGGTCCTTGCTGGCGCGCATCGCGGCCGGACTGTTGAGTAGCAGATTGTCGATCCACTGCTCGACGTTCTGTTCCAGCTCGGCACCGGCGTAGCTCTGCGACAACAAACCGATTTCCCGTGCCCGCTGCCCGCCGAAGCGTTCGGCGGTCAATGCATAACGACGGGTCGCGCGCTCGCCGATGGCTTGCACCACGAACGGGCTGATCACCGCTGGCGCCAGGCCGATGCGCACTTCCGACAGGCAGAACTGTGCGTCATCGCTACCAATGGCCATGTCGCAACAACTGATCAGGCCCAGCGCGCCGCCAAAGGCTGCGCCTTGCACGACGGCCATGGTCGGGATCTTCAGTTTGGCCAGGTTATACATCAACTCCGCCAGTTCCCGGGCGTCATCGAGGTTGGTGGCGTAATCGAGTTCAGCCGATTGCTGCATCCAGGCCAGGTCGGCGCCGGCACTGAAATGCTTGCCGCGACCGCGCAGCAACAGGAAACGTAAACTGGAATCGCTCGCTACTTGGTCGAGGGCGAGGATCAGCTCGCGGATCATTTCGGCGTTGAAGGCGTTGTTCTTTTCTTCACGGCTGAGCCACAGGGTGGCGAAACCCCGAGGGTCGGTCAGCAGTTCCAGCGTATTGAAGTCGCTCATGTTCTTCCGTCTCCACGGTCCTTGTGGGAGCGGGGTTGTGCAGTTTTACGACTGCTGCGCAATCGAACGGGGGCAAGCCCCCTCGCCACACAAGCCCGCTCCCACAGAAAATCACATCCGGAACACGCCGAAGCGGCTCGGTTCGACTGGCGCGTTCAACGACGCCGACAAGGCCAGGGCCAGTACGTCGCGGGTCTGTGCCGGGTCGATGACACCGTCGTCCCACAAACGCGCGCTTGAGTAGTAGGGGTGGCCCTGTTCTTCGTACTGGTCGAGGATCGGTTGCTTGATCTCGTTTTCCTGCTCGGCGCTGAAACCCTGGCCACTGCGTTCGGCCTGCTCGCGCTTGACCTGCACCAGGACGCCGGCGGCCTGTTCGGCGCCCATTACACCGATGCGAGCATTGGGCCACATCCACAGGAAGCGCGGATCGTAAGCCCGGCCACACATACCGTAGTTGCCGGCGCCGAAGCTGCCGCCGATGATCACGGTGAATTTCGGTACCTTGGCACAGGCCACGGCGGTCACCAGCTTGGCGCCATGCTTGGCGATGCCACCGGCTTCGTACTTCTGGCCGACCATGAACCCGGTGATGTTTTGCAGGAACAGCAAGGGGATGCCGCGCTGGCAGGCCAGTTCGATAAAATGCGCACCTTTCTGCGCAGCTTCAGCGAAGAGAATGCCGTTGTTGGCGAGGATGGCGATCGGGTAGCCGTGCAGCCAGGCGAACCCGCACACCAGGGTGGTGCCAAACAGTGCTTTGAATTCATCGAACACCGAACCGTCCACCAGTCGCGCGATGACTTCGCGTACGTCGAACGGTTGCTTGGCGTCGGCCGACACCACGCCATACAACTCGTCGCTGCTGTACAGCGGTGCAATGGGCGCGCGCTGCTGCACTTCACCGAGCTTGCGCCAGTTGAGGTTGGCGACGCTGCGCCGAGCGATAGCGAGGGCGTGTTCGTCGCTCTCTGCATAATGGTCGGCCACCCCGGAAACCTTGCAGTGCACGTCGGCCCCGCCAAGGTCTTCGGCGCTGACCACTTCACCGGTCGCCGCTTTCACCAGCGGCGGGCCGGCCAGGAAAATCGTCGCCTGGTTACGCACCATGATCGCTTCGTCGGCCATGGCCGGTACGTAAGCGCCACCGGCGGTGCAGGAGCCCATGACCACGGCGATCTGCGGGATACCCATGGCGCTCATGTTGGCCTGGTTGAAGAAGATCCGGCCAAAGTGCTCGCGGTCCGGGAATACTTCGTCCTGGCGCGGCAAGTTGGCGCCGCCGGAGTCCACCAGGTAGATGCACGGCAAGCGATTCTGCTGGGCGATGGTCTGGGCGCGCAGGTGCTTTTTCACGGTCAGCGGGTAATACGAGCCGCCTTTTACCGTGGCGTCGTTGGCGACGATCATGCACTCAACGCCTTCCACGCGGCCGATCCCGGCAATCACGCCAGCGGCGGGAACGTCTTCGCCGTAAACCTCATACGCTGCCAATTGGCTGATCTCGAGAAAGGGCGAACCCGGATCCAGCAGACGATTGATGCGTTCACGGGGCAGCAGTTTGCCTCGCGAAGTGTGGCGTTCTTGCGCTTTCGGGCCGCCACCTTGCGCCACTTGGGCGAGCAGGGTGTGCAAGGCCTCGACCTGTTTGAGCATCGCCGCGCTGTTGGCCGCGAACTCCGCTGACCGGGGATTGAGCTGGGTATGCAGGGTAGCCATGAGCAGCTCCGATTAGCGGGTTTCGTTGAACAGTTCGCGTCCGATCAACATACGGCGGATCTCACTGGTTCCCGCGCCGATTTCGTACAGCTTGGCGTCGCGCAACAGGCGGCCGGCCGGGAATTCGTTGATGTAGCCGTTGCCACCGAGAATCTGGATGGCGTCGAGGGCCATCTGCGTGGCACGTTCAGCGCTGTAGAGGATTACGCCGGCGGCGTCCTTGCGCGTGGTTTCGCCGCGCTCGCAAGCCTGGGCCACTGCGTACAGGTAGGCGCGGCTGGCGTTGAGCTGGGTGTACATGTCGGCGACTTTGCCCTGGATCAGCTGGAATTCGCCGATGCTCTGGCCGAACTGCTTGCGATCGTGGATGTACGGCACGATCAGGTCCATACAGGCCTGCATGATCCCGGTCGGGCCGCCCGAGAGCACCACGCGCTCGTAATCGAGACCGCTCATCAGTACTTTGACGCCGCCGTTGAGCACGCCGAGGATGTTTTCCTGCGGCACCTCGACGTCGTCGAAAAACAGTTCGCAGGTGTTCGAGCCGCGCATGCCGAGCTTGTCGAATTTGTTGCTGCGGCTGAAGCCTTTCCAGTCGCGCTCGACGATGAAGGCGGTGATGCCATGAGGACCCTTTTCCAGGTCGGTCTTGGCGTAGATCACGTAGGTGTTGGCGTCCGGACCGTTGGTGATCCAGGTCTTGCTGCCGTTGAGTACATAGTGGTCGCCGCGTTTGTCGGCGCGCAGCTTCATCGATACCACGTCGGAACCGGCGTTGGGTTCGCTCATGGCCAGGGCGCCGATGTGCTCGCCGCTGATCAGCTTCGGCAGGTATTTGCTTTTCTGCTCGTGATTGCCGTTACGGTTGATCTGGTTGACGCACAGGTTCGAGTGGGCGCCATAGGACAACGCCACCGAGGCCGAGCCACGGCTGATTTCTTCCATCGCGACCACGTGCGCCAGGTAACCCAGGCCGGCACCGCCGTACTCTTCCGGCACGGTGATACCCAACAGGCCCATGTCGCCGAATTTACGCCACAGGTCAGCGGGGAACAGGTTATCGATGTCGATCTGAGCGGCGCGCGGAGCGATCTCTTTGGCGACGAAGGACTGAACCTGATCGCGCAGCATGTCGATGGTTTCACCGAGGGCAAAATTCAGGGATGGGTAGCTCATGGGGCACCTTTTTGGCTTTTTTGTAGGGCGGGGAGGGCAGTGATCTACCTCTCACCTTTACGTTAACGTAAACCTGTGTCGAATGGCTGTCAATCGCCCTTTACGTTAACGTCAACTTGAGCGAGAGTAGAGCCAGTTCAAGATAGAGCGCGGTCCTGCTCTGTGGGAGCGACCTGTGGTGAGGGGGCTTGCTGTGGAGAGGGGGCTTGCTGTGGAGAGGGGGCTTGCTGTGGAGAGGGGGCTTGCCACAGACAAGCCCCTCATCTCAGTAGGCTCTCTAACCAAGGTTGCTCCCACAGGTGTCCGCCGGTAGCCCATTAATAAAGACAATAGGGGTCGTCATGGATCAACTCACTGCAAGCCCGCAACGCAGCTATACCCGCGGTTCCCAGGACAAAGCCTTGCTGGCGATGACCATAGGCCAGGCGTTCGACAATACGGTCGCGCAGTACCCGGACGGGGAAGCGCTGGTAGTGCGCCATCAACAGCTGCGCTACACCTGGCGGCAACTGGCGGAAGCGGCAGATTTGCATGCCAGGGCGTTGCTGGCCCTGGGGTTGCAGGCCGGTGACCGTCTCGGCATCTGGGCTCCGAACTGTGCCCAGTGGTGCATTACGCAGATCGCCACGGCGAAAATCGGCGTGATCCTGGTCAACATCAATCCCGCCTACCGCAGCTGCGAACTCGAGTACGTCCTCAAGCAATCCGGTTGTCAGTGGCTGGTCTGCGCCGGTGCGTTCAAAACCTCGGACTATCATGCGATGCTGCAAGGCCTGGTACCGGAACTGGCCGGGCAATCCATCGGCAAACTGCACAGCGAGCGTCTGCCGGACCTGCGCGGGGTCATCAGCCTGGGTGCGCAACCACCGTCGGGCTTCCTGCCTTGGTCGCAGCTTGCCGATCTGGCCGGCAGCGTATCCTTGGAGCAATTGCACGAACGCCAGGCCAGCCTGCACTTCGATCAGCCCGTGAACATCCAGTACACCTCCGGCACCACCGGGTTCCCCAAGGGCGCGACCCTGAGTCACTACAACATTCTCAACAACGGTTACATGGTCGGCGAAAGCCTTGGCCTGACCGCCGCTGATCGCCTGGTGATCCCGGTGCCGCTGTATCACTGCTTCGGCATGGTCATGGGCAACCTCGGTTGCATCACCCATGGCAGCACCATGATTTATCCCAGTGACGCCTTCGATCCGCTGCTGACCCTGAGCACCGTCGCCGAAGAAAAGGCCACTGCGTTATATGGCGTTCCGACCATGTTCATCGCCATGCTCGACCAGCCACAACGCGCCGGGATTGATCTGTCGACTCTGCGGACCGGGATCATGGCGGGCGCGACGTGCCCCATCGAAGTGATGCGCCGGGTCATCAGCGAAATGCACATGAACGAAGTGCAGATCGCCTACGGCATGACGGAAACCAGTCCGGTGTCGTTGCAGACCGGTCCTGCGGACGAACTGGAACTGCGCGTGACCACGGTCGGCCGGACTCAGCCGCAACTGGAAAGCAAGATCATCGACGAGGCGGGCAACCTGGTCCCCCGTGGCACCATCGGTGAGCTGTGCACCCGCGGTTACAGCGTGATGCTCGGCTACTGGAACAACCCCGAAGGTACCGCGCTAGCGATCGATCAGGCCGGCTGGATGCACACCGGCGACCTGGCGAGCATGAACGACGAGGGTTACGTGTGCATTGCCGGGCGTAACAAGGACATGATCATCCGTGGTGGTGAAAACGTTTATCCGCGCGAGCTCGAAGAGTTCTTTTTTACCCACCCGGCCGTGGCCGACGTGCAGGTGATTGGTATTCCATGTTCGCGTTACGGCGAGGAGATCGTCGCCTGGATCAAGTTCCACCCCGGCCACAGCGCTACCGAGCAGGAGCTGCAGGCCTGGTGCAAGGAGCGCATCGCGCACTTCAAGACGCCGCGTTACTTCAAGTTCGTCGATGAGTTTCCGATGACCGTGACCGGCAAGATCCAGAAGTTCCGCATGCGCGAGATCAGCATCGCGCAGCTCAACGCGAAGCTGTAGGAGCCGGCTTGCTGGCGATGCAGGCGCCGCAGTCCATCAGTCAGATCGCGTCATCGTTCATCGCCAGCAAGTCAGCTCCTACGGATCAAGAATTTCAAATCGCAGACAGCACAAAGGGGAGCCGAAGCTCCCCTTTAATTTGTCGTTGCGCGTGCTCTTTTTTTATTATTGAGGGTTGGTCTGTTGTTGTTTTTGGTGACCGTGACCCTTTACCGCTGTTTTTTGGCGATCCCCATTCAGGATCAAGAGCAAACGTATTTTTTTGAGCGCTGATCTGCTTTTTCGCTTAGCGATCCAACCGATTCGGGAGCTACCTGAAGGTAGTTTTATTGTTCTCTGCCCGGTTGCGGGTTGCTCCGAAAAGCACCCTGAAAAGCACACCTTCTCCAAAAAAATCTGTTAGCTGCGTCTCTGTCGTGTTGTTCTTGTTATGTCAGAGTCGTTACGTCTTATTTTTATTGGGTTTGCCGCAATTTTTTTGTTCTTGTTATGCCATAGAGATAGCAGGACCCGTGCCAACTTTTTAAAACCCTTTAAAATCAATGCTTTATCATTTTGTGAGGGTTTTTGTTGCGGGCAAAACCTGAGAATTTGTTTCCGTGTTACTCGATTGCGCCCCACATTTATGTCCGTGGGGTAACACCCGGACACACTACCCACACTTATTGCGCGCTACGGGCCCGGGCCACACGGGAACCTGTAGGTCGGCCCAATACAGTGCAGATTTGCTGACCGGCGAGCACCAGGGCGTCCAGGTCGATGCCGGTTTCGATACCCAGGCCATTGAGCAGATACACCACGTCTTCGGTGGCGACGTTACCGCTGGCGCCCTTGGCGTATGGGCAACCACCGAGGCCGGCGATGGAACTGTCGAACACGGCGATCCCTTCCAGCAGGCTGGCGTAGATGTTGGCTACTGCCTGGCCATAGGTGTCGTGGAAATGTCCGGCCAGTTTGTCCCGGGGTACCTCGGCGGTGACCGCGTCAAACATCTTGCGGGTGGCACCTGCGGTGCCGGTGCCGATGGTGTCACCCAGAGAGACTTCATAGCAGCCCATGGCATAGAGCTCGCGGGCCACCAGCGCTACCTGCTGCGGCGAGACTTCGCCTTCATAGGGGCAACCCAGCACACAGGACACATAACCACGCACACTCACGCCGTGTTGTCTGGCAGCGTCCATGATTGGCACGAAGCGCGCCAGGCTTTCGCTGATTGAGCAATTGATGTTGCGCTGGGAAAACGCTTCGGATGCCGCCGCAAACACCGCAACCTCCTTGACCCCGGCGGCGAGAGCGTCTTCAAAACCGCGCAGGTTGGGCGCGAGCGCGCCGTACACCACTCCGGGTTTGCGCTGGATCTGCGCGAAGACTTCAGCGGAACCGGCCATCTGCGGCACCCACTTTGGGGACACGAAACTGCCGACTTCTATATAGCCAAGCCCGGCAGCCGTCAGTGCGTCCACCAGTTGCACCTTATCGGTAACGCTGATGGGTTGGGCTTCGTTTTGCAGGCCGTCGCGGGGACCGACTTCGACAATGCGTACGTGGGTGGGGAGGGACATGGGATTGGACCTGTGTGATTGTCTGAATACAGAGAGAACCTTGTAGGACCAAGCTTTTGTGGCGAGGGGGCTTGCCCCCGTTGGACTGCGCAGCAGTCCCATTTTCTGGGGCCGCTCCGCGACCCAACGGGGGCAAGCCCCCTCGCCACAAAGGCTCGCTCTCGCAGTGGGTCGTGCTGGCTTACTGGACCGCTTGCTGGTTTTCGATGGTTTGCTCCAGCGCCTGCACGCAGCGCTCTTGCGCAGTATCGAGTTCCAGTTTCATCTGTTCGATGTCCAGCAACTGCTGCTCAAGCTGCTCGCGGCGCTCGCTGATTTTCGCCAGCATGCTGTGCAGTTGCTTGGTGTTACCGCTGGACGGGTCATAGAGCTCGATCAGCTCTCGGCATTCGGCCAGCGAGAAGCCAATGCGCTTGCCCCGCAGGATCAGCTTCAGGCTGACCTTGTCGCGGGGCGAATAAATACGTTCCTGACCACGGCGTTCGGGGCTGAGCAAACCTTGCTCTTCATAAAAGCGAATGGCCCGGGTGGTGATGTCGAGCTCGCGGGCGAGGTCGGAAATACTGTAGGTCTGGCTGCTCATGGACGCGCTCGCAAAAGGTCATGGCGCTAAGCTAATGGCAGGTTGACGTTTACGTCAAGCGGCAGGTTTTTTTGCTGCTCTTGCTGGCTCCATCGCGAGCAGGCTCGCTCACACAATGGATATTCATTGTGCACACAATCTGTGTATTACAAGTATCCCTGTGGGACCGAGCCTGCTCGCGATAGGAGCAACCCGGTATCTATTCCTACACTTTCTCGAGCTTTTTCTCCTGCGCCGTCACCTGCTGGCACAACTCGATCATCTGCTCACGCATCCAGCGGTTGGCCGGGTCCTGATCGGTGCTTTCATGCCAGTAGAGGTGGGTTTCCACGGGCGGTACATCGTTGACCGGTAGATAAAAGGCATGCAGATCATTGCGGCGGGCAAACCGCTCCGGCACGGTCATGACCATGTCCGTCTGCTGCAACACCTGGGACGCCATCAGATAGTGTTGGGAACGCAGGGCGATCTTGCGCTGGATACCCATCTTGCCCAGCGCCAGGTCGACATAGCCCAGGCCGCTGCGGCGACTGGAAATATGAACATGGGTCAGCCCCAGATAATCATCGAGGGTGAATTTCTCTTTGCCCGCCAGCGGGTGCCCCTTGCGCATGGCGCACACATAGCGGTCTTCCATCAACTTGACATGGCGCACCTGCGGATCGGTGTTGAGCGGTGCATCCACGGCGAAGTCGAGTCGACCAGCGGCCAGCTCCTTGGTGGTTTCCCGGCGCTTGGACAGGAAACTCTCGATGATCACCGTCGGCGCCAGGCGGCGCAGGCGCTGGAACAGCGGTGGCAGGATCACCGCTTCAGTGAGGTCGGTCATGCTGATGCGGTAGGTCTTGGCCGCCTGCAGCGGGTTGAAAATGCGGCTTTCCTGCACTGATACGCGCAGCAGCGAGAGCGCGTTGCGCACCGGGCCTATGATGTTCTGGGCCATGGGCGTGGGCACCATGCCTTGGGCGGTGCGCACGAACAACGGGTCGTTGAAGGTCTCGCGCAGGCGGGCCAGGGCGTTCGACACGGCCGGTTGGGTAATGCCGACAATCTGTCCGGCGCGGGTCAGGTTGGCTTCGGTGTAGATCGCGTCGAAGACGATGAAAAGGTTGAGGTCGACCTTGCTCAGATTCATTGCGCTGCGCTCTTGTTATCAAGGTTTCTTTACGTGACCCGAGGGCCTTGGCGATAAGCCGATCATATATCGGTGATGAATGTTTATACACGCTGAGAATAGGCTAGGTAAATTTTCATGGCTGTTCTAGCATCGATTGCATGATCTAAACAACCTCCCCCAAGAAGGTATCTTGCTCATGGATTTCGCTTATTCGCCCAAGGTTCAGGAACTGCGTGAGCGCGTGACTGCGTTCATGGACACCTACGTTTATCCGGCTGAAGCCGTGTTCGAGCGCCAGGTCGCAGAGGGTGATCGCTGGCAGCCGACTGCGATCATGGAAGAACTCAAACTCAAGGCCAAGGCAGAAGGCCTGTGGAATTTGTTTCTGCCTGAGTCCGAACTCGGCGCCGGCCTGAGCAACCTCGAATACGCGCCGTTGGCGGAAATCATGGGGCGCTCGCTGCTGGGACCTGAGCCGTTCAACTGTTCGGCTCCAGACACCGGCAACATGGAAGTGCTGGTGCGTTACGCCAACGAAGAACAGAAGCAACGCTGGCTCGAGCCACTGCTGCGTGGCGAGATCCGTTCGGCATTCGCCATGACCGAGCCAGACGTTGCGTCCTCTGACGCCACCAACATGGCCGCCCGCGCCGTGCGCGATGGCGACGAGTGGGTGATCAACGGCAAGAAATGGTGGACTTCCGGCGCCTGCGACCCGCGCTGCAAGATCATGATATTCATGGGCCTGAGCAATCCTGACGCGCCGCGCCATGCGCAGCACTCGATGATCCTCGTGCCGGTGGACACTCCCGGCGTGAAGATCGTGCGACCGCTGCCGGTGTTCGGCTACGACGATGCGCCGCATGGCCACGCCGAGGTGCTGTTCGAAAACGTCCGGGTGCCGTACGAAAACGTCCTGCTGGGCGAAGGACGCGGCTTCGAAATCGCCCAGGGTCGCCTTGGCCCGGGCCGGATTCACCACTGCATGCGCTCGGTCGGCATGGCCGAGCGTGCGCTGGAACTGATGTGCAAACGCTCGGTCAGCCGTACCGCATTCGGCAAGCCGCTGGCACGCCTGGGCGGTAACATCGACAAGATTGCCGACTCGCGCATGGAAATCGACATGGCTCGCCTGTTGACCTTGAAAGCGGCCTACATGATGGACACTGTCGGCAACAAAGTGGCCAAGAGCGAAATTGCGCAGATCAAGGTCGTAGCGCCAAACGTGGCACTGCGAGTGATCGACCGGGCGATCCAGATTCATGGCGGGGCAGGGGTTTCCAACGATTTCCCGCTGGCCTACATGTACGCCATGCAGCGCACCCTGCGTCTGGCCGACGGCCCGGACGAAGTGCATCGCGCAGCGATCGGAAAATTCGAGATCGGCAAATATGTGCCCAAAGAGATGATGCGTAGCGAGCATTGATCAACACAAGTTCTGTGCTGATCACCGGCTGTGGCGAGCGGGCTACCTTGTGGCGAGGGGGCTTGCCTGTGGCGAGGGGGCTACCTGTGGCGAGTGGGCTTGCCTGTGGCGAGGGGGCTTGCCCCCGTTGGGTGGCGAAGCCACCCCCCCCATAACCACCAGCGCGGTTTTACAAATAAACCGCGTGCTATGTTTTAAGGGCTGCTGCGCAGCCCAGCGGGGGCAAGCCCCCTCGCCACAGAAAAGCCTTTGCACAGGTAGCTTCTTGAGACAGCAAGCCCCCTTGCACAGAAAGCTCCTCGCCACAGCAGGTCCCTCGAGCCACATTTGGCAGTGTTCAGTACACCCAAACCTCAACCCGCCGATTCTTGATCCGCCCCTCATCCGCGCTGTTGGCCGCCACCGGCATCTCGGCGCCAAAGCCGCGAATCTCGCGCAATACCACACCGCTTTTCACCAGTTCCCGTCGCACCGCCATGGCCCGCAGTTTCGACAACAGATCAGCGCGCCCCGGATCGCTCTTGGCGTCTCCAAAGCCGACCAGTGTCACCTTTCGATCGGTTTTTTCGTGCTGCTTTATATAGTCGAGCACCCGTGACAGATCCTGTCGGGCCTTGTTGTCCAGGCTGGCGCTGCCTTCCTCGAAACGGAAATTCACCGACAGGCGCTGGGCGTGACGGCTCAGGGCCTGGTACCCCTCCGGCATCAACGCATTAGGGCTGACGGCCATGGCCTGGACCGTCTGCGCGATAAAACCGTTGGCGGCGACGATCGCCTGGCCTTTACTACTTTGGGCGAACTCCGCCAGTGCCTGTGCCCAAGGATTTTTCCCTCTCGGCGGCAAGTAGAAAAACAGCCGGCGCGATAATGGGTAGTCTTCCGTGGCGATCAGATTGTTGAGCGCCAGCATGGCTTGCGATTGGCCGTCGGCAATTGCCACAGCTTTGGCCTGACGCACATAGGGCAGGCCAATAAAACCGATGCCTTGCGGATCGCTGCTGACCGCATCGGACAACTGTTCGCTGGACTCGAAGCGTGTTGCTGAGCTACTCAGGTTTTTTCCACGGCCACTGAGCACCAGTTCCTTGAAGGTGTCGTAGGTACCGGATTGATCATCGCGCGCATACAGATGAATGGTCCCGCCGCTGCCGCCGACTTCTTCCCAGGTTTTGGCTTCGCCATTGAAAATCCGCGCCAGTTGCACGATGTCCAGTTGTTGCAGCGGATTTTTCGGGTGGAGGATGATCGCCAGGCCATCGATGGCGATGACCTGTTCGGCGCCAGGGCTTTTCAGATCACCAAGGGATTCCAGGTCGACCAGTTCGCTGTCCTTGATCGGGCGTGACGAGGCGGCGAGGTCGGCGTTGGCGGTTTTCAGGGCGATGAAGCCGGTGCTGGAACCGTGGGCGGCGACTTCCACCACCACCCGGCGACCCTGTGCGGTTTCGCCGACAATGCGCAGTTCGTTGTCGTTGTCTGCGGTTTCGCGGTGGATGTTGCGCAGGCCTTGTTCGTGCAGCAGTCCTTCGACCAGTGCCGGGCCCAGTGCGGCACCGATGGTGTTGGAACCCTGGATGCGCAGCACCGGCCCTTGATCGGGCACCGGCAAGTCACTGGCCGAGGCGTTTTGTGCCAAGCCAGCGCATAACGTCAACAGGAGCAACACGCGCAGCATCATGCCGGCACCTTTCAAAGTGGAAGGAAGTGCCGGGAGATTAAGTCAGTAAGGTTTCCGAAAAATGACACTTTTCGGTGATTGTCTTTTGTGGGAACGGGCTTGCTCGCGAAAGCGGTGTTTCAGTCGACTTTAATGCTGATTGACACACCGCATTCGCGAGCAAGCCCGCTCCCAAAGGAGATTAATGCAGGCTTTAGGGATCAGCTCAACTCAAGCCAGATCGGCGCATGATCCGAAGGCTTTTCCATGCCGCGCAGTTCGTAGTCCACCCCTGCAGCCTTGACCCGTGGCAGCAAGCCGTGGGAGGCGAGGATCACGTCGATGCGCAGGCCACGCTTGGGCTGGTCTTCGAAGCCGCGACTGCGATAGTCGAACCAGCTGAACATGTCGGTCACATCCGGGTTCAGGTGGCGGAAGCTGTCGGTCAGGCCCCAGTTCTTCAGACGTGCCATCCACTCGCGCTCTTCCGGCAAGAAGCTGCATTTGCCGGTTTTCAACCAGCGCTTCATGTTGTCCGGACCGATGCCGATGTCGCAGTCTTCCGGAGATATGTTCACATCCCCCATCACCACCAGCGGCTGGTCGTTCTTGAACTGGCTTTCCAGCAACTGCTGCAAGTCATTGTAGAAACGTTGCTTGGCCGGGAATTTGGTCGGATGGTCGCGGCTTTCGCCCTGTGGGAAATAGCCGTTCATGATGGTGATCGGCACACCGTTGGCGTCGGCAAAGGTGCCCCAGATAAAGCGCCGCTGGGCGTCTTCTTCGTCGGTGGCAAAACCTTTGTGCAGCGCCAGTGGTTCCTGGCGCGAGAGCAGGGCGACGCCGTAGTGACCTTTCTGGCCATGGAAGTACACGTGATAACCCAGCGCCTGAACCTCGGCCAGCGGGAACTGTTCGTCGTGGACCTTGGTTTCCTGCAACCCGATCACATCGGGTTGATGCTTGTCGATCAGCGCCGCCAGCTGATGGGGACGGGCGCGCAGCCCGTTGATGTTGAAGGAGACGATCTTCATGGTCGGCAGTCCTGGCAAAAGGGCGATGCTAGCTGACATGGGAGAATGGGGCCAGTGTTGGGGGAGGGATTGCTGTTTATCCAGCAATACGTGTAGCGGCGGTGATGGCCTCTTCGCGAGCAAGCCCGCTCCCACATTTGATCTTCAGCGGTCACGCGATCAATGTGGGAGCGGGCTTGCTCGCGAAGAGGCCAGTGCAGCCAACCTATAGATTGACTGACTGATCTCTGAGTCTGGTCTATACCTTTGGGGGAACTGTGTTGCCACCCAAAGGCTCGTACCAATAAGAGTGCAGCCATTCGAGCTGCACCGGGGAGAACGACCGTCATGCCCGAAACCTCCACCGCCATCGCCGATATTCACATGCTCGACAGCGGCTATTCCCGCGAAGCCCGCTCGCTGCTGTACCAGGCCTATCGACACGAACCAACCTTCAACTACCTGTTCGAAGCCGAGCGCCCGGGTTATGAGCAGCGGGTCCGCGCGACCATACGTGAACTGGTGACACAACACTTTCTCCAGGACCTGCCGGCCATCGGCCTGCTGGTTAACGACCGCCTGATTGGCATCGCGCTGATTGCGCCGCCGCAACGTCGCCTGGGTATCACTGAAAGCTGGGCCTGGCGCCTGCGCATGGTCTTGAGTACCGGTTTTCGTTGCACGCGTCGCTACCTGCAATATCACTCTGATGTTGCCGCCTGCTTGCCGAACGATTCGGTGCATGTCCTGCCGTTGCTGGGGGTTCATCCGCAATTTCAGGGCAAGCATTTTGGCGAACAGCTGCTGCAAGCCGTGCACAACTGGTGCGCGGTGGATGAAAACTCTCAGGGCGTGATTCTCGACACGGGTAATCCACGTTACCTGGAGTTCTATAAGCGTCAGGGTTACGAGGAAATCGGCGAGGTCGCAATAGGACCGATTCGCGAACACGTTTTTTTCCACCCTAATCCGCAGGTTTTACATTCGGCAACGGCATAAGCCGCGAACTTTTTTGGCGAGTCACGCTCTATCGCGCTCCCAAGCTCGTGATAGCATCCGCGCCTATGAAGTTTCCAGGAAGATTTTCCAGCAGCGTACTGATGTTGGTGACCAGTTGCGCGGCGCTGGCCCAAAGTGAACTGGACGTGCGTATCAAACCGTCCAATGATGAACTGAAGGCCAATATAGAAGGCTATATCGGCAACGTTGGCGATCGTGACGAAGAAGCCTTGCAGCGCTTCAGTCGTGGCGCCGAGGAGCAGGCGCGCAAGGCCGCACAGGCGCTGGGTTATTATCAGCCGCAAATCGACAGCGAAGTGAAGGGCGGCAAGACGCCACGCCTGGTTTTGAACATCGACCCCGGCGAGCCGGTGCATTTACGCAACGTCACCATACGCATTGACGGCCCCGCAGCCTCCCTCAAATCCTTTCGTGTACCCAGGAGCGATGCGCTCAAATCCGGTGCGGTGCTCAATCACGGCCACTACGAAGACGCCAAGCGGCTGATCCAGAACCAGGCTTCGCGCTATGGTTTTTTCAGTGGCTATTTCACCCGTTCAAAATTGTCGGTCGACCCCCGGGCCGGCGTCGCCGACATCGAACTGATTTACGACAGCGGCCCGCGTTACACCTTCGGCAATGTCAGTTTTGCCGGCGATACTCCGTTCGACGAAGAACTGCTGCAACGCATGGTGCCGTTCAAGGCCGGCACGCCGTATGACTCGGAGCTGATCGCCGAACTCAACCAGAACCTGCAATCGAGCGGTTATTTCGAAAGCGTACGGGTCGACGCCGCACCGACTGCCTCGAAGAACGATGTGATTCCGGTGGAGGTCAACCTCGACACCCGCAAGCCCCGGACGATGGGCCTCGGCCTGGGTTTTTCCACTGACGTCGGTCCCAGGGTCAAGGCCAACTGGACCCGGCACTGGGTCAACCCGCAGGGGCACAGCTATGGCTGGGAAACCGAAGTCTCGGCACCCCGGCAGAACGTCGGGCTGTTCTACGACATTCCGCTCGATCCGCCGCTGACCGACAAACTGCGTTTTGCCGGTGGCTATCAGAATGCAGAAATCGCTGATACCGACACCCGCAGCAAACTGCTGACCATCGGTCCGGAGTGGCACAGCAAGTTACCCAGCGGCTGGCAGCGAGTGGTGTCGCTCAAGTGGCAGAACGAGGAGTACAAGCTAGGCGATGACGAGGGCGTCAGTACCCTGCTGATGCCCGGTGTCAGTTATTCGTACCTCAAAAGTGACAACCGCATCGACCCGCACAACGGCTATCGCCTGCAGTTCGAAAGCAAAATGGCCAAGGAAGGGCTGGGTTCCGATAACAACCTGCTGTACGGCACGGCACTGGTCAAAGGCCTGACGACTGTCTTCGACAAGCATCGTTTCCTCGGCCGGGCCCAGATCGGCGGCAGTGCCACCAACGGCTACAAATCGATACCGCCGTCGCTGCGCTTCTTCGCCGGTGGCGATCAGAGCGTGCGCGGTTACGACTATCAGAGCCTGTCCCCGGAAAACTCCGACGGCGACCGCATCGGTGGCCGTTACATGGTCGCGGCCAGCGCCGAGTATCAATATTCCGTCGCCGAAAAATGGCGGGTCGCGACCTTTGTCGACCAGGGTAACTCCTTCAATACACTTGAACTGCCAAGCCTGAAGACCGGCGTCGGTATCGGCGTGCGCTGGGTATCGCCGGTGGGGCCGATCCGCCTCGACCTGGCCCATGCGCTGGACGACGACGGCGGCATTCGACTGCACTTTTCCATGGGGCCCGAGCTGTGACGCACGCTTTTATGAAACGTGGCTTGCAAGTAACGCTGCTGGCGATCCTGGCGCTGTTGATGCTGATCGTCTTGACGCTGGCCACGGTAGTGGGCACGGCAACGGGCAGCCGCTGGGCACTGGGATTCGTGCCGGGATTGAGCCTCGAGAACTTTCAGGGTCGACTGGGCGGGCAGTGGAGCGCCGACCGGGTGTTGTGGCAGCAGGACAGCAGTCGGGTGGAACTGACCCGGGTGATCTTTGCCTGGTCGCCGTTGTGCCTGACGCGCATGACCCTGTGCCTGGAGCAATTGCAGGCCGATCAGGTCAGCCTGCAGTTTCCGCCGGGTGAGCAAGAGCCGGATACCGGCCCGATGACCCTCCCGGAGCTGAAGCTACCCTTGGCCATTGAACTGGGTGACGTCAAGGTCGGCAGCCTGGTGTTCAACGGCAGTGAACAGCTCAAGGGCCTGCAGTTGACGGCGCACTGGACCGACAAAGGCATGCAGATCGATTCCGTGCATTTACAACGCGATGACCTGAGCCTGAACCTGTCCGGCTCGCTGCAGCCCACCGGCAACTGGCCGCTGAATGCCGAAGGCAAACTGACCCTGTCGACTCCTGCACCCTGGGACCTGGCGCTCAAGCTTGACGGCGACCTGCTGAAAACCCTGAATCTCAAGGCTGACAGCACTGGTTACCTCAACGGCCAGCTGACCGGCGAGCTGCAACCGCTGGTAGAGAATCTGCCGGCCAAGGTGCGGATCACCGCCGATGGCTTCAAGCCCGATGCCGGGCTGCCGGACACCCTGCAACTCAATCAGCTGGAACTCAGCGGCGCCGGTGACCTGAAAAATGGCTACGCGCTGCTTGGCAAAGCTACGCTGCCCGCCGAAGAAGGGCCCGTCGCGCTGGCGCTGCAAGGCAGGGTCGACGCCAATGGCGCACAGATCGCCGCGCTGGACTTGACCGCCAACGACAAGCAAAGCCTTAAGCTCACAGGGGCGCTGGACTGGAGCAAGGGTCTGAATGCCGAAGCGAAAATCGACTGGCTGGATTTCCCTTGGCACCGCCTCTATCCGTTGATCGACGAGCCGCAAGTGGCACTGCGCAAATTCAACGGCGAAGTGTCCTACACCGACGGCAAATACCTGGGGCACTTCGATGCCGCGCTGGATGGCCCGGCCGGGGCATTCAGCCTGGCCAGCCCGTTCGCAGGCGACCTGACCAAAATCTATCTGCAGCAGATTCAGCTGCAGGCCGGGCAGGGCAAGGCTGATGGCCATTTGAATCTGCAATTCGCCGATGGTATCGCCTGGGATACCGCCCTGGACCTGTCAGCGATCAACCCGGCTTACTGGGTCGCGGAGTTGCCCGGTACGCTGGCCGGACCGTTGCGCAGTAAAGGCGAGATGAAAAACGACAAGTTGAGCCTGAGCGCAGACCTCGATCTCAAGGGCAAATTGCGTGGCCAGCCGGCTGTCCTGCAAGCCAAGGCTGATGGTGGCGGTGAGCAATGGAACCTCAACGCGCTGCAAATTCGCCTGGGTGACAACAGCATCAATGGCAAGGGCAGCCTGCAACAGAAACTCGTCGGCCAGATCGACATCAAGCTGTCGCGGCTCGCCCAGCTTTGGCCGCAATTGCGCGGGCAGATCAATGGCCGGGTGGACGTCGCCGGCACGCTCAAGGCTCCCCAGGGCAAGCTCGGGCTGCAAGGCACACAATTGGCCTTTCAGGATAATCGCCTGCAAAGCCTGAACCTGGACGCCACGCTCGACAGTGCGCAACGGGCGAAAATCGACCTCAAGGGCAGCGCCATCCAGCTCGGTGACACCTCCCTTGGCACGCTGACCGCCAGTGGCCAGGGCGACATCAACAACCAGAAGCTGAGCCTCGATCTGCAAGGCCCGAAATTGAAGCTGGCCCTGGGCCTGGACGGTGCTCTGGACAAAGGCAACTGGCGCGGGCGGCTGGCCAGCGGCGATATCCAGGCTGGCGGCCAGGACTGGAGGCTGCAAGGGCCGGCGAAGCTCGAACGGCTGGCCGATGGCAAAATCAACTTCGGTGCCCATTGCTGGGCCTCCGGCCAGGCCAGCCTGTGCGGTGAAGACCAACGACTGATGCCTGAGCCGAAGCTGCGCTATCACCTCAAGCAATTCCCGATCGACAGCCTTGCCCAGTGGCTGCCCAAGGATTTCGCCTGGCAGGGCCGGCTCAATGCCGATCTGCAACTGGACCTGCCAGCCAGCGGCCCGAACGGCCAGGTCAGCGTCGATGCCAGCGGCGGCACCTTGCGCCTGAAGGAAAAGGACCAGTGGCTGGACTTCCCGTACCAGACCCTGAAACTCACCAGCAAGCTCACGCCCAAGCGCATCGACACTGAGCTCAACTTCGCCGGGGCCAAACTTGGCGAGTTGCAGGTGCTGGCCCAGATCAATCCATTGCCGAAGAACAAGCCGTTGAGCGGATCGTTCCGTTTGAGCGGGCTGGATCTGTCGGTAGCGCGGCCGTTCGTGCCGATGGTCGAGAAACTGACCGGCCGCTTGAACGGCAGCGGCACGATCTCCGGCGGATTGCTGGCGCCGCAGGTCAATGGCAGCCTGCAGCTCAGTGACGGCGAGGTGTCCGGCGCCGAGTTGCCGATGGAGCTCAAAGCCTTGCAGTTGCAGGCGGTCATCGCCGGGGAAACCGTGCAGTTGAACGGCGGCTGGAAAAGCGGCAAGAGTGGCCAGGGCAGTCTGAACGGCAACATTGCCTGGGGTCAGGCACTGGTGGTGGATCTGGCGCTCAAGGGCTCGCAACTGCCGGTCAGCGTCGAGCCCTACGCCAAGCTCGAAGTCGCGCCGGACCTGAAAATCTCGATGAAAGGTGATGAGTTGGCCATCGCCGGCAAAGTGCTGGTGCCCAAAGGAGACATCATTATTCGCGAATTGCCGCCGTCGACGGTCAAGGTTTCCGATGACACGGTTATCGTCGGCCAGCAGACCGAAGAGGGCAAAACGCCACTGGCGATGAAGATGGACATCGAAGTGTTGGTCGGTGAGGACAAACTGAGCTTTGCCGGGTTCGGCCTGACCGCGAATGTGCAGGGTCATGTGCACATTGGCGACAACATGGACACCCGCGGCGAGTTGTGGCTCAACGACGGGCGCTATCGCGCCTACGGCCAGCGCCTGTCCGTACGCCGTGCGCGTTTGCTGTTCGCCGGTCCAATCGACCAGCCGTACCTGGACGTTGAAGCGATTCGCCAGACCGACGATATCATTGCCGGTATCCGCCTGAGCGGCAGCGCGGAGCAGCCGACCACGCAGATCTTCTCGGAACCGGCGATGAGCCAGGAGCAGGCCTTGTCCTACCTGGTGCTGGGGCGTCCGCTGAGCAGCAACGGCGAAGACAACAACATGCTCGCCCAGGCAGCCCTGGGGTTAGGGCTGATGGGCAGTTCCGGAGTGACGGGTGACCTGGCGAAGAATCTGGGCATCCAGGATTTTGAGCTCGACACCGAGGGCAGTGGTAACGCAACCAGCGTAGTAGCCAGCGGCAATATTTCCGAGAAGCTCAGCCTGCGCTATGGCGTCGGCGTGTTCGAACCGGCGAGCACCATTGCCTTGCGCTACAAGCTGAGCAAAAAGGTCTACGTTGAAGCGGCCAGTGGTGTGGCGAGTTCGCTCGACATCTTCTACAAGCGGGATTTCTAGAGTCCCGTTTCTTTCCAGGCCGAGTCGCTGGCATCACGGACGGCCCTCACCCCAACCCTCTCCCGGAGGGAGAGGGGGCCGACCGTGTTGATAGTTCAAGGTACATCGACCTGAGAAACCGAGTCGAACTCAGGCCTGGAAAACCACGAAGATCGGCTCCCTTTCCCCTCGCCCCCTAAGGGGAGAGGGCTGGGGGGAGGGGGGGAGATCTTCAGCCATGCGCCAAAGCCGGCGGCGGCCCCAAATCAAACGGCTCCAACTCAACCCGAGTCGACCTCAGGCCCGGAAAACCCTGGAGATCGGCTCCCTTTCCCCTCGCCCCCCAGGGGGAGAGGGCTGGGGTGAGGGGGGGCGATCTTCAGCCATGCGCCAAAGCCGGCAGCGGCCCCAAATCAAACGGCTCCAACACAACCCGAATCGACCTCAGCCCCGGAAAACCACGAAGATCGGCTCCCTTTCCCCCTCGCCCCCTAGGGGGGAGAGGGCTGGGGTGAGGGGGGTAGAACTTCAGCCATGCGCCAAAGCCGGCGGCGGCCCCAAATCAAACGGCTCCAACACAACCCGAGTCGAACTCAGGCCTGGAAAACCACGAAGATCGGCTCCCTTTCCCCCTCGCCCCCTAGGGGGGGAGAGGGCTGGGGTGAGGGGGGCAGATCTTCAGCCATGCGCGAAAGCCGGCGGCGGCCCCAAATCAAACGGCTCCAACACAACCCGAGTCGAACTCAGGCCCGGAAAACCACGAAGATCGGCTCCCTTTCCCCCTCGCCCCCTAGGGGGGAGAGGGCTGGGGTGAGGGGGGGAGAACTTCAGCCATGCGCCAAAGCCGGCGGCGGTACAAAATCAAACGGTGCCAAGGCAAACCCGTTCTCATCGACCTGCAACGCCCAACCCTGTTTATCCCAATCCCCCAGCACAATGCGCCGGGCCGCCTGCTCACCAAGCTGCAGCTTGTGGATGGCCGGGCGATGGGTATGCCCATGGATCAACGTCTTCACGCCATATTGCTGCATGATCCGCGGAATCTCCTCGGGCGTGACATCCACAATGTCATTGGCCTTCATCCGCGTCTGCGCCCGACTCTCACTGCGCAATTTGCGCCCCAGCTTATGGCGGGTGCCCAAGGGCAAGTGGCGCAGGATGAACAGGGTGATCGGGTTGCGCAGGTAGCGCCGCAGCTTCATATAGGCTTCGTCGCGGGTGCAGAGGCTGTCGCCATGCATCAGCAGTACAGGCTCGCCGTAAAACTGCACGACACTCGGGTCTTTCAGCAGGGTGCAACCGGCCTGTTTGCAGAAGGCCTTGCCCAGCATGAAATCACGATTGCCGTGCATCAGGAAAATGGCCGTGCCGCTGTCGCTGAGATCGCGCAGGGCCTGGCAGATGGAACGCTGAAACGGTGTCATGGCATCGTCGCCAAGCCACGCCTCGAAAAAGTCGCCCAGAATGTACAACGCACTCGCCGAACGGGCGCGTCCGGCGAGCAAATCCAGAAACGCCCGGGTGATGTCCGGGCGCTCCTCTTCCAGATGTAAATCTGAAATCAGCAGTATCACTCAATGATCTCGGCTTTCTCGATGATCACGTCGTCTGCTGGTACGTCCTGGTGGCCGGACTTGGAAGTGGTGGCCACGCCTTTGATCTTGTCGACAACGTCGGTGCCAGCGGTCACTTTACCGAATACCGCGTAGCCCCAGCCTTGAACGTTCTTGCCGCTGTGGTTGAGGAAGCTGTTGTCCGCGACGTTGATGAAGAACTGCGCGGAAGCCGAATGCGGCTCCATGGTGCGGGCCATGGCGACGGTGTACTTGTCGTTGGAAAGACCGTTGTCAGCTTCGTTCTGAATGCTTGGGCGCTTGTCTTTCTTTTCTTTCATGCCAGGCTCGAAACCACCGCCCTGGATCATGAAGTTACCGATGACACGGTGGAAAACGGTGTTTTCGTAGTGACCGGCTTTAACGTACTCGACGAAGTTGGCCACGGTGATCGGGGCTTTCTCGGCGTTCAGTTCCAGGACGATGTCGCCATGGTTGGTGGTCAGTTTGACTTGGGTCATGATCGTTACTCTTTATAGGAGAGGCGTTTCAAAGAATTCGTGGTTTTGGAACACTCAGTCCCGCAACCGGTTCAGCCATTTTTGGCCAAGGTGCGCAGTTTAGCGTGACAGGCGCGAATTTCGAGGCTGTTTTTCATTTACGGCCGATTAAATGCGACCGTTTGCAGGCGCGCTCTGTCAGGCGCTTGACAGCATCGGCTATGATAGCGGCTTTGTTTTGTCAGGCCCCTTTCTTGCGGCCGCGCACTTGTACGTCCAAGGATCCTATGAGCAAGCCCACTGTCGACCCTACCTCGAATGCCAAGACCGGCCCTGCCGTGCCGGTCAACTTCCTGCGCCCGATCATCCAGGCGGACCTGGACTCGGGTAAGCACACGCAGATCGTCACCCGTTTCCCGCCTGAGCCCAACGGCTATCTGCACATCGGCCACGCCAAGTCGATCTGTGTGAACTTCGGCCTGGCCCAGGAGTTCGGCGGCGTTACCCACCTGCGTTTCGACGACACCAACCCGGCCAAGGAAGACCAGGAATACATCGACGCGATCGAAAGCGACGTCAAATGGCTGGGTTTTGAATGGTCTGGTGAAGTGCGCTACGCCTCGCAGTATTTCGACCAGTTGCACGACTGGGCGGTCGAGTTGATCAAGTCCGGCAAGGCCTACGTCGACGACCTGAGCCCGGAACAGGCCAAGGAATACCGTGGCACCCTGACCGAGCCGGGCAAGAACAGCCCGTTCCGTGATCGCAGCGTCGAAGAGAACCTGGACTGGTTCGCCCGCATGCGCGCCGGCGAATTCCCGGATGGCGCTCGCGTGCTGCGCGCGAAAATCGACATGGCCTCGCCGAACATGAACCTGCGCGACCCGATCATGTATCGCATCCGTCACGCTCACCACCACCAGACCGGTGACAAGTGGTGCATCTACCCGAACTATGACTTCACCCACGGTCAGTCGGACGCCATCGAAGGCATTACCCACTCGATCTGCACCCTGGAGTTCGAAAGCCACCGTCCGCTGTACGAGTGGTTCCTCGAGCACTTGCCGGTCCCTGCCAACCCGCGCCAGTACGAGTTCAGCCGCCTGAACCTGAACTACACCATCACCAGCAAGCGCAAGCTCAAGCAGCTTGTGGACGAAGGTCACGTCAATGGCTGGGACGATCCGCGCATGTCCACGCTGTCGGGCTTCCGCCGCCGTGGCTACACGCCAAAATCGATCCGCAACTTCTGCGAAATGATCGGCACCAACCGTTCCGACGGCGTGGTCGACTTCGGTATGCTCGAATTCAGCATTCGTGACGACCTCGACCACAGCGCCCCACGTGCCATGTGCGTGCTGCGTCCGCTGAAAGTCGTGATCACCAATTACCCGGAAGGTCAGGTCGAGAACCTCGAACTGCCGCGCCACCCGAAAGAAGACATGGGCGTACGCGCTCTGCCGTTCGCCCGGGAAATCTACATCGACCGTGAAGACTTCATGGAAGAGCCACCGAAGGGCTACAAGCGCCTGGAATCGGGCGGCGAAGTGCGTCTGCGCGGCAGCTACGTGATCCGCGCCGACGAAGCGATCAAGGACGCCGACGGCAACATCGTCGAACTGCGTTGCTCCTACGATCCGGACACCCTGGGCAAAAACCCTGAAGGCCGTAAGGTCAAGGGCGTTATCCACTGGGTGCCGGCCGCTGCGAGCGTCGAGTGCGAAGTGCGTCTGTACGATCGTCTGTTCCGTTCGGCCAACCCTGAGAAGGCCGAAGACAGCGCCAGTTTCCTGGACAACATCAACCCTGACTCGCTGCAGGTACTCACCGGTTGTCGTGCCGAGCCTTCGCTTGGCAATGCACAGCCGGAAGACCGTTTCCAGTTCGAGCGCGAAGGTTACTTCGTCGCGGATATCAAGGACTCGAAACCAGGTCAGCCGGTATTCAACCGTACCGTGACCCTGCGTGACTCCTGGGGCCAGTGATTCAAGGAACTAACGTGCTTACGATCTACAACACGCTCACCAAGAGCAAAGAAGTCTTCAAGCCGCTCGATGGCAACAATGTGCGCATGTACGTCTGCGGGATGACCGTGTACGACTACTGCCACATTGGCCACGGCCGCAGCATGGTCGCGTTCGACCTGGTGACCCGCTGGCTGCGCTTCAGCGGTTACAACCTGACGTATGTGCGCAATATCACCGACATCGAAGACAAGATCATCAATCGGGCCAAGGAGAACGGCGAGCCGTTCGATGTGCTGACCGAGCGCATGATCACCGCGATGCACGAGGACGAGGCTCGCCTCAACATCCTCAAGCCGGACATGGAGCCGCGGGCCACCGATCACATCGCTGGCATGCAGTCCATGATCCAGACCCTGATCGACAAGGGTTACGCTTACGCCCCGGGCAATGGCGACGTGTATTACCGCGTCGCCAAGTTCATGGGTTACGGCAAGCTGTCGCGCAAGAAAATCGAAGACCTGCGCATCGGCGCGCGGATCGAAGTCGACGAGTCGAAACAGGACCCGCTGGACTTCGTGCTGTGGAAGGGCGCCAAGCCGGGCGAGCCGAGCTGGCCTTCACCTTGGGGCGACGGTCGTCCGGGCTGGCACATCGAATGCTCGGTGATGTCCACCTGCTGCCTGGGTGAGACCTTCGACATTCATGGCGGCGGCAGCGACCTGGAGTTCCCGCACCACGAGAACGAAATCGCCCAGAGCGAAGCGGCCACCGGCAAGACCTACGCCAATGCCTGGATGCATTGCGGCATGATCCGTATCAATGGCGAGAAGATGTCCAAGTCCTTGAACAACTTCTTCACCATCCGCGACGTGCTCGACAAGTACCACCCGGAAGTCGTGCGCTACCTGCTGGTGTCGAGCCATTACCGCAGCGCCATCAACTACTCGGAAGACAACCTCAAGGATGCCAAGGGCGCCCTCGAGCGTTTCTACCATGCGTTGAAAGGCCTGCCGAGCGTGGCGCCGGCTGGTGGTGAAGCCTTTGTCGAGCGTTTCACCCAAGTGATGAACGACGACTTCGGTACGCCGGAAGCCTGTGCGGTGCTGTTCGAGATGGTGCGTGAGATCAATCGCCTGCGTGAGAGCGATTTGAACGCGGCGGCTGGCCTGGCGGCGCGCCTGAAGGAACTGGCCAGCGTGCTGGGTGTGTTGCAGCTTGAGGCGGATGAGTTCCTGCAGGCCGGCGCTGAAGGGCGCGTGGATGCGGCTGAAGTTGAGGCGCTGATTGCAGCGCGCCTGGCGGCGCGTGCCGGCAAGGATTGGGCAGAATCGGACCGTATCCGCGACCAGCTCACCGCCATGGGCGTTGTGCTGGAAGACGGCAAGGGTGGCACGACCTGGCGTCTGGCTGACTGATTGCCTGGTTTGTGACTGACAAAACCCGCCTTGTGCGGGTTTTTGTTTTTGTGGTGGCTGCAAGTTTTGCGGCGGTCTGTGGGTTTCCCCTCACCCTAACCCTCTCCCAGTGGGAGAGGGGACTGATCGGGGGATGTTCAATTTATCCGTCGACCTGAAAATCCTGCGCCGAATCCATAATCGACTCGATCTCTCAGGTCGATGTACAGCGACAGACTCCTCAGTCGGCTCCCTCTCCTTGGGGGCGGTCTGTAGTGGCAAAGGCGGTGCAGAAGACTCGAATCCTGCGCCGAATCCACAATCGACTCGATCTCTCAGGTCGATGTACAGCGACAGACACCTCGGTCGGCTCCCTCTCCCTGGGGCGGTCCGACGTTTCGGGAGAGATGGGGTGAGGGCAAAGACGGTTCAGAAGACTCGAATCCTGCGCCGAATCCATAATCGACTCGATCCCTCAGATCGATTTACAGCGACAGACTCCTCAGTCGGCTCCCTCTCCCTGGGGGGCTGTCTGTAGTGGCAAAGACGGTTCAGAAGACGCGAACCCTGCGCCGACTCCACAATCGACTCGGTCTCTCAGGTCGATGTACAGCGACAGACACCTCGGTCGGCTCCCTCTCCCTCGGGAGAGGGCTGGGGTGAGGGGAGAGCGGCCGATTCAATCGCCAACCTGGCGCAATCGCTTGTAAAGGGTATTGCGGCTGACCCCAAGCCTGCGCGCCAAATAGGAAATATTCCCGCCCACTGCCTGCAACTGCCGATTCAGCTCTTCGGCATCATTCAGATCAACCAGCAACGGTTCCGGCGTCTCCACCGCCTCCATCTCCAGATCCACAAAAAAATCATCCGGCAAATGCTCCGCCCGCACCGGCTGGTCCTCAGCCATGGCCAGCGCCACCTGCATCACACTGCTCACCTGACGCAAATTCCCCGGCCACGGGTGACGATTGAACAACTCCATGACTTCACGGCTCAACCCGGCCCACTGGCTCGGCTCGCGATGCTGTTCCCACAGGCGCTTGAACAGCGCCTCCTTGTCGCTGCGTTCGCGCAACGGCGGCAGCTCCAGGGTCAAGCCGCCGATGCGGTAGTACAAGTCTTCACGAAAGCGCCCCAGTTGCACCTGCTCGCGCAACGAGCGGTTAGTCGCGGAAATGATGCGGATGTCCACCGCGAACAACTCGCTGCCACCCACCGGTTGCACGCAACGTTCCTGCAAAACCCTCAACAGCCGGGCTTGGGTCGGCAGCGGCATGTCACCGATTTCATCGAGGAACAGGGTGCCTTTGTCCGCCTTGCGGATCAGGCCGATACTGCCTTTCTGGTTGGCCCCGGTGAACGCGCCTTTTTCATAGCCAAACAGCTCGGACTCCACCAGTTCGGCGGGAATTGCCGCGCAATTGACGGCGATGAAAGCCTGTTTACTGCGTGAACTGGCCTGGTGCAGGGCTTTGACGAACACTTCCTTGCCGACCCCGGTTTCCCCATGAATCAGCAGCGGGATGTCTTTTTCCAACAGACGCTCGGCCTGGCGCACGGCTTTTTCCACGCGACTGTCGCCCAAATGCAGGGTGTTCAGGCTGATCGCCGCTGGAGCGGCCACGGCCGGTTCGGTGAATACACGGGGCTTTATCGGAACCTGCTTTGGCCGCTTCAACAAACACTGGAAGCGATTGCGACCGGTGGTTTGCAGAGCGAAGGGCAGGCCGTCGGGCTGATTCAGCAACTCCAGCAACGACACTTTGAACAGGCTTTCGATACTGACCCGCGACAGGCTGATACCGAGCAGATTGTCAGCCCGGCGATTGGCCGACAGCACCTGGCCGGTCTCGTCGAAAATCAGCAGGCCGGCCCATTGGCTGTCGAGGTTGTTCAGCCCGGTGTTGAACGTCAGCTGGAAATGCTGGCCGTGGAACAGGTTGAGGATCAGCCGGTTCTCCACGGTCTGGCTCATCATCTTGACCATGCCCAGGGTGTGGGACGGCGGCAGGTAGCTGTCACTGGACACGTCCAGCACGGCGATGATCTTGCGCTCGGCATCGAAAATCGGCGCGGCAGAACCGGTCATGAAGCGGTTGGCCTTGAGGAAGTGTTCGTCGTGCTCGATGTGCACCGCCTGTTCACAAGCCAGGGCAGTGCCGATGGCGTTGGTGCCGCTGCAATGCTCCAGCCAACTGGCGCCGGCACTGAAGCCACGGGCCAGTTTCGGTTCGATGAAGCGCTGGGTGCCCCAGGAGGTCAGGACCTGTCCCCGATTGTCGGCGAGCATGATCAGACAATTGGAATTGCTCAGGATGTTCTCGTAATAGGGCAGCACCTCCTGATGGGTGGTCTGCACCAGTGAATGCTGGCTTTCCAGCAGATGTGCAATGCCGTCGGCGGGCATTTGGTCGAACGCCGGCGTGCTCTGATGATTGAGGCCGAACGCGCGGCAACGGGACCATGAGTCCTGGATGATGGCGTCGTGGGACAGCGGCTGGGCAGGTGCGGCCATGGCAGTGAGTCTCTGAACAGGCTTTTTTGTTTTTATTGTTTTTGCACATCACGTTGAATATCACACGTGACGGTTCTGGCACGCCACGCCTTTGTAGGAGCCGGCTTGCTGGCGATGGCAATTTCGATGACGCCATCTCCAGCAAGCCGGCTCATGAAAGGGGGCCGTGAACAGTCTGTAGAGTGTTGTTCACTAATGTTCACTGTCAATCGGTGAACTGTTCAATTGTTCATTTCGGATTGTTCATTTTTGTTCAGCAACGAACGCAGACCTATCTCCATTTCAGTGATTCCCCAACTGAATCAATGGCTTGTAATTTCTGGCACAGATGTCGCTATGTAGCTCCGGTCGCTTGACTCCAAAAATAAAAAAGGCCGAGCCATGTCACTCACCCTGGAGCACGTCAGCCGCACCGTCGAGGGCCAGACCTGGATCGACGATGCCAACCTGAGTTTCGAACCCGGTTCCTTCAACGTCTTACTGGGGCGCACGCTGTCCGGCAAAACCAGCCTGATGCGCCTGATGGCGGGTCTGGACAAGCCCGACAGTGGCCGCGTGCTGATGAATGGCGTCGATGTTACCCAGCGTCCGGTGCGTTTGCGCAACGTGTCGATGGTCTACCAGCAGTTCATCAACTACCCGACCATGACGGTGTTCGAGAACATTGCCTCGCCACTGCGTCAGGCCAAGGTTTCCAACGAGCAGATCCATAGCAAGGTGCTGGAAACCGCGAAGATGCTGCGCATCGAGAAGTTTCTGCAGCGCTATCCACTGGAACTCTCTGGCGGCCAGCAGCAGCGC
The DNA here is from genome assembly GCF_059415945.1 of Pseudomonas sp. GW821-FHT09H03. Taxonomy (NCBI): domain Bacteria; kingdom Pseudomonadati; phylum Pseudomonadota; class Gammaproteobacteria; order Pseudomonadales; family Pseudomonadaceae; genus Pseudomonas; species Pseudomonas sp. GW821-FHT09H03. The sequence continues at coordinate 35,934 of NZ_JBWKOF010000011.1, read as the reverse complement.
ACGGCCATGGCCCGGGCGCTGGTCAAGGATGCCGAGCTGATTCTGTTCGACGAACCGCTGGTCAACCTCGACTACAAATTGCGCGAGGAGCTGCGCCAGGAAATGCGCGAGCTGTTCAAGGCGCGCCACACCATCGCGATCTACGCCACCACCGAGCCCAACGAAGCCCTGGCCCTGGGTGGCACCACGACCATTCTGCATGAGGGGCGGGTGATCCAGAGCGGGCAGTCTTCGGCTGTCTATCACCAGCCGCAAACCGTGCTGGCCGCCGAGCTGTTCTCCGAGCCACCGATCAACCTGATGCCCGGGCGCATTGCCGGTAACGAAGTGAGTTTCGCCAATTTCGTGCACTTCCCGTTGAACGTTGATCTGCGTCCGGTGGGCGAGGGCGAGTTTCGCTTCGGCGTACGGCCCAGCCATATCTCGCTGGTGCCGAGCAACGACGATGACCTGGAGCTGGCGGTGACCGTCGAGGTCGCGGAAATCAGCGGCTCGGAAACCTTCCTTCATGTGCGCAACGAACACTTCTTACTGGTGCTGCACTTGCCCGGTGTTCACGAATACGACGTCGATGCGCCGATCCGCATCTACATCCCGACCCATAAACTGTTTGTGTTCGATACGCAGGGGCGGCTGGTCCAGGCGCCGGGCCGGCGTGTCGCGAGGGTTGCCTGATGGCCGAAATCCGTTTGCAGAACCTGGCCCACAGCTACACCAAAACCCCGGCATCACCTGAGGATTACGCGATCCGCGAGATGGACCACGTCTGGGAACAAGGCGGCGCCTATGCTTTGCTCGGGCCGTCGGGTTGCGGCAAGTCGACCTTGCTCAACATCATTTCCGGGCTGCTCAGTCCGTCCCAGGGCCATGTGCTGTTCGACGGTAAGGCGGTCAACGACCTGACTCCCGAGAAGCGCAACATCGCCCAGGTTTTCCAGTTTCCGGTGGTCTACGACACCATGACGGTGTTTGACAACCTGGCGTTCCCATTGCGCAACCAAGGCATGGCCGAGGCGAAAATTCTCAGTAAGGTGCAGGAAATCGCCGAAGTGCTCGACCTGCAGAACCTGCTGAGTAAAAAAGCCCGCAACCTCACCGCCGACGAAAAACAGAAAGTCTCCATGGGCCGCGGGCTGGTGCGCGACGACGTGTCGGCGATCCTGTTCGACGAGCCGCTGACGGTGATCGACCCGCACCTGAAATGGAAACTGCGCAGAAAGCTCAAGCAAATTCACGAGCAGTTCAACATCACAATGGTCTACGTCACCCACGATCAACTGGAGGCCTCGACCTTCGCCGACAAGATTGCGGTGATGTACGGCGGGCAGATCGTGCAGTTCGGCACGCCAAGGGAATTGTTCGAACGACCGAGCCACACCTTTGTCGGCTACTTCATCGGCAGTCCGGGGATGAACCTGATCGAGGTGCAGCCGCAACCAGGTGGCGTCGGTTTTGCCTCGACCCATCTGCCGTTGTCCGAAGCCATGCAGCAACGCATTGCCGAATTCGAATGGAAAACCCTGAAGGTGGGCATCCGCCCCGAGTTCGTCCATGTGTGGGACGATGCCTTTGATGAAGCGCTACAGGCACAAGTCGTACACGTCGAAGACCTCGGCACCTACAAGATCATGACCCTGAACCTCGATGGCGCAACCCTGAAAGTGCGCATGGCCGAAGACAAGCCGGTGCCCCAGGGCACGGCTTACATCAGCTTTCCGGCGCAGTGGCTGATGGTCTATGCCGACGATTTTCTCCTCGAAGCGCAAGCCATTGACGCAGCAATTGCCAACCAGGGGGCGCAGCCATGAACAAGGTGCAGAACAACAAGGCCTGGTGGCTGGTGTTGCCGGTGTTCCTGCTGGTGGCGTTCAGTGCGGTGATCCCGATGATGACCGTGGTCAACTACTCGGTGCAGGACATTTTCGACCAGTCCAGCCGCTACTTCGTTGGCGCCGACTGGTACAGGCAAGTGTTGCTCGACCCGCGCCTGCACGATTCGCTGCTGCGCCAGTTCATCTACTCGGCTTGCGTGCTGTTGATCGAAATTCCGCTGGGCATCGCCATTGCCCTGACCATGCCGACCAAGGGGCGCTGGTCGTCGGTGGTGCTGATCATCCTGGCGATCCCATTGCTGATCCCGTGGAATGTGGTGGGCACCATCTGGCAGATCTTCGGTCGGGCCGACATCGGTCTGCTGGGGGCGAGCCTCAAGGCCATGGGCATCAACTACAACTATGCCGCGAACACCATGGACGCCTGGGTCACCGTGCTGGTGATGGACGTCTGGCACTGGACTTCACTGGTAGCGCTACTGTGCTTCTCCGGGCTGCGGGCGATTCCGGACGTGTACTACCAGGCGGCGCGCATTGACCGGGCCTCGGCCTGGGCGGTGTTCCGCCATATCCAGTTGCCCAAGCTCAAGAGTGTGCTGTTGATTGCGGTGATGCTGCGCTTCATGGACAGCTTCATGATCTACACCGAGCCATTCGTGCTCACCGGCGGGGGGCCTGGCAATGCCACGACTTTCCTCAGTCAGACCTTGACCCAGATGGCCGTAGGACAGTTCGACCTGGGCCCGGCAGCGGCGTTTTCGCTGGTGTACTTCCTGATCATCCTGTTGGTGTCGTGGCTGTTCTATACCGCCATGACTCACTCCGACGCCAACCGCTGAGGCCCGCCATGAGCAAGAGAAAGCTTATTCCGCTGCTGGTCTACATCCTGTTCCTGCTGGTGCCGATCTACTGGCTGTTGAACATGTCCTTCAAAAGCAACGGTGAAATCCTCGGTGGCCTGACGCTGTTCCCACAGGACTTCACCTTCGCCAACTACAAGGTGATCTTCACCGATCCGAGCTGGTACACCGGTTACATCAACTCGGCGTATTACGTGAGCCTCAACACCATCATTTCCCTGACGGTGGCGTTGCCGGCGGCCTACGCGTTTTCGCGCTATCGTTTTCTCGGTGACAAGCATCTGTTCTTCTGGCTGCTGACCAACCGCATGGCACCGCCAGCGGTGTTTCTGCTGCCGTTTTTCCAGCTGTATTCGTCGATCGGCCTGTTCGACACCCACATCGCCGTGGCCCTGGCCCACTGTCTGTTCAACGTGCCGCTGGCCGTGTGGATTCTTGAAGGTTTCATGTCCGGGGTTCCCAAGGAAATAGACGAAACCGCCTACATTGACGGCTACAGTTTCCCCAAGTTCTTCGTGAAAATTTTCATCCCGCTGATCGGTTCCGGCATCGGTGTGACGGCGTTCTTCTGCTTCATGTTTTCCTGGGTCGAACTGCTGTTGGCGCGCACGCTGACTTCGGTGAACGCCAAACCCATTGCGGCGGTGATGACCCGCACGGTCTCGGCATCCGGTATCGATTGGGGCGTGCTGGCGGCGGCGGGGGTGTTGACCATCCTGCCGGGCATGCTGGTGATCTGGTTCGTTCGCAACCACGTGGCCAAGGGCTTTGCCCTGGGCCGGGTATGAGGAACTGATGATGGAATGGATGAGCTGGACCGCCCCGACGGCGGTATTTTTCAGCGTGATTGCCTTGATCCTGGTGTGCATGACGACCTGGGAGTTGCGTTCGCCGAGCATACTTCGGCGAGGTTTTCTGCCCATTGCCACCACCCGTGGCGATCGGCTGTTCATCGGTCTTCTCGGCAGCGCCTACCTGCATCTGCTGGTAATCGGCGTCACCGACTGGAGCATCTGGGTAGCGTTCGCGTTGTCCCTGGTGTGGCTGTTGGCTGTGATGCGTTGGGGCTAGTCGAATCGCTCGGCAATGTTGCTCCGCAATCTAAACAGGAGGTCTCTATGTTCGACAAAAACAACAAGCTGCGACATAGCATTTCATTGGCAGCCATGCTGGCACTCAGCGGTTTGAGCGCGTCGGCCTGGGCGGATGCTTATGAAGACGCCGCGAAGAAATGGATCGGCAGTGAATTCAAGCCGTCCACCCTGACGGCGGATCAGCAGCTCGAAGAACTGAAGTGGTTCATCAAGGCGGCGGAGCCGTTTCGCGGGATGAACATCAAAGTGGTTTCGGAAACCATCGCCACCCACGAATACGAGTCCAAGGTACTGGCCAAGGCCTTCACCGAGATCACCGGGATCAAGCTGACCCACGACCTGCTGCAGGAAGGCGATGTGGTGGAAAAACTGCAGACGGTGATGCAGTCGGACAAGAGCATCTATGACGGCTGGGTCAACGACTCGGACCTGATCGGTACGCACTTTCGCTACGGCAAGACCGAATCGATCACTGACCTGATGGCCAACGAAGGCAAGAACTTCACCTCGCCGACCCTGGACCTCAAGGACTTCATCGGCATTTCCTTCACCACCGCGCCAGACGGCAAGATCTATCAGTTGCCCGACCAGCAATTCGCCAACCTTTACTGGTTCCGCGCCGACTGGTTCGAACGTGCGGACCTGAAAGCCAAGTTCAAGGAAAAGTACGGCTACGAATTGGGCGTACCGGTGAACTGGTCGGCCTATGAAGACATCGCCAAATTCTTCAGCGAAGACATCAAGGAAATCGACGGCAAGCGGGTCTATGGGCACATGGACTATGGCAAGAAAGACCCGTCCCTGGGCTGGCGCTTCACCGATGCCTGGTTCTCCATGGCCGGCGGCGGCGACAAGGGCATCCCCAACGGTTTGCCGGTGGACGAGTGGGGCATTCGGGTCGAGGACTGCCATCCGGTGGGCTCCAGCGTGACCCGCGGTGGCGACACCAACGGCCCGGCGGCGGTCTTCGCCACCACCAAGTACGTCGACTGGCTCAAGGCCTATGCACCACCGGAAGCGGCGGGAATGACCTTCTCCGAATCCGGCCCGGTGCCGTCCCAGGGCAACATTGCCCAACAAATCTTCTGGTACACCGCGTTCACTGCCGACATGACCAAGCCGGGCCTGCCCGTGGTCAACGCCGATGGCACGCCGAAATGGCGCATGGCACCTTCGCCACGCGGGCCGTACTGGGAGGAGGGCATGAAGCTGGGGTATCAGGACGTAGGTTCCTGGACGTTCATGAAGTCCACGCCTGAGAAACAGAAACTCGCCGCCTGGCTCTACGCACAGTTCGTGACCTCGAAAACCGTGTCGCTGAAGAAAACCATCGTCGGCCTGACGCCGATCCGCGAGTCGGACATCAACTCGCAGGCCATGACCGACCTGGCGCCGAAACTCGGTGGCCTGGTGGAGTTCTACCGCAGCCCGGCCCGCGTGCAATGGACCCCGACCGGGACCAACGTGCCTGACTATCCGCGTCTGGCGCAGCTGTGGTGGAGCCACATCGCCGAAGCGGCCAGCGGTGAGAAAACCCCACAAGAAGCACTGGATGGCCTGGCCAAGGACCAGGATGCAATCATGACCCGTCTGGAGCGCTCGAAGGCCCAGGCCACCTGCGCACCGAAAATGAACCCCGAGCGCGACGCGCAATACTGGTTTGATCAGCCGGGCGCACCGAAGCCGAAACTGGCGAACGAGAAGCCTAAAGGCGAGACCGTGAGTTACAGCGAACTGCTGAAGTCGTGGGAGGCGGCGCGTAAGTAAATTGCTTGTAGGGTGAAACGCGAACGGCACCGGAAGGTGCCGTTTTTGTTTGTGCCCGTTATGGCCTCTTCGCGAGCAAGCCCGCTCCCACAGTTGTTGGTGCAAGACTACAAATTTTGTGTCCACCCTCATCCCCTGTGGGAGCGGGCTTGCTCGCGAAGAGGCCATAACGGGCAACCAATATATACAGCCGGATACTTCAGTGTGCCACCCCCTCAACCGCAGGAAACCCCAACCGAAACACCGTCATCGTCCCAGGCACACTTTCAACCTCTGCCACCCCCTGATGCAGGCTCATGATCGACCGTACGATGGCCAGGCCCAGTCCGGTGCTGCCTTGTGCGCGGGAGCGGCTGCTGTCGACCCGGTAAAAGCGATCGAACAGTTGTTCGAGGTGTTTTGCTTCGATGCCGGCGCCGGGGTTGCTGACCCATAGCGAAACCTGTTTCGCACCCTGCTCGATCAGCACCGCCACCGTCTGCCCGGAAGGGCAGTGACGCAGGGCGTTAGACAGCAGGTTCGAGATCGCCCGTTGAATCATCAATCGGTCGCCCATCACCCGAGCGTTGCCCGTCACACTCAAGTGAATCTGCTTGTCCTGGGCCGAAAGGGAAAACAGATCGGCGACTTTCAGTGCCTCATCTTCCAGGGCAATCAGCTCAAAGGGCGCGAGCGCCGCCGGATGGCTGACCTGTGCCAGAAACAGCATGTCCGAGACAATGCGCGCGACGCGTTCGAGCTCTTCGGTGCATGACACCAGAATGTCTTTGTACTCCTCGGTCGTGCGTTCCCGGGACAGCGTCACCTGCGCCTTGCCCATCAGGTTGTTGATCGGCGTGCGTAATTCATGGGCCAGGTCATCGGAGAACTGCGATAGCTGCTGCACGCCGTTGTCGAGGCGGTGCAGCATGAAATTGATGCCCTGGGCCAGTTCGCTGAGTTCCTGGGGCATGTTCACCACCGACAGCCGATGTTCCAGGTCCTGGGCCGAAACCATCGCCGCCACTTTGCGAAACTCACGCATCGGTGCCAGGCCTCGCTGCACTGCCACCCAGGCACTCAGACCGATGAAGATCAGCAGTAACGGCAAGGCCATCAGCGTCGAACGCAAATAAGCACTGAGCAATGCCTGATCGTTAGCGTTATCCATCGACAACAGCACCGGGACGCTGGTGCCGTCCTTGATGCGTATCAGTCTGGAGGCGGTGAGGAATTTGCCGCCCTGGTCGTCAGTGCCTTGCGAGTACGCCAATTGATCGGTGGCCGCCCGCACCGCCTTCAGTTCGAGGCGCGGATCGGCCATGCCAGTGCCGGACTTCAATAGCGGGGCGCGCAGAATGCTGCGCGGGTAAATGGTCAGCGTCAGGTTGTCATGCCCCATGACCTGGTCGAGCAGGATGTGCGGTTTGGAACTGATTTCTCCGGGGTTGGAGTACAGCGCCAGGCTGTGTTCCACCTGCTCCATCTTCTTTGCCAGGCTGTCTCTGGATAACGCGTTCAGCTCGTGGGTCAGGGTGAAATAGGCGAGGATCGCCAGGAACACCACCAGCAGCGCCCCGACAATGCTGACCGTCAGACCGAGGCGCAGCGACAGGCTCGCAGGCTTCATGGCCGCGCCTCCAGCACGTATCCGACACCGCGCAGGGTGTGAATCAACTTGTTGTCGAACGGCTCGTCGATTTTCGCCCGCAAACGCCGGATCGAGACTTCGACCACATTGGTGTCGCAGTCAAAGTTCATGTCCCACACCAGGGAAATGATCTGGGTGCGGGTGAGCACCTCGCCCGAATGGCGCATCAGCAGATGCAGCAGGGCAAACTCCTTGGTGGTCAGGTCGATGCGCTGCTCGCCACGAAAGGCTCGGTGGCGCCCCGGGTCGAGCTCCAGATCGGCGACTTTGAGCACCTGTGCAACCGGGATGTTTTCACTGCGGCGCATCAGGCTGCGCACCCGAGCGAGCAATTCGGGGAACTCGAACGGCTTGACCAGGTAATCGTCCGCGCCCAGATCCAGGCCGCGGATCTTGTCGGTAAGCCGACCACGGGCGGTGAGCATCATCACCCGGGTGGAGCGGGTACGGCGCAGTTGTTCGAGCACGCCCCAACCATCCAGTTGCGGCAGATTGACGTCCAGGATCACCAGTTCATAAGCCTGTTGTTGGGCCAGATGCAGTCCATCGGCGCCCGTTGCCGCGCGGTCAACGATATAACCACTTTCCGTCAGTCCCTGATGCAAGTATTCGGCAGTTTTGAGCTCGTCCTCGACGACAAGGATTCGCATGATCAATCACCACTTTTATTAAATGAAAAATAATTAAGGTGGTCTGGAAAGTTATTGTTTTTGTGGGCTTCCGGACGGTTGTTTGCAACGACTGGTTGAGTGCAATGCTGCTTTCCTGCAAATGTTTCTCCGGGTAACGGCGTGCAGGGTAAAGTCTGTAGTGGCTACAGAGTCAACCGCAACCCTCGGTCATAAACCTTGAAAATCGGGCTCTGCGACAGCTTGTCGCAGAGCCCGCGGATGATAGTTCTTCATCTTCACGGGGTTTGAAATCAGGCAACTACAGTTCGGCGGATAAATGCGTGTATTTGTTTCATTGTATTGCTGTGATCGCCTTTGCACTCAGCATGCTAGAGCAAAACAACTTGTCGGGCTGTTGAATAACGTATTTGTAATTTTCCAGTCACCTTGTCGATAAGTTCAAAACCCTAACGTGGCGGGATCGAAGATTCTTGGTTTATCGAAGGAAGTATTCAATTGCCCGGGTTTAAAGAACTGACGGCGCGATCTCGCCTGAAAAAAACCGCTAGCGGGGTGGCTGCCACCTGCTTTTTGTTGCTGGCCGGGCCGTGTCTGGCCGCTGTTTCGTCTGGCTCGATACTGACACTGGATCAGGCCTTGCAAACGGCGTTGGCCGGCAATCCGGATTTGGCGGCTGCCCAGTGGGATATCGGTATTGCCGAAGGGGATCGACAGCAGGCCGGATTGATTCCCAATCCCGAGGTGTCGTGGGAGGCTGAAGATACGCGGCGCGAATCGCGAACGACCACTGTGATGATCAGCCAGCCCCTTGAACTGGGCGGCAAACGGGGGGCGCGGATCGATGTTGCCAGCCGGGGGCAGGACGCCGCCGCAATCGAACTGGAGCTCAAGCGAAATGCGCTGCGAGCGGACGTCATCCAGGCGTTCTCCAGTGCGCAGACCGCGCAGCAGCGCTTGCAGTTGTCCCGCCAGTCACTGGAACTGGCCGAGCAGGGTTTGCGGGTGGCGCAAGGCAGCATCCAGGCAGGTAAATCATCGCCGGTCGAAGGCACGCGGGCACAAGTGCAACTGTCGCAAGTGCGTCTGGAGTTGAGTCGGGCCGAGCGCGATCAGGCCAATGCCTATCAGCAACTGGCGCAAGTCATGGGCGCACCGTTGCCGACGGCGGTCAGTGTGCAGGCTGCGGCTCAAGGCTTGCCTGTCGTGCCGCCACCGACCCGATTGCTCCAGCGTCTGAATCAAACGGCCGAGCTGCGCCTGGCCAAAATGCAGATTGACCAGCGTGAAGCGTCGTTGGAACTGGAGAAGACGCAACGGATTCCCGATCTGACCGTGAGCGTCGGCAGCCAGTACAGCGAGCTGGAGAAAGAGCGGGTAAACGTCGTCGGACTGTCGATGCCGATTCCGCTGTTCAACCGCAATCAGGGCAACGTGCTGGCGGCCGCCCGGCGCAGTGATCAGGCGCGGGATCTGCGCAATGCCACTGAGCTACGGTTGCGCACGGAAATCCAGGCGTCGCTGGAGCAATGGCAGACCGCCAACGGCGAAGTCAAAGCGTTCAACCAAAGCATCCTGCCCGCCGCGCAAAGTGCCGTCGACAACGCTACCCGTGGTTTCGAGGCGGGCAAGTTCGGCTTCCTCGAGGTGCTCGACGCCCAACGGACCCTGATCGATTCACGCACCCAATACATCCAGGCCGTGGCCGAAGCCACGGACGCGCGAGTCCGTATCGAACGCATTTTCGGCGATCTCGACGCGCTCGCGGTCGGCCCCTGAATTTCATCTTTCAAATAACTGCGAGGCCGCGAAGCACTCACGACAGCGTGGTTGCCGAGGGGCTGATGCAGAGGAGTTTCCATGGATAAAAAACTGATCGTTGTCGCTGTGGCGACCTTGGCCCTGGGCATCGGTATCGGCTCGCTCAGGGTGGGCAACGCTTCCATTGACGCCCACGCCGATGAAGCTTCGGAGCATGCCGATCATGCCGAAGCTGGCGCATCAGCCGGCGGCGAACCTGCCGAAGATGAACCTGCCGAAGGTGAACACCAGGAAGGGTATCTGACTCTCAATTCCGAACAGATCAAGGCGGCGGGCATTCAATTGGTTGAAGCCGGCGCGCGGCCCATCAGTCTCGGCTTGCCGTTCCCCGGCGAAGTACGTTTCGATGAAGATCGCACGGCGCATTTGGTGCCTCGGGTGCCGGGGGTAGTGGAGTCGGTACAGGCCAACCTCGGGCAATCGGTAAAAAAAGGCCAGGTGCTGGCAGTGATTTCCAGTCAGCAGATTTCCGATCAGCGCAGCGAGCAGGCGGCGGCACAACGGCGTCTGGCGCTGGCGCGAACCACTTACGAGCGTGAGCGCAAATTGTGGCAGGACAAAATCTCCGCCGAACAGGATTTCCTCCAGGCCAGACAGGCGCTGGAAGAAGCCGAAATCGCCCTGAACAATGCCCGGCAGAAAATCAGCGTGCTCAGCGGCAGCGTGGTCGCCACCGGGGGCAATCGCTATGAACTTCGCGCGCCATTTGACGGCGTGGTGGTGGAAAAACACCTGACTCCGGGGGAGGTGGTCGACGAAACCACCGCGGCCTTCACACTTTCGGATCTGTCCCGGGTGTGGGTGACCTTCGGCGTATCGCCCAAGGATCTGGCCAAGGTGCAGGTGGGCAAACCGGTCTTGGTGAGCAACCCGGAACTGAATGCCGAGGTTGCGGGTACTGTGGCTTACGTCGGCAGTCTGCTGGGCGAACAGACGCGCACCGCAACGGTTCGCGTAACGCTGGAAAACCCGCAAGGTTCGTGGCGTCCCGGGTTGTTTGTGACGGCTTTGGTCGCCACCGACAGCCGCCAAGCCAGGGTCGCCGTTCCTGAAGCCGCGATCCAGACGGTCGAGGACAAACCCACAGTGTTCGTGCGCACCAGCGACGGGTTCAAGGCACAGCCAGTGGAGTTGGGCAGTCGTGCGGCCGGCCAGGTGGAAATCACCCAGGGGCTGGAAGCCGGCGTGCAGGTCGCCAGCGCCGGCAGCTTCATCCTCAAATCGGAACTGGGCAAAGCGGCAGCTGAGCACTCTCACTGAAAACGTCAGTGAATCCCACCGTTCCGCCCCCCCCTCGACGAGAGGTTCTCATGTTCGAACGCCTGATCCAGTTTGCCATCGAGCAGCGCATCATTGTGATGCTCGCCGTTCTTCTCATGGCCGGCCTTGGCATCGCCAGTTATCAAAAATTGCCGATCGACGCCGTGCCCGACATCACCAATGTCCAGGTGCAAATCAACACCGGTGCGGCCGGGTTTTCGCCGCTGGAAACCGAGCAGCGCATCACCTTCCCGATTGAAACGGCGATGGCCGGCCTGCCGGGACTTGAGCAGACCCGCTCGCTGTCGCGTTCGGGGTTGTCGCAGGTCACGGTGATTTTCAAGGAGGGCACCGATCTGTTCTTCGCCCGACAATTGGTCAACGAACGCCTGCAGATCGCCAGGGAGCAGTTGCCCGAGGGGGCGGACCCGATGATGGGGCCGATTTCCACCGGGCTCGGCGAGATCTTCCTGTGGACTGTGGAGGCGCAGGAAGGGGCGGTGAAGGACGACGGGAGCGCCTATACGCCGACCGATCTGCGGGTGATTCAGGACTGGATCATCAAACCCCAATTGCGCAACGTCCCCGGCGTGGCCGAGATCAACACCATTGGCGGGTTTGCCAAGGAGTACCAGATTGCCCCGGATCCGAAACGGCTGGCGGCTTACAAACTGACCCTTGGCGATCTGGTCACGGCGCTGGAGCGCAACAATGCCAACGTCGGCGCCGGCTACATCGAGCGCAGCGGCGAGCAGTTGCTGATTCGAGCCCCCGGTCAGGTGGCGAGCACCGAGGACATTGCCAATATCGTGATGGCCAACGTCGACGGCACGCCTATCCGGGTCAAGAACGTCGCCACTGTCGATATCGGCCGCGAACTGCGTACCGGGGCCGCCACGGAAAACGGTCGCGAAGTGGTGCTGGGGACTGTGTTCATGCTGATCGGCGAGAACAGTCGCACCGTCTCTCAGGCAGTGGCCAGCAAACTTGAGCAGATCAACCGTTCGCTGCCCAAGGGCGTGATCGCTGTTGCGGTGTATGACCGCACGCACCTGGTGGACAAAGCCATCGCCACGGTGAAGAAGAACCTGGTGGAAGGCGCGATTCTGGTCATTGCGATTCTGTTCCTGTTTCTGGGCAACATCCGCGCGGCGCTGATTACCGCGATGGTGATTCCGCTGTCGATGCTCTTCACGTTTACCGGCATGTTCACCAACAAAGTCAGCGCGAACCTGATGAGCCTTGGCGCACTCGACTTCGGCATCATCGTCGACGGTGCGGTGGTGATCGTCGAAAACACCCTGCGACGGCTGGCCCATGCGCAGCAACATCACGGGCGTTTGCTGACCCGCTCCGAGCGTTTTCACGAAGTGTTTGCGGCAGCCAAAGAGGCGCGGCGACCGTTGATTTTCGGCCAGTTGATCATCATGGTCGTGTACCTGCCGATCTTCGCCCTGAGCGGTGTCGAAGGGAAAATGTTTCACCCGATGGCCTTCACCGTGGTGATCGCGCTGCTGGGCGCCATGCTGTTGTCGGTGACCTTTGTCCCGGCGGCCATTGCGCTGTTCGTCACCGGTAAGGTCAAGGAGCAGGAAGGGGTGGTCATGCGCGGGGCGAGGCGCGTGTATGCACCGGCGTTGTCCTGGGTGATGAGCCATCGGCCGCTGGCCTTGGGCATGGCGCTGGCTGTGCTTGCACTCAGTGGCGTATTGACCAGTCGCCTGGGCAGCGAATTCGTGCCGAGTCTCAGTGAAGGCGATTTTGCCCTGCAGGCCTTGCGCGTGCCGGGTACCAGCCTGACCCAATCGGTCGATATGCAGCAACGCCTGGAAACGACGATCCTGGGCAAAGTGCCGGAGGTCGAGCGCGTCTTCGCCCGTACCGGCACGGCTGAAATCGCCTCCGACCCGATGCCGCCGAACATCTCCGACAGCTACGTGATGCTCAAGCCGAAGGAGCAGTGGCCAGACCCGGACAAGTCCCGGGAAACGCTGATGGCCGAACTGCAACAAGCCGCGGCGACGCTGCCGGGCAGCAACTATGAACTGTCCCAGCCGATCCAGTTGCGCTTCAACGAACTCATTTCCGGGGTGCGCAGCGACGTGGCGGTCAAAGTGTTCGGCGATGACATGGACGTACTCAACACTACGGCGGCGAAGATCGCGGCCGCGATGCAGAAGGTCGACGGCGCTGCCGAGGTCAAGGTCGAGCAAACCACTGGCTTGCCGGTGCTGACCATCAACATCGACCGCGACAAAGCGGCGCGCTACGGGCTGAATGTCGGCGATGTGCAAGACACCATTGCAATGGCGGTTGGCGGGCGTCAGGCCGGGACGCTGTATGAAGGTGACCGGCGTTTCGACATGGTGGTGCGCCTGTCCGATGCCATGCGCAAGGATATCGAGGGCCTGTCCGCGCTGTTGATCCCGGTACCGGCACCGCTCAATAGCGCCACCGATCAGATCGGTTTCATCGCCCTCAAGGACGTTGCCAACCTCGATCTGGTGCTCGGACCGAATCAGGTCAGCCGCGAAAACGGCAAGCGGCTGGTGATCGTCAGCGCCAACGTGCGTGGGCGGGATATCGGCTCCTTCGTCGAAGAGGCTGGCAAGGTGATCGAGCGCGAGGTCCAGGTTCCGGCGGGTTACTGGACCAGTTGGGGTGGGCAGTTCGAGCAATTGCAGTCGGCAGCCAAGCGCTTGCAGATCGTGGTGCCGGTGGCGCTGCTGCTGGTGTTCGGCTTGTTGTTCATGATGTTCAACAATCTCAAGGATGGGCTGCTGGTGTTCACCGGGATTCCATTTGCCTTGACTGGCGGCGTCATGGCGTTGTGGATGCGCGATATCCCGCTGTCGATCTCGGCGGGTGTGGGGTTTATCGCGCTGTCGGGGGTGGCGGTGCTTAACGGCCTGGTGATGATCGCGTTCATCCGCAACCTTCGCGAGGAGGGGCGATCACTGGGTGATGCGATCAACGAAGGCGCACTCACACGTTTGCGGCCCGTGTTGATGACGGCGCTGGTGGCGTCCCTGGGCTTCATTCCCATGGCCCTGGCAACCGGCACGGGGGCGGAGGTACAGCGTCCGCTGGCGACGGTGGTAATTGGCGGGATTCTGTCTTCGACCATCCTGACGCTGCTGATATTGCCTGCGTTGTATCAGTTGGCGCATCGGCGTGAGGAGGAGATAACCCCCACTGTGTCGAACGCCCCCGTGCAAGTGAATGTTGATTCGCGCACATAACGAACTTGTAATTTCGCCGCCACCGTGACGATAGGACCGGATTGTTACCCTGATTCCGTAAATTAATTCAACGAGGAATCAAACATGAAACTTGTACAACTGAGTGTGTTGGCGGCGGCGATGGTGATGTCTTCTGTTGTCCTGGCTGCAGGTGGTGGCGACAGAACCTTCAAAAGAATGATGGCGAATAAGGATCAGGCAATGGAGAAGTTTGTCGCCAAAGAGCAGGCGCGTGATCCCGTCGTGCTGAATGAAAAGAAGGATGACAAGACTAAAGACTTGTAAATGTTTTTTGTTGAATAAGCCCATCACCGAATGCCGATGATGGGCTTTTTTATCAGCCGGGTTTTAAAGGAATTGCAGATGAAAGTGACTAAATTGATTATGTTCGCCGCAGCGATGATGGTGTCGCTCAATGGGTTTGCTGAAGGTGGCGGTGACAGGGTGTTCGAGAAAATGCTGAATGCCAACACTCGTGCCATGGAGAAATACGCCGTCAATCAGGGCAAACCCGTGCCTGTGGTGAAGGACTACGAGTACGGGATGAAACTGGATGTGGTCAAGGTGGTGAGCGTTGTACGGCCCGTGGCGGGGTGTGCGGCGGTGCCGGCAGCCATGACGTATGAAGACTCCCAAGGGCAACTGAATACGATCAAGTACACGGTGGCGGGGGATTGTCCCGAGCGTGGTGGTTGAGGGGGATGGAGCTCGATGTCGGTGCCTTCAAAGCTTGAGTTCATTCAGTGTTGCATGTCGATGTGGTTCTGATAAACAGCACGGTCAGTTCCCTCGCTCTCTCCCTTGGGTGAGGGTGAGGGCTAAACACCAGACAATAAAAAAGGCGTCCCGAAGGACGCCAAAAGATTCACCTCTTACCAAAGGAGCCAGGAGCTTCTAAAGGTGAATTTGTATAAAAGCTGAAGTCAGAGAACGGCCAGCGGATACTCGATAATCACCCGTACTTCATTCAGGTCCGATTCAAACGCCGTGGCGCGGGTAGTGGCTTGACGCACACGCAAGGACAGATCCTTGAGCGAGCCGCTCTGCACCACGTATTTGGCTTCGATATCGCGCTCCCAGCGTTTCTGGTCGGTCAACGGGTTGCCTTCGTCATCGCGGCGCATGTACACCGAGTTGGCGTTGGAGTAGTCGGCATCACTGCCACGAGCATAACGGGTCATGAACGACAGCCCCGGAACACCATAGCCCGTCATGTCGAGGTCGTAGCGCACCATCCAGGAACGCTCCTTCGGCGCGTTGAAGTCGCTGTACTGGATGGAGTTGTCGAGGTAGATCGAATCGGACTGTCTCAGATAGTCGAAGTCGTCATTGCCGTTGTTTTGCTGGTGCGACAGTGCGATGGAGTGGGCGCCGAATTTCACGCCGGCCTTGGCGCTCCAGATGTCGTTGTCGAACGCGCCGAGCAATTGCTTGCCTTCGTCGACGGCCTTGTAATAGTTCACGCCGCCAAACAGCGACAGGTCGGTCGACAACGGGTAAGTCCACGTGGTGCCGGCGTAGTACTGATTCCAGGCTTCCTTGAGACGGCTGGAGTACAGGCTGAAACTGAGATTGTCGTTCAGTTCGTAGTCGCCACCGAAATAAGCGAGCCAGGGTGAATCGACCGGACCGCCATAGAAAGCCTCGAAGTTTTCGTTCATGTCACTGGAGTCCGGCTGGCTCATCGCATGCACGCGACCGCCCTGTATCGACAAACCGTCGATACTGCTATTGGTCGCGGTGACGCCCTTGAAGCTTTGCGGCATCAGCCTGGAATCGCCGGCAGCGACGACCGGGGTGGCGGGGAATACATCGCCGACTTTTATTTCCGTATCAAAGGCGCGCACTTTGGCGGCGCCTCCGACCTTGGAGTATTCGTCCTGCGCCTGGCCTTCGTTATTGACAGGCAGTACGTTGCCACCGTTGCGACCGTCGCCGGTATCGAGCTTCACGCCGATCATGGCAAACGCATCCAAACCCACCCCGACGGTGCCCTGTGTGTAGCCGGATTCAAACTTGCTGATAATCGCGTGAGCCCAGTTTTCTGTATACCCGTTACCGGTAGAGCTGGACTGGCCTTTGCGGTAATCACGGTTGTAGTAGAAGTTGCGGTTGAGCACGGTCAGGCTACTGCCCTCGATAAACCCTTCGGCTTTATCTTGCGCTGACACCATGGATGGCGCGGAGCCGATAACCAGCGCTAACGCCGCTATCGACCATTTAGTCTTGTTAACCATCAATCACTCCTTGGGTTTGGCCGCGCGGGTACATGCCCGGGACGTGAGCCTTTTGGGGCGGCGGCAGGCATGGGGGCGCCTGCCAGGGCGCCGGGTAACATCCTTGCAATGGGCGGATAACGCCAAGGTGATAGGGTGATTACAATTTCGTCATGTGCAGCCCGGCGGTACCGTTCGGCGAGTGCTTGCGAAAAAGGGCGGAGGGCTTGGGGCCAATTGCTGTAGACGCAAAAACGGCACCCGAAGGTGCCGTTTCAATCGATCAGACCAGTACCGCCAGGTCCGTGTACCGGGCAATGCCGGAATCGGCAGTGAGCAGCTTCATGGGTTCGGTCATGGCCGTTGCCACAAGCAGGCGGTCGAACGGATCCCGGTGGTGATGTTCGAGGTCTTTCACCGCAATGCAATGTTCCGACGTCACCGGTAGCTCGATGAACCCGCTTTCGCGACAGTACTGACGAATTTCCTCCAGATCGACATTCAGCTTTCCTAACCCGATCTTGATTGCCAACTCCCAGAATGTCGCGGCGCTGATATAAACATCGGCGGCGTTTTCAATGAGCTTTCTGGCTTTGCCGGATAACCTGGGGTCGTCGCACAGGGTCCAAAGCAAGATGTGGGTGTCGAGCAGAACCCTCATTCGGGGATTCCTTCAAATGCATCCAGCATCTCGTCTGGCAGCGGTGCATCGAAGTCTTGAGGCAAGTTCAGTTTGCCCTTCATCGCCCCGATGCGTTGCCCGCTGGCTTTTCCCACGGGAACCAGTCGAGCAAGCGCACGACCATGTTTGGCGATCGTAATGACCTGCCCGGCGGCCGCATCATCGACGAGTTTGGACAGATTGTTTTTTGCTTCGGCCAGCGGAACGATGATCATGGCTCTTCTCCTTGATTCTGGCCAAATATAGCCAGAATAAAGGTCGTTGACCAAAGTAATTTCACGATAGGTTACGTCTTCGTGTGTCGAGCGGGATGGGTACTCAAAACGACTGTCCCGTAATGTGAGGGTTTCCTGTTTCATTGGATGCTCCGAACGGGTTTCCATGCACCATACGTCCGGCAGCGATGATTGGATGTCAGCTATTGCACACCTTCAAGCAGGTTGCTTCCTGAAAAGGGTAGGGTAAGAAGGCCAAAACATTTCAGCTGGCGGCCATTCCTACAGTCTGTCCATCCCATGATGTAGGACTCACTTGGACAGCACTCCCGGGATACTGAAATCCCACAAAGCAAAAACGGCACCCGAAGGTGCCGTTTCTGTTTACTGCCAGGTTCGTCTAAACAATCAACCCGCCAGACCCGATTGCTGAACCAGGGTCAGCAGCGGTTGTGGGTAGACGCCGAGGAAGAACGCGACCACGGCAATGGCCAGCAGCATCACACCGCCTGCTTTCTGTTCCCAATGCAGTTGCGCATCGTGGCGACGCAGGCTCGGTTCGATCAGGTAGAGGGTGACCATGACGCGCAGGTAGTAGTACACGCCGATGGCACTGCCCAGTACCAGGGAGCCGACCAGCCACCATTGATGGGACTCGACGCCGGTGGCGATGATGTAGAACTTGCCGATGAAGCCCGCGGTCAGCGGGATACCGGCCAGGGACAGCATCATCACGGTCAGTACCGCGGTCAGGTACGGACGGCGCCAGAACAGGCCGCGGTATTCGTACAGGGCATCGGCGTCACGGCCGTTGTACGGCGAGGACATCAGGGTGATCACGCCGAACGCGCCGAGGCTGGTGATCACGTAGGTGACCAGGTACACGCCGATGGCTTCCACGGCCAGACCCTTGCTCGCCACCAGGGCGATCAGCAGGTAGCCGAAGTGGGCGATGGACGAGTAACCCAGCAGACGCTTGAGATTGCTCTGGGTCAGCGCCAGCAGGTTACCGAACAGGATCGAGGCGATGGCGATAACCGTCAGCACGTCGCTCAGAACGCCGCTGCTTGCGGCAGGGGAGATCTGGAACAGACGCACCATCACTGCGAACACGGCGACTTTCGAAGCGGTGGCCAGGAACGCAGCCACCGGTGCCGGAGCACCTTCGTAGACGTCCGGAGTCCACAGGTGGAACGGTACCAGCGACAGCTTGAACGCCAGGCCGATCAGCATCATGCCCAGGCCCAGTTGCGCCAGCGAGCTAGGCAGGCCCGTTGCCGCCAGCGCCTGACCGATACCGGTGAAGCTCAGGGAACCCGAGTCTGCGTACAGCAGCGCCATACCGAACAACAGGAACGCGGAACCGGCAGCCGACAGCACCATGTACTTGATACCGGCTTCCAGCGAACGCTTGTTGAAGAAGGCGTAAGCCACCAGACCGTAGACCGGCACCGAGAGCAGTTCCAGACCGATGAACAACCCGGCCAGGTGCTGCGCGCTGACCAGCACCAGGCCACCGGCGGCGGCCATCAGGATCAGCAGGTACAGTTCTTCACGGTTGCCCGGGTAACCCGAACCGCCATCGCCGAGGTAGGCGTGGGCGAGGGTTACACAGGCAAGGGTGGCGACCAGGATCAGCGCCATGTACAGGCAGGCAAAGGTGTCGATTTGCAGCAATGGAGTCACGGCCAGTGGCGCGACTTTCAGGGCTGGCAGGATCGACAGCAGTGCCAGGTTCAGGCCCGCCACGGAAATCAGGAAGGTCTGGGAGTGGTTGCGGCGCCAGGCGATCGCCAGCATCACCACGATGATCGTGGCGCTGGTGATCAACAACGGCGCTAGCGCGATAAAGTGTTGAGTCGTGAATTCCATAGCGCTCTTACCGGGCCGAAGCGAGTTGAGTGAAGGCGGTGCCGAGCCATTGCTGCACGCCATGCATCGTAGCGGCAGAGGTATCGAGGAACGGTTGTGGGTACACGCCGATATAGATCAGCAGTGCAGCCAGACCGACCACCATGATCAGTTCGCGACTGTCCATGCCGTGCAGTACCGCGTCCGACTTGGCCGGACCGAAGTACGCACGGTGGATCATGATCAGCGAGTAGACCGAACCGAACACCAGGCCGGTAGTGGCGATGATGGTGATCCATGGTGCGACCGGGAAGGTGCCGATCAGGATCAGGAACTCACCGACGAAGTTACCGGTACCTGGCAAGCCCAGCGACGCGGCTGCGAAGAACAGGCTAAGGGCCGGCAGGTAAGCGATCTTCGACCACAAGCCACCCATTTCACGCATGTCGCGGGTGTGGGTGCGTTCGTACAGCTGACCACTGAGGATAAAGAGTGCTGCGGCCGACAGACCGTGCGCCAGCATCTGCATGACTGCACCCTGCAGCGCCAGTTGGCTGCCGGAGTAGATGCCGATCAGTACGAAACCCATGTGGGAAACGGACGAGAAGGCAATCAGGCGCTTGATGTCGGTTTGTGCAAAGGCCAGGAACGCACCGTAGAAGATCCCGATCAGACCCAGGGTCATGGCGATCGGCGCGAACTCGGCCGAGGCATTCGGGAACAGCGGCAGGGCGAAACGCAGCAGGCCGTAGGCAGCGGTCTTCAGCAAGATACCGGCGAGGTCGACGGAACCTGCGGTCGGCGCCTGGGCGTGAGCGTCAGGCAACCAGGAGTGGAACGGTACGACTGGCAGCTTCACCGCGAAGGCGATGAAGAAGCCGAGCATCAGGATGTACTCGGTGGTCGTCGACATCTTGGTCTTCAACAGGTCGGCGTAGTTGAAGGTAATTACGCCGGTGTCGTTGAAGTTGACCAGAACCAGACCGAGGATCGCCACCAGCATGATCAGGCCGGAAGCCTGAGTGAAGATGAAGAACTTGGTCGCCGCGTAGATCCGGGTTTTCTTGCCGTCCGAAGAACTGTGACCCCAGAGCGCGATGAGGAAGTACATCGGCACCAGCATCATTTCCCAGAAGAAGAAGAACATGAACAGGTCGAGGGCGAGGAACACGCCGACGACACCGCCCAGGATCCACATCAGGTTCAGGTGGAAGAAACCAACGTGACGCTGGATCTCTTTCCACGAGCAGAGTACCGAGAGCACACCCAGCAGACCGGTCAGCATGATCATCAACAGCGACAGGCCGTCGAGGGCCAGGTGCACGCTGATGCCGAAACGCTCGATCCAGACATGCTTGAACTCAAGCGCCCAGGTCGGGTCGGCGCCAGGCGCCGGTGCAAATGAATAGTCGCCATGGGCCCACAGCCAGAGGCCGAGAGCGAGTTCCAGGGACATGGTCAGCAACGCAATCCAGCGCGGGAGGGTAGAGCCGAAGCGCTCACCCATCCAGCACAGCAGGCCGCCGATAAAGGGAATCAGGATTAGCCAAGGCAGAATCATGACGGGCTCGTTTCCTTTCGCAAATTCGCAAGGTTCATATCAGACCGCTACCAGCACGACGGCGCCAATTACCAGCACGGCACCCGCAGCCATCGAGGCGGCATACCAACGCAGTTGACCGGTCTCGGTACGGCTCAGGGCGGTGTGACCGCCTT
Organism: Pseudomonas sp. GW821-FHT09H03; assembly: GCF_059415945.1. Lineage (NCBI taxonomy): Bacteria > Pseudomonadati > Pseudomonadota > Gammaproteobacteria > Pseudomonadales > Pseudomonadaceae > Pseudomonas > Pseudomonas sp. GW821-FHT09H03. The sequence continues at coordinate 15,119 of NZ_JBWKOF010000011.1, read as the reverse complement.
TGGCCATGCGCGGGATCAGACCGATGGTCTGGTCGAGCGGGTCTTTGCGCAGGATGTGGCTGATCGCCAGGTACGGCTTGACGAACAGTTTGTCGTAGATCCAGTCGAAGCCCCAGGCAGCGAACCACCAGGCCGAAAGGAAACGGCCGATGCCGCTGTTGGCGATGGCGGTGACGAAGCGACGCTTGCCGAGGAACAGCAACGCAGCCAGCAGGATACCGGCCAGGGCAATGGCGCCCGAAGCGATTTCCAGACTGTGCTTGGCTTCGCCGCCGGCATGGCCGACGCTTTGCGGCAGCACGCCGTGCAGCGGTGGAACGATCATCGCGCCGATGAAGGTCGACAATACGATCAGCACCGACAGAGGCAGCCAGTGGGCTATACCGTGACCGGCGTGGGCTTCGGTCTTCGCTTCACCGTGGAACGCGATGAAGATCAGGCGGAAGGTGTACAGCGAAGTCATGAACGCGCCGACCAGACCTGCATAGAGCAGACCGTTGTTGCCGCTGGCGAACGCTTCCCAGAGGATTTCGTCCTTGGAGTAGAAGCCTGCGGTGACCAGAGGCAGGGCCGCCAGGGCTGCGCCGCCGACGATGAAGCTGGCGTAGGCCAGTGGCAGTTTCTTCCACAGACCGCCCATCTTGAAGATGTTCTGCTCGTGGTGGCAGGCAACGATCACCGCACCGGAAGCAAGGAACAGCAGGGCCTTGAAGAAGGCGTGGGTCATCAGGTGGAAGATCGCGCCATCCCAGGCACCGACGCCCAGGGCCAGGAACATGTAGCCGATCTGGCTCATGGTCGAGTAGGCGAGGATACGCTTGATGTCGGTCTGAACCAGGGCTGCGAAGCCCGCCAGAACCAGGGTCACGCCGCCAACGATCCCTACAAGATGCAGGATTTCCGGCGCCAGGGTGAACAGGCCGTGGGTACGGGCGATCAGGTAGACACCGGCGGTCACCATGGTTGCGGCGTGGATCAGTGCCGAAACCGGGGTAGGACCTGCCATCGCGTCCGCCAGCCAGGTTTGCAGCGGCAGTTGCGCGGATTTACCGACAGCACCACCGAGCAGCATCAGGGTGGCCATGACCATCCAGAAGTCGCCGGCCTGGAATTTCTGCGGTGCCAGCACCAGCAGTTCCTGAACGTTCAGCGTGCCCAGCTGGGCAAACAGAATGAACAGGCCGATGGCCATGAACACGTCACCGATACGGGTCACGATGAAGGCTTTGAGTGCGGCGTTACCGTTGTTGCGGTTGCTGTAGTAGAAACCGATCAGCAGGTACGAGCACAGGCCCACGCCTTCCCAACCGAAGTACAGGAACAACAGGTTATCGCCCAGGACCAGGAACAGCATGCTGGCGATAAACAGGTTGGTGTAGGCGAAGAAGCGCGAGTAACCGGCTTCACCGCGCATGTACCAGGACGCGAACAGGTGGATCAGGAAGCCGACGCCGACAACCACGCCGAGCATGGTCACGGACAGGCCGTCCAGATACAGCGCGAAGTTCGGCGTGAAGCCTTCCACCGCCATCCACTGCCACAACACCTGGGTGTAGTGACCGCCTTCTGGCGGGGCGACGTTGAATTGCCAGATCACGTAGGCGGTGACGATCGCCGACAGACCGATGGAACCCACGCCGATCAATGCGGCCAGGTTTTCCGAGATGCGTCCACGGGAGAACGACAGCAGCAGGAAACCAATGAGAGGGAATACGAAAGTCAGAAAGAGTAGGTTCATCCGCGCATCTCACTGGCAGCGTCGATATCGAGCGTGTGGAAGCGGCGATACAGTTGCAACAGAATCGCCAGGCCGATACTGGCCTCGGCGGCTGCCAGGCTGATCACCAGGATGAACATGATCTGTCCATCCGGCTGCGCCCAGCGGCTACCGGCAACGATGAACGCCAGTGCGGAGGCATTCATCATGACCTCCAGGCTCATCAGCACGAAAAGGATGTTGCGGCGGACCATCAGGCCGACCAGACCGAGGCAGAACAGGATGCCGGCGACCGCCAGACCATGCTCCATGGGGATAGCAGGCATCGTCATTGCTCCTTGGCTTCGTTGCGGCCCAAGTGGAACGCCGTCACGGCTGCAGCGAGCAGCAACATCGAGGCGAGTTCAACCACCAGCAGGTAAGGACCGAACAGGCTGATGCCCACGGCCTTGGCGTCTACGGTGGTGTGGCCGACGGCTTCACCGCTCTGGTGGGCGAACAGCACGTACAGCAGTTCAGCCAGCAGCAGGGCGCCGAGAATGACCGGACCGAGCCAGATACCGGGCTTGAGCCAGACGCGCTCTTGCTGAACCGAGGCCGGGCCCAGGTTCAGCATCATCACCACGAACACGAACAGCACCATGATGGCGCCAGCGTAGGCGATCACTTCCAGGACACCGGCAAACGGTGCGCCGAGGGCGAAGAACGTCATGGCCACGGCGATCAGCGAAATGATCAGGTAGAGCAGGGCGTGCACAGGGTTGGTGTTGGTGATCACGCGAAGCGTGGACACCACAGCGATACCCGATGCGAAATAGAAAGCGAATTCCATCTTTCTTCCTTAAGGCAGCAAGCTCTTCACGTTGATCGGTTCGGCTTCATTCTGCGCGGAGCCCTTCGGCTTACCGGCAATCGCCATACCTGCAACACGATAGAAGTTGTAATCAGGGTTTTTGCCGGGGCCGGAGATCAAAAGATCTTCTTTCTCGTACACCAGGTCCTGACGTTTGAACTCGGCCATTTCGAAATCCGGCGTGAGCTGGATCGCGGTGGTCGGGCAGGCTTCCTCGCAGAGGCCGCAGAAAATGCAGCGCGAGAAGTTGATGCGGAAGAAGTCCGGGTACCAGCGACCGTCTTCGGTTTCAGCTTTCTGCAGCGAGATGCAACCCACCGGGCACGCCACGGCGCACAGGTTGCACGCTACACAACGCTCTTCACCGTCGGGGTCGCGGGTCAGGACGATACGGCCACGGTAGCGCGGCGGCAGGTAGACCGGTTCTTCCGGGTACTGCAGCGTGTCGCGCTTGCGGAAGGCATGGCCGAAAATCATCACCAGGCTGCGAAGCTGGGTGAAGAAGCCATGCACGATGTCAATTATGTACTTCATGATTCTCTATCCTCACTGAGCCGCGACGGCGGGCGTGTTGAGCAACACGATCGCAGCGGTCACCAGCATGTTGACGAGGGTCAGCGGCAGGCAGAACTTCCAGCTGAAATCCATCACTTGGTCATACCGTGGGCGCGGAATCGAAGCGCGCAACAGGATGAAGATCATGATGAAGAACGCGGTTTTCAGTGCGAACCAGATGAACGGGATCTGCGGCAGGATGCCGAACGGGCCGTGCCAGCCACCGAAGAACAAGGTCACCAGCAGCGCCGAGATCAGCACGATGCCGATGTACTCGCCGACGAAGAACATGCCCCATTTCATGCCGGCGTATTCAATGTGGTAACCGTCTGCCAGTTCCTGTTCTGCTTCCGGCTGGTCGAACGGGTGACGGTGAGTCACGGCCACGCCAGCGATGAAGAAGGTCAGGAAACCAAAGATCTGCGGAATGATGAACCACAGGTTCTGCGCTTGGTATTCAACGATGTCGCGCATGTTGAACGAGCCGACCTGGATCACGATGCCCATCAGCGACAGGCCCATGAACACTTCGTACGACACGGTCTGTGCCGAGGCCCGCAAGCTGCCCAGCAGGGCGAACTTGTTGTTGCTCGACCAGCCGGCGAACAGCACTGCGTAGACCGACAGACCCGCCATGGCGAAGAAGAACAGGATGCCGATGTTGATGTCCGCCACGCCCCAGGTCGGGGTGATCGGGATGATCGCGAAGGCAATCAGCAGGGCGCTCATGGCCACTACCGGTGCCAGGGTGAAGATCATCTTGTCGGCGAATGGAGGCGTCCAGTCTTCCTTGAAGAACATCTTGATCATGTCGGCGGCGATCTGGAACGCGCCGAACGGACCGACGCGGTTCGGACCGTAACGGTCCTGCCAGAGGGCGAGCAAACGACGCTCGACCCAGCTCAGCAGTGCACCGCAAACCACCACGGCAAGCAGAATCACCACGGCCTTGAGGACCGCGATGATGATGTCGATCACTTCAGGAGTGAACCAGGTCATTGAGCTGCCTCCTGCAGACCATCAACGGATTTGCCAAAGATCGCTGGCGGAATGCCGGCGATGCCCGCAGGCAGTGCCACCAGGCCGGCACCCAGCTCTTCGTTGATGCGCAGCGGCAGACGCAGGGTCTGGCCAGCAACGTTCAAGCTGAGCATGGCGCCGTCATTGACACCCAGGCGGTCGGCTTCGGACTTGGCCAGTGCGACGTAGGCAGCCGGAATGCGTTCCTGAACCGGAGCGGCTTTCGAAGAGTTCTCTTCGCTGCCGAACAGGTGGAAGAACGGCACGACTTGCCAGGTGCCCTGGGCCGGGTTGAACGCGCGCGGAACACTGGCGAACCAGTTCAGCGAGTCACCGTTGCTTTCGATCAGGCGGGTGCCCGGGTCGCCAGCGCGGATATGACCACCGACTTCGTCCTGGAACTTGTTCCAGGCTTGCGGCGAGTTCCAGCCCGGAGACCAGGCGAATGGCACTTGCTGACGCGGTTCGGCAGAGCCCGAGTAACCTTCCATGGAGAAGGCGAATGCGGTGTCCTTGTCCTGCGGGGTACGCGGTTCGTGCACGCTGATGTCGGCGCGCATGGCGGTACGACCGGAGTAACGCAGCGGTTCACGGGCCAGTTTCATGCCCTTGATGCGGAACGCGGCGGACGGTGCGGCGTCGACGATGCGGTTCAGGATCGAAGTGCTGGAAGCGACGGCGGCGGTGACGTGGTCCAGTTGGGTCCAGTCGATCGGCTGGTTCAACAGGGTCGCGCGCAGGGCATGCAGCCAGCGCCAGCCTTCGTGAACCAGGATGCTCGCGTCCATGTACTTCGGATCGAAGACCTGGAAGAAACGCTGGGCGCGACCTTCCTGGCTGACCAGGGTACCGTCGCCTTCAGCGAAGCTGGCGGCTGGCAGAACCAGTTGCGCGCGATCGCTGGTGGCGGTCTTCTGATGGTCGGCGACGATCAGCACTTTCGCGGCAGTCAGGGCAGCGTCGACCTTGGCCTTGTCGGTACGGGTGTACAGATCGTTTTCCAGCACGACGATAGCATCGGCTTTCCCGTCGATGATCGCTTGCAGCGCGGCGTCGACCGATTCGCCACCGAGCATGGCCAGGCCGAGGCTGTTGGCCTCTGGCACGATCAGGCTGATGGAACCGTTCTTCTCGCGCAGTTTCAGAGCCTTGGCGATGTTCGCGGCGGCTTCGATCAAGGCTTTGGAACCCAGGGAAGTACCGGCGATGATCAGCGGACGTTTGGCCGCGAGCAGGGCGTCGGCAATGCGCTTGGCCAGCTCGAGGGCTTCAGCGTCCAGGCCTTCAACGGCTGGCGCGCTGGCGTCGAGGGCGTGAGCCACGGCGAAACCGATGCGGGCCAGGTCGTCTGGAGCGGCGTGTACGCACTCTTCAGCAATGTCGTCGAGCTTGGTTTCAGCCAGACTGGCGATGAACAGGGGGTTCAGCGCGTGCTGACCGATGTTCTTCACCGCGGCGTCGAGCCAAGGCTGGACGCGCATGGCGTCGGCCATGTCTTCGGCCTTGCCCTTGACCGATTGACGCAGGGACAGGGCCATGCGCGCAGCAGTCTGGGTCAGGTCTTCACCGAGAACGAAAATAGCATCGTGGTCTTCGATGTCGCGCATGTTCGGCACAGGCAGCGGGCTGTCTTTGAGCACCTGCAGGACCAGGCGGATGCGTTCCAGTTCGGACGCTTCGATACCGGAGTAGAAGTGCTCGGCGCCGACCAGTTCGCGCAACGCGTAGTTGCTTTCGAGGCTGGCGCGGGGCGAACCGATACCGACGATGTTGCGACCGCGCAGCAGGTCGGCGGCTTTATCCAGCGCTTCGTCCAGGCTCAGCTTGGCGCCGCCCGCCAGCAATGGCTGACGCGGACGGTCTTCGCGGTTGACGTAGCCGTAGCCGAAACGGCCACGGTCGCACAGGAAGTACTGGTTTACCGAACCGTTGAAACGGTTTTCGATGCGACGCAGTTCGCCGTAACGCTCGCCCGGGGAAATGTTGCAACCGCTGGAGCAGCCATGGCAGATGCTCGGCGAGAACTGCATGTCCCACTTGCGGTTGTAGCGCTCGGAGTGAGTCTTGTCGGTGAACACACCGGTCGGGCAGACCTCGGTGAGGTTGCCGGAGAACTCGCTTTCCAGGGTGCCGTCTTCAACGCGACCGAAGTACACGTTGTCGTGGGCACCGAACACACCGAGGTCGGTGCCGCCGGCGTAGTCTTTATAGAAGCGCACGCAGCGGTAGCAAGCGATGCAGCGGTTCATCTCGTGGGAAATGAACGGGCCCAGTTGCTGGTTCTGGTGAGTACGCTTGGTGAAGCGGTAACGGCGCTCGTTGTGGCCGGTCATTACCGTCATGTCTTGCAGGTGGCAGTGACCGCCTTCCTCACAGACCGGGCAGTCGTGAGGGTGGTTGGTCATCAGCCATTCGACAACACTGGCGCGGAACGCCTTGGATTCTTCATCTTCGATGGAAATCCAGGTGTTGTCGGTGGCAGGCGTCATGCAGGACATGACGATACGACCACGGGTGTCGTTCTCGTCGGTGTACTGCTTGACCGCGCACTGGCGGCAAGCGCCAACGCTGCCAAGGGCAGGGTGCCAGCAGAAATACGGAATATCGAGGCCCAGAGACAGACATGCCTGTAACAGGTTGTCTGCCCCATCGACTTCGAGCGCTTTGCCGTCTACGTGGATAGTGGCCATGGTTCAAAGTTCTTCGTTGGCCCGGTGTCAGCGGGCGTGGCTAATGGAATCTTGTTGTGCGCGTGAATCAACACAGCCGTTAAAGGCGTCATCACACGAAAAGCGAAGGGCACGGACCCTTCGCTTTTTTAAGCGTTTACGCGCCGACTACGATCGGCCTTGCCAGAGGCGGGACGGCGGCGCTGACTGGCGCGATACCGGCTTCGAACTCATGGCGGAAGTATTTGATTGCGCTGCCCAATGGCTCCACGGCGCCCGGTGCGTGAGCACAGAAGGTCTTGCCCGGGCCGAGGAAACCGACCAGACCCAGCAGGGTCTCGATGTCGCCTGGCTGGCCTTCACCGTTCTCGATCGCCATCAGGAGCTTGACGCTCCATGGCAGACCATCGCGGCACGGGGTGCAGAAACCACAGGATTCGCGGGCGAAGAACTGCTCCATGTTGCGCAGCAGGGACACCATGTTGACGCTGTCGTCCACCGCCATGGCCAGGCCGGTACCCATACGGGTGCCCACCTTGGCGATGCCGCCGGCGTACATTTGTGCGTCGAGGTGTTCCGGCAACAGGAAGCCGGTACCGGCGCCGCCTGGTTGCCAGGCCTTGAGCTTGAAGCCGTCGCGCATGCCGCCGGCGTAGTCTTCGAACAGCTCGCGACCGGTGACGCCGAATGGCAGTTCCCACAGGCCCGGGTTCTTGACCTTGCCGGAGAAGCCCATGAGCTTGGTGCCCATGTCTTCACTGCCCTCGCGTGCCAACGATTTGTACCAGTCCACGCCGTCGGCAATGATCGCCGGCACGTTGCACAGGGTTTCAACGTTGTTCACGCAGGTCGGTTTGCCCCACACGCCAACGGCGGCAGGGAAGGGCGGCTTGGAGCGCGGGTTGGCGCGGCGACCTTCGAGGGAGTTGATCAACGCGGTTTCTTCACCGCAGATGTAACGCCCGGCGCCGGTGTGGACGAACAGCTCGAAATCGAAGCCGCTGCCCAGAATGTTTTTACCCAGCAGGCCCGCTGCCTTGGCTTCTTCCACGGCACGGTTGAGGTGCTTGGCGGCGGTGGTGTATTCGCCACGCAGGAAGATGTAGCCACGGTAGGTTTTCAGTGCACGGGCACTGATCAGCATGCCTTCGATCAGCAGATGGGGCAGTTGCTCCATCAGCATGCGGTCTTTCCAGGTGTTGGGCTCCATTTCATCCGCGTTGCACAGCAAGTAGCGGATGTTGATGGATTCGTCCTTGGGCATCAGGCCCCACTTCACGCCCGTGGGGAAGCCTGCACCGCCGCGACCTTTGAGGCCGGAATCTTTCACGGTCTGGACGATATCGTCCTGAGCCATGTCGGCAAAGGCCTTGCGCGCAGCGGCGTAACCGTTCTTGGCCTGGTACTCGTCGAGCCATACGGCTTCGCCGTCGTCACGCAGACGCCAGGTGAGCGGGTGAGTCTCGGCCGAACGCTTGATGCGGTTGGCCGGGCCGAAAGAAGTCAGGGTCATACGTAGCCCTCGAGCAATTTGGCAACGCCTGCTGGCTGCACATCACCGAAAGTGTCGTCGTCGATCATCAACGCCGGCGCCTTGTCGCAGTTGCCGAGGCAGCAGACCGGCAGCAGGGTGAAACGACCGTCGGCGGTGGTTTGACCCAGGCCGATGCCGAGCTTGCTCTGGATTTCGCTGACAACCGACTCGTGGCCGCCGATGTAGCAGACCATGCTGTCGCAGACGCGAATGATGTGACGGCCGACCGGCTGACGGAAGATCTGGCTATAGAACGTCGCCACGCCTTCTACGTCGCTGGCCGGGATGCCGAGGATTTCGCCGATGGCGTACAGGGCGCCATCCGGCACCCAGCCACGTTCCTTCTGGACGATCTTCAGGGCTTCGATGGACGCCGCGCGCGGGTCTTCGTAGTGATGCAACTCGTGCTCGATGGCCGAGCGCTCGGTTTCACTCAAGGTGAAACGGTCTGTCTGGATAAGCGTGCTGTTCATGCTTAGCGGTCCACGTCGGCCATAACGAAATCGATACTACCCAGGTACGCGATCAAGTCCGCGACCATGCTGCCTTTGATCACCGAAGGGATCTGCTGCAAGTGCGGGAAGCTTGGGGTACGAATCCGGGTGCGGTAGCTCATGGTGCCGCCATCGCTCGTCAGGTAATAACTGTTGATGCCCTTGGTCGCTTCGATCATCTGGAAGGATTCGTTGGCCGGCATGACCGGGCCCCACGAAACTTGCAGGAAGTGCGTGATCAGGGTCTCGATGTGTTGCAGGGTGCGCTCTTTCGGTGGCGGCGTGGTCAGCGGGTGATCCGCCTTGTACGGGCCTTGCGGCATGTTGCGCATGCACTGCTCGATGATCTTGATGCTCTGGCGCATTTCTTCGACACGTACGATGCAACGATCGTAGGCATCGCCATTGGCGGCCAGCGGCACTTCGAATTCGAAGTTCTCGTAACCGGAGTATGGACGCGCTTTACGCAGGTCGAAGTCGCAACCGGTCGAACGCAGGCCGGCACCGGTGACGCCCCATTCCAGGGCTTCCTTGGTGTTGTAGGCGGCGACGCCGATGGTGCGGCCACGCAGGATGCTGTTGTCCAGTGCGGCTTTCTGGTATTCGTCCAGACGCTTTGGCATCCACTCGACGAAGTCTTTCACCAGTTTTTCCCAGCCGCGCGGCAGGTCGTGGGCGACGCCACCGATGCGGTACCAGGCCGGGTGCAGGCGGAAACCGGTAATGGCTTCGATCACCGTGTACGCCTTCTGGCGGTCGGTGAAGGTGAAGAACACCGGGGTCATGGCGCCGACGTCCTGGATGTAGGTACCCAGGAACAGCAGGTGGCTGGTGATCCGGAAGAACTCGGCCATCATGATGCGGATGACGTCGACCTTCTCTGGCACCTTGATGCCGGCCAGCTTTTCGACCGAGAGCACGTACGGCAGGTTGTTCATCACGCCGCCGAGGTAGTCGATACGGTCGGTGTACGGGATGAAGCTGTGCCAGGACTGACGCTCGGCCATCTTCTCGGCGCCACGGTGGTGGTAACCGATGTCCGGAACGCAGTCGACGATCTCTTCACCGTCCAGCTGCAGGATGATGCGGAACGCACCGTGCGCCGAAGGGTGGTTAGGGCCGAGGTTGAGGAACATGTAGTCCTCGTTCGCGCCGGAACGTTTCATGCCCCAGTCTTCAGGCTTGAAGCGCGCAGCTTCTTCCTCGAGTTGTTGCTTGGCCAGGGTCAGGCTGAACGGGTCGAATTCGGTGGCGCGCGCCGGAAAATCCTTGCGCAGCGGGTGACCTTCCCAGGTGGGCGGCATCATGATGCGCGTCAGGTGAGGGTGGCCTTTGAAGTCGATGCCGTACATGTCCCAGACTTCACGCTCGTACCAGTTGGCGTTCGGCCAGATGCTGGTGACGGTCGGCAGGCTGAGGTCGCTCTCGGACAGGGCGACCTTGATCATGACGTCGCTGTTACGCTCGATCGACATCAAGTGATAGAACACGGAGAAGTCGGCGCCGCTTGGCAGCCCTTGACGCTTGGTGCGCAGACGCTCGTCCACGCCGTGCAGGTCATAGAGCATGACGTACGGCTTGGGCAGGTTACGCAGGAAGGTCAGGACTTCGACGAGTTTGGCGCGGGCAACCCAAAGCACCGGCATGCCGGTGCGGGTAGGCTGGGCGGTGAACGCCTCCGGGCCAAAACGGTTGTTCAGTTCGACGACCACATCCTGGTCGTCTGCCTTGTAAGGCGGGATGTACAGAGCACTGCCTGTAGTCATGGTTATTTATCGCTTTCGGTCAACGTAAAGAATGAAGCCAGTGTCTCGTTCTATCAAAGAAGCAGATCTGGATCAGACTTCGTCGGGGCTGCGCAGGTTGGTGACTGCGATTCGCTGTTCGCGGCGCTTTTCCTTCTCGGAAGGCATCTCGGCGCGGTAGACGCCTTGATCACCAACGACCCAGGAAAGCGGACGACGCTCCTGTCCAATCGACTCCTGCAACAGCATCAGGCCTTGCAGGAAAGCTTCAGGACGGGGCGGGCAGCCAGGCACGTAGACGTCCACGGGCAGGAACTTGTCCACCCCTTGAACGACAGAGTAGATGTCGTACATGCCACCGGAGTTGGCGCACGAACCCATGGAAATTACCCATTTCGGTTCGAGCATTTGCTCATAGAGACGCTGAATGATCGGCGCCATCTTGATGAAGCAGGTACCAGCGATAACCATGAAATCCGCCTGGCGCGGCGACGCCCGGATAACCTCGGCGCCAAAGCGCGCGATGTCGTGGGGCGCCGTGAAGGCGGTGGTCATTTCCACGTAGCAGCACGAAAGACCGAAGTTATAGGGCCACAGGGAGTTCTTGCGCCCCCAGTTGATCGTGCCGTTAAGCACGTCTTCGAGCTTGCCCATGAAGATGTTTTTGTGGACTTGATCTTCTAACGGATCGGAAACGGTTTCCCGTTCGCCAATCGGATACTGCTCGTTAGGAGCATCGGGGTCGATCCTGGTGAGATTGTATTGCATTGCCAAAGCCTCATTGTTTCAGCTTCGCTTGCCGCTTGCGCCGAGCTTCCGGAGCCCAGTCAAGGGCGCCCACTCGGAATAGGTAGACAAGGCCTGCCAACAGAATTGCTATGAAAACGAGAGCTTCGACGAATCCGGTCCAGCCGCTTTCGCGGACGGACACAGACCATGCAAAGAGAAAGAGGGCTTCGATATCGAAGATCACGAAGAGCATCGCGACCAGATAGAATTTTGCCGAGAGCCGCAAGCGGGCGCCACCTGTAGGTAGCATGCCGGACTCGAACGGTTCGTTTTTGCTGCGGCCCCAGGCTTTTGACCCGAGGAGGCTTGAGACGCCCAGCATGAAGGCACAGAGGCCGACGACGCCTAGAAGGAAAATGGCAAAGCCCCAGTTGTGGGCCATGAGTCCTGTCGCTTCGGGCATGCTGGTAATCCTTAACAGAGAGCAAAGGTCTCTGAGCTTGAAAAAGTAACAAAGCAGTGACGATATGTCGCAGCAATCAATCCCGCTGATTTTATGGCTAAACACCCGGCAAGTAAAATTCCTATAGCGAAATTTATTATAGGAATAAGGACATTCTGAGCCTTTGGAGCCCTGTAGCCCTTGCGATGCGGGCATTAGCCGGCATTTGGGGAATTATGTTTTGTTTGGAATGTAACGAACATGGTTTTTGCTAAATGATAATCAGTATTGTTTGGGCTGGTTTTTAAAGTGTTTAACTGGTTTATGGTGGGGAAGTTGTCTTACATGCGCATAACTGTAGGAGCTGTCGAGTGAAACGAGGCTGCGATCTTTTGATTTTTTACAAGCAAGATCAAAAGATCGCAGCCTCGTTTCACGAGACAGCTCCTGCGGTGAGGTATGGATGCAGGGTTTGTGGTGTTTGAGGAATCGCAAGCAAAAAAAACGCCCCGAACCAGTCGGGGCGTCAGATGTGCAGCGCTGCGGTTAGCTTTTCAGTCGGTCCGCAGCGGCCGTGTACTCAAGAAGCAGATCAGTGGAACTGTTCTTCTTCAGTCGAACCGGTCAGCGCGGTGACCGAAGACGAGCCACCCTGGATCACGGTGGTCATGTCGTCGAAGTAGCCGGTGCCCACTTCCTGCTGGTGAGCCACGAAGGTGTAGCCCTTCGAAGCGTCAGCGAATTCCTGCTCTTGCAGCTTCACGTAGGCAGTCATGTCGTTGCGGGCGTAGTCGTGCGCCAGGTTGAACATGCTGTGCCACATGTTGTGAATGCCGGCCAGTGTGATGAACTGGTGCTTGTAGCCCATGGCGGACAGTTCGCGCTGGAACTTGGCGATGGTCGCGTCGTCCAGGTTTTTCTTCCAGTTGAAAGAAGGCGAGCAGTTGTAGGACAGCAGTTGGTCCGGGTATTCCTTTTTGATCGCTTCAGCGAAGCGACGAGCCTCGTCCAGGTCTGGCTTGGCGGTTTCGCACCAGATCAGGTCGGCGTACGGAGCGTAAGCCAGGCCGCGAGCGATCGCCTGGTCCAGGCCAGCGCGCACTTTGTAGAAGCCTTCCTGGGTACGTTCGCCAGTCACGAATGGCTGGTCGTACGGGTCGCAGTCGGAAGTCAGCAGGTCGGCGGCGTTAGCGTCGGTACGAGCCAGGATGATGGTCGGAGTACCGGCAACGTCAGCCGCCAGACGGGCAGCGGTCAGCTTCTGTACGGCTTCCTGGGTAGGAACCAGTACCTTGCCGCCCATGTGGCCGCATTTCTTCACGGAAGCCAGTTGGTCTTCGAAGTGAACGCCAGCGGCGCCTGCTTCGATCATGCTCTTCATCAGCTCGTAGGCGTTCAGTACGCCGCCGAAACCGGCTTCGGCGTCAGCCACGATAGGTGCGAAGTAGTCGATGTAGCCGTCGTCGCCCGGGTTCTTGCCGGCTTTCCACTGGATCTGGTCGGCGCGACGGAACGAGTTGTTGATGCGCTTGACCACGGTTGGAACCGAGTCCACCGGGTACAGCGACTGGTCCGGGTACATCGATTCGGCGGAGTTGTTGTCCGCAGCAACCTGCCAGCCCGACAGGTAGATCGCCTGGATACCGGCTTTAACTTGTTGTACAGCCTGGCCGCCGGTCAGGGCGCCCATGCAGTTGACGAAATCTTTCTCAGGACGGAAGGCTGGCTTGGCACCCTGGGTCACCAGGTTCCACAGCTTCTCGGCGCCCATTTTTGCAAAGGTGTGCTCAGGTTGAACCGAGCCACGCAGACGGACGACGTCAGCAGCGGAGTAAGTGCGTGTCACGCCTTTCCAGCGCGGGTTTTCAGCCCAGTCTTTTTCGAGGGCTGCAATTTGCTGTTCGCGTGTCAGTGCCATGGAGATAAACCTCGTCGCGTCTTTATGAAAAGTTGTTCTGCGGTGGAAAATTCCTGCGCTCGCTGACCAGAAGCTCAATGGTTCGGTCGGATTCGGCGGGGCTGACGACGGGGTGGACGATGACTCGGGGGGAAGAGAGCAGGTAGAGGCGAACTGCGGGCGCATTCGGGCATCGTGGGCCTTGGTACGAACATCAGTGTGCTGCCGGGTTACCTATTAGCTTCCGTCCCTCGGGACAACTTCGTTCCAGTCGGCAACCTCGTCAAACACACCTTGTGGGCGGTACAGACACGAAGCGGATCGCGGGGTAGCTGCGAGACATCGCTTCGAAGGCCCTTGCCAGGGCCCCTGGTTAGCGGGAGCGAGGCCATCATGCCTTTGCTTTTTTGGCGCGTCAAACGTTTTGTAGTGCTTTTTTTCAAGCACTACATTTTTCGGTGAATGCGACTCGTCAGTCAGTTTTTGGGACGTTAGTCCAAAGTGTCGACTTTCACCCGCACAGTCATGTCATTGCGGCTCTGAGTCGCGTAGTTACGGGTCATGCCCTGTTTGTCGGCCTGCGTCTGGCCATTCATGCCGGCCAGCAGGATCCATTCACCCAGGCGCCCGGTGACTGTCGTGTCGGTACTTTGCACGTTCACTACATCGGGACGTTCCTGGCTCATGCGGTCACGATTGGTACTGATCGACAGGTGAACGATGTCACCGGTGATGCTGGCGGTGACGTAGAAGCCCTGGGTGACGTTGCGGTATTCGGTCTGGCTGCGCAGGTCGCCGTAGGAGTCGGTCTGGCTGCTGGTCAGCGGGATGCTCTGGCCGACCTGGATCAGCGCCGGCGCGCCTTCACTGGCCTGGATTTGCTGGATGCCACCGTCGCGGCTGTCGGTGCCATAGCTGATGATCCGGGTCTTGCCCGGTTTGGCGCCGTTCACCGAATAACCCTGACCACCCTGAACGTTGTTTTCGTTGGTGTCGACAGTGATCAGCAGGCGTTTGGGGGCGGTGTCGAGTTGGCTGAGCAGGGCTTTAAGTTCGTCGATCTTGCGCTGATCGGCGTTGACAATGAGCTGATTGCCGTAGGCGCTGACCTGGCCGTCCTTGCCGATATAGTCTTGGGCGACCGGCAGCATGTCGGCGCTGGTGTGATATTTCAGCGGCACGATTTCCGTGGCTGCCATGACCGAAAAGCTGCTGGCTACCAACAGTGTGGTGAGCAGGGTGCGTAGGGACATATCCGTTATCTCCGCAATCAAAGGCTTGATGTTGCCAGTTTGTCGGCCTGGCGGGGCGGTAGTTGAATCCTAGACGGCAAAACGCCCCGGCATCTGAAGATGGCGAGGCGTTTTGATGGTGTTCACATATTGCTTTTGTGGCGAGGGGGCTTGCCCCCGTTGGGCTGCGCAGCGGCCCTGAAAATACTGGGGCCGCTGCGCGACCCAGCGG
>NZ_JBWKOF010000010.1:183461-264164 GCF_059415945.1 Pseudomonas sp. GW821-FHT09H03 | reverse complement strand
GGAATAGCTCAGTTGGTAGAGCACGACCTTGCCAAGGTCGGGGTCGCGAGTTCGAGTCTCGTTTCCCGCTCCAATTTCACAAAAACGCCGCTCATAGAGCGGCGTTTTTGTTTGTGCGGTTTTTGCGTCGCGTGCATGAAAAAGCCCCGGTTCTTTCGAATCGGGGCTTTTGCGTTTTTGCGTACAACCGTAGGAGCGAGCAGACTCCGGGCAGCGTTCCGACGATGGTCGGTAGCGATAACGCGGGATAGCGGGTACCCCGCGGCGCTCTTCAGTACTTCGCGAGCATGCTCGCTCCTGCAGTTCGAGCCTGCCCAGTCTTTACAGCGTCGGATAGTCGATGTAACCAACCGGGCCCTTGGCGTAGAACAGTTCCGGACGTGCGTCGTTCAGCGGTGCGTCGGCCTTCAGGCGAGCCGGCAGGTCCGGGTTGGCGATGAAGGGGACGCCGAAGGCGACTGCATCGGCCTTGCCGCTGGCCAGCCAGGCGTTGGCGCTGTCCTTGGTGAAACGTTCGTTGGCGATGTAGGGGCCGCCGAAGGCTTCCTTCAGTTGTGGGCCGAGGCTGTCGGCACCTTCTTTTTCCCTGGAGCAGATAAACGCGATGCCGCGTTTGCCCAGTTCACGGGCCACGTAGGTGAAGGTTTCGGCCAGGTTGTCATCGCCCATGTCATGGGAGTCGGCGCGCGGTGCCAGGTGCACACCCACGCGGCCGGCGCCCCAGACTTCGATGGCTGCGTCGGTCACTTCCAGCAACAGGCGTGCACGGTTTTCCAGGGAGCCTCCGTAGTTGTCGGTACGCTGGTTGGTGCTGCTTTGCAGGAACTGATCAAGCAGATAGCCGTTGGCGCCATGGATTTCCACGCCATCAAAACCGGCAGCCTTGGCGTTCTCGGCACCGGTGCGGTACGCGTCGACGATGTCGGCGATTTCCGCCGTCTCCAGGGCGCGTGGGGTCGGGTAGTCGGCCAATGGGCGAACCAGGCTGACGTGGCCTTTAGGCTGGATGGCACTTGGGGCGACCGGTTTTTCGCCGTTCAGGTACGAGTCGTGGGAAACCCGGCCGACGTGCCACAGCTGCAGGAAGATCTTGCCGCCGGCGCCGTGGATCGCCTTGGTGACGTTGGCCCAGCCGCGTACTTGATCATTGGACCAGATGCCCGGGGTGTCCGGGTAGCCGACGCCCATCGGCGTGACCGAGGTGGCTTCGCTGAGGATCAGGCCAGCGGAGGCCCGCTGCACGTAGTACTCGGCCATCAGCGCGTTCGGTACGCGACCTTCGTCGGCGCGGCAGCGGGTCAACGGGGCCATGATGATGCGGTTGGCCAACTCAAGGTCGCCCAGTTTGATTGGATCGAAAATAGTCGTCATGCAATACAACCCTCGTGAGGTAATGGTCAATCAGTTGGTAGCAGGTGCCAGCTCGGGATTGCCGCTCTGGCGGAAAGTAATCAGGGTCACCAGCAGGGCGAGTACCGCCAGTGCGGCTGCGGCCAGTGGCACGCTGGTCAGGCCGAATCCGTGGGCGATCACGCTGCCGCCGACCCAGGCACCCAGCGCATTGCCGACGTTGAAAGCGCCGATGTTCAGGGTCGACACCAGGTTCGGAGCGGCCTTGCCGAAGGTCACCACGTTCACTTGCAGTGCCGGTACGGCGGCGAAACAGGCGGTGGCCCAGAGGAATAGGGTAATTTCCGTCGGAATCACGGCGACGCTGGTCCAGGTCAGTACGGTAGAAACCACGGCCATGGCGATGAAGACACCGATCAGCGTCGCGGCCATGCCTTTGTCCGCCAGCTTGCCGCCGATGATGTTGCCGACCGTCAAGCCCAGGCCGATCAGCATCAGGGTCCAGGTCACGCCACGGGGCGAGACGCCGGTGACTTCGCCCAATAGCGGCGCGACGTAGGTGAACAGGGTGAATACCGAGGCGGCGAACAGTGCCGTCATGCTCAATGACAGCCAGATTCCGGCGCCCTTGAGTGCGGCCAGTTCGGCGCGCATGTCGAGCTTTTCTTCATCGCGCTTGGCCGGCAGGAAACGGATCAGGCCAATCAGTGCGATCACGCCGATCACGGTGACGGCCCAGAAGGTCGAGCGCCAGCCGGCTTCCTGACCCAGGGCAGTACCCAGTGGCACGCCAAGGACATTGGCCAGGGTCAGGCCGGTGAACATCAGCGCCACGGCCGATGCGCGTTTGTTGGCTGGCACCAGGCCGGCGGCCACCACCGAGCCGATACCGAAGAACGCGCCATGGCACAGGGCTGTCACTACCCGGGCGAACATCAGCACGTTGTAGTCGCCGGCGACGGCACAGAGCAGGTTGCCGATGATGAAAATCCCCATCAACGCCACCAGGGCGGCCTTGCGCGGCAACCGGGCGGTGGCCAGGGCCATGAACGGCGCACCGATGGCCACGCCCAGGGCGTAACCGGTCACCAGCCAGCCGGCGCCGGGGATCGACACACCGAGATCGGCCGCCACGTTGGGCAGCAAGCCCATGATGACGAACTCGGTGGTGCCGATGGCGAAGGCGCTCAAGGCCAGGATGAGTAGCGAGAGGGGCATGTTTAAATTCCTGTTGGCTGGCTGACGTTAAGGGTCAGAGCTCATTACTGAAGGTTTTGAGGAATTCCTGAATGGTTTCCTCATTGCGTTTGAAAAAATGCCACTGGCCGACTTTGCGGCTGCTGATCAGGCCGGCACGTTGCAGGGTGGCCAGGTGTGCGGACACCGTGGACTGCGACAAACCGCAGCGTTGATCGATCTGCCCGGCGCAAACGCCGTGCTCGTTGCTGTGAGACTGGTCGGGAAATTCGACGGTCGGGTCCTTGAGCCAGTGCAGGATTTCTCGCCGTACCGGGTGTGCCAGGGCTTTTATTATTTCGTCGAGATTGATGGTCATGGTGTGGGCTCGTGATGAGTGAAACGCTATATCGCGATGAAGCGAACTTTAAATCGGTATTTCGCGATATACAAATATGATTTGGCTCTGACCAGCTCATAATTCGCTATATCGAGTTATAACGATATGTTGAGTGTAACAATGCAAGGGGGCAGTGCTAAGCTGCGCCCATGAACTATCTCGCACATCTTCACCTTGGTGGCCAGCGTCCCGGGCAGTTGCTTGGCAGCTTGTATGGCGATTTCGTCAAGGGGCGACTGCAGGGGCAATTCGATCCAGAGATCGAAGCGGCTATCCAGTTGCATCGCAGCATCGATGTATTTACCGACAGCCATCCGTTGGTGGACATCGCGCTGTCACGTTTTTCCCTCACACGCCGACGTTACGCCGGGATTGTGCTCGACGTGTTTTTCGACCATTGCCTGGCCCGGGACTGGGCGCTGTATGCCGACCGGCCATTGCCGCTGTTCACCGCGGACGTTTACCGGGCGCTGTCCAGCGAACGGCAGTTGCCGGA
This sequence comes from Pseudomonas sp. GW821-FHT09H03, assembly GCF_059415945.1. Classification (NCBI taxonomy): domain Bacteria; kingdom Pseudomonadati; phylum Pseudomonadota; class Gammaproteobacteria; order Pseudomonadales; family Pseudomonadaceae; genus Pseudomonas; species Pseudomonas sp. GW821-FHT09H03. Next base: position 260,742 of record NZ_JBWKOF010000010.1, on the reverse strand, counting down.
GCGTCTGGCGAAGATCGCGCCGCATATGGTGGCCAACGATTGGTTGGGGTCGTATCAGCAATTCGAGGTGTTGGAGCAGGTGCTGCGCGGGATTTCGCGGCGATTGACCCGGCCGGAAGAGCTGGCGGGTGCGATGCAGGAATTGCGCGTGTTGTATGAACCGTTGAGCGAGGATTTCAGCTTGTTCTACCCGCAGCTTCAAGATTTTGCGCAGAACTATCCAGCAACATAGCCCTCCCTGTAGGAGCGAGCATGCTCGCGATGGACTCAAGTACACCGCGGGGAATCAGGCTCCCGCGTTATCGTTAACGACCATCGCGAGCATGCTCGCTCCTACAGGGGGGGCTATGTGTTTATGCGGCGATGGCGGGGCGCATCGGTGCTCGTTGCGGTTCGACAATTTCACCGAACAACACCTTCTGCACCGCCTGCTGCGCCTCGAACGCCAGCGCCGCCCGTTCCCGGCCCTGGCAATCGATCGGCTTGAGCAGATGAATCTCCACGTCGCCGCGCTCATTGGCAAACAGACGCATCAGGTGCGAGAGCAGATCATCATCGCCAATGAACGGTGCCAGCGTATCGGGCTCACCGTCACGCACATAACGAATCGCCACCGGCTGCAGTGCCACCTCGGAGTCGATGGCGGCAGACAGCAGGCGACCGTGAAAGGTACGCAATGACCGGCCATCGGTGGTGGTGCCTTCCGGGAACATCAGCAGCGGGTGAGCCTGTTCCAGATGGCGGGTCATCTGCTTGCGGATCAACTGGCTGTCGCCCGACCCGCGCCGGATAAACAGGCTGCCAGCCTTGGCCGCCAGCCAGCCGGCCACCGGCCAGGTGCGCACTTCGGCCTTGGACAGGAACGACAGCGGCGTGAGCATGCCCAGCAGCGGGATGTCGGTCCAGGAGACGTGGTTGCTGACCCAGAGCATGGGTGTCGTTGGCAGTTCACCCTGAACAGTTACGTCAAAGGGCAGGGCATTGCTCAGGCGCGCCATGAAAAAACGCGACCAGCGCTGACGACGCTCCATCGCATGAGCCATTCCCAGGCGCTCGAACAAGCCGAACACGCAGGCCATGCTCAGGCCCAGTCCGACCACCAGCAGCACTCGCGCGATCCGCGCGTACACCCGTAACCGGCTCATTACACAGCCGCCTTGAAGTGCTTGGCATAACGCGGGCAGAGTTCGTCACGCTTGAGCAGGATGAACACGTCGGCGACCTGGAAGTCTTCGTCCCAGCATGGTTCTCCGCAGATTTTTGCGCCCAGGCGCATGTAAGCCTTGAGCAGCGGCGGCATCTCGGCGATTACGTTGGAAGGGATATCGAGGGTCGGCAGTGGATTTTTCGGCTCGGCCCGCAGGTGCTCGGTGCACAGGTAGCGTTCGCGCAGGCGCTGCATGATCGCGTGGGCCTGCACGCCGCCATCCTGCATCGGGATGCTCGCGCAACCCATCAGATAGCTGTAGCCGCCCTCATTCAGCACTTCGGCCAGTTCACCCCAGAGCACGGCGATGGTGCCGCCATTGCGGTAGGCCGGGTCGACGCAGGTGCGGCCGATCTCCAGGATCGGGCCTTGCAGGTGCACCAAACCGTGCAGGCTGAATTCTTCTTCGCTATAGAACTTGCCCAGGCTGCTCGCGGCGCTATGATCGAGCAAGCGGGTGGTCGCCACCAGGTGTCCGGTGTTCAAGTCGCGTACACCGATGTGTGCGCAGTGAGCGTCATAGTCATCCATGTCCAGACCCAGTTCAGCACCCTTGAGCCTGGCGTTGAATTCGCCGCTGAACACGTTGAAGCGCAAGGCCTGGGCTTGCTGCAATGCCTCGGGCCCGACCAAGCGTTCGGCTTGCAGGCGGCGTTGGTTGCCAGTGTCGCTGATACGGGCGATTTGAGTCATGACGAATCTCCGTGCAGGCTGCTCACCCGTCTTTGGGCTACAGCGAATCGACTTTCATTGTCTAGCCGTGTTGTGCAAGGTCAGGCTATGTAGCCCCGGTGTCATCGCCATTAAGCTTTGGTGATGCTTATATGACAGCTCACAAGGAGTCCCTTATGCCCTGGCAAACCCTGCTCAAACGCCGTGAACGCTTGCCCGCCAACCCCGACCTGGCCGAAGGTTTCGCGACGTTGCTACAACAATTGGGTACGGTCACGCCGTTCGAGTTGGCGGTGGCTGGCGGACGGCTGATGGCGACGCCGGGGCTGGCGTTTCTGGTGGGCTATCAAGCTGCGCTGCGCATGCTCTGGCCGAGCGCGCCGGCGAGCCTGGGCGCGTTATGTGCGACCGAGCAGCGCAGCCTGCGTCCGGCAGACATGCAAACCCGGCTGACGGGCTTGCGCCTGAGCGGGCGCAAGGATTTCGTCACCGCTGGCGATGCCGCCGACTGGCTGTTGATCGCCGCTCGCAGTGAAGAGCCCGGCCAGGAGCCGCGCCTGAGTCTGGCGCTGATCTATCCCGATGAGCCGGGCGCGCGAGTGGAAAAACTCCCGGCGATCCCGTTGATGCCCGACATCAGCCATGGCCGCCTGTTTCTGGATAACGCACTGTGTGAATTGCTCGCGGGGGATGGCTGGGATGCTTACGTCAAACCGTTCCGCACCCTGGAAGACGTTTATGTGTTGAGCGCGATGAGCGCATGGCTGTTCGGCGTCGGACAGGATTGCGACTGGCCGCAAAACCTGCAGTTGCGTTTGCTGGCGTTGCTGGGCGGGTGTGCGGAAGCCAGCCGCCAGGCCCCGAACAATGTGGTCGGGCATGTATTGCTGGGCGGGTTGTTTGCGCAATTCGACGCACTCAAGGCTGAAGTGAACGAGGCATTGGCCGATGGACCGCCGCAATGGGCGGCGATGTGGCAGCGTGATCAGGCGGTGATGGATTTGGCAGCAGGGGCGCGGGGCAAGCGTTTGGCCAAGGCTCTTGCTGGATCAGCTGTGGATTGACTGGCCCCATCGCGAGCAAGCTCGCTCCCACAGGTTTTGAGTCGTAGACAATATCCTGTCCACCCAAGAACCCTGTGGGAGCGAGCCTGCTCGCGATAGCTATCTGTCAGGTAATACAAACCCCGGAACTGTCATCAACCTCGACTAGGCTCAGCAGGTCATTGCCAAAGAGCCCCCTCCATGCCTAACGGCTTGTCCCTGATTTGCATGTTGCTGCTCAGTCTTCCGGCAAGTGCCGAAAACTGGCCCGCCGAGCAATGGCCGACTGGCCCGACCATCACCGGGCCGGCGCTGCAAGCTCTGGAAACCTATGCCTTCCCACCCCGCAGCGAGGCCACCCGCGAAGGCATCCGTACCGACGCCTTGCTGGTGGTTCGCGATGGCCAGTTGATCTACGAACGCTACGCTGGCCCGACCAACGCCGACACCCCGCACCTGACCTGGTCGATCAGCAAAAGCCTGATGGCTACGCTCCTGGGTGTGGCTTATGGCGAAGGGCTGTTCAAGCTTCAGGACCCGGCGGCCAGATTCTACCCGCCACTGAAAAAACACCCGGACATGAGCATCGCCGACCTGCTGCACTGGGCCTCGGGACTGGACTGGCAGGAAGACTATGAATACGCACCGTTGAAATCTTCGGTGGTCGCCATGCTCTACACCCGTGGCCGTGGGGACATGGCCGCGTTCACCGCTGACCATGGACAATATTCGGCGCCGGGCCATGCGTTTCGTTACTCCAGCGGTGACAGCAATCTGTTGGCAGCGGCGTTGAAAAACATGGTTGGCCCGAGTCGCTATGCGGATTATCCATGGACGGCCTTGTTCGAACCCCTGGGGATTCGTCATGCAGTCTGGGAAACCGATGCCACGGGCACGTTCGTCGCATCGTCCTATGCCTACCTCACCGCCCGGGATCTGGCGCGAATCGGTTTGTTGATGGCCCGTGACGGACGCTGGGGCGATCGCCAATTGCTGCCCAGGGACTGGGTTGCGTTCAACCGTGAGCCTTTCGCCCGGTTTCAGCCAGGGCAGGATGAGGCAGTGCCAGGCGGTCACTGGTGGCTCAACCGCGCCGTGGGTGGCGCGTCACAACCCTGGCCAGACGCCCCTGCGGATACGTTTGCCGCGCTGGGTCATTGGGGGCAGGCCATGTACGTGATACCCGGCGAGAAGCTGGTGATCGTGCGCTACGGCGATGATCGCGACGGCAGCTACAGGCACAACGAATTGCTCAAGCTCGCGCTCAAGGCCTTTGCCGGGAAGGTGCAGCCATGAGCCGGCAGGTTTTTGTTCGTCGCCATCCGTTCAGCACGTTTTTACTGATCTTGCTGATCGCCTTGCTCGGCTGGATCTGGCACGAACGGGTGGCGCTGTGGGCATTCCCCGACATCATCAGCGCTTACACAGCCAAGGAATACTGCTCGTGCCGATATGTGATGGGTAACGACGCCGGCTACTGCCACAGCTATGTAAAGCAGTGGCTTCCCACCAGTGGTTTTATCGATGACCCTGCCGGCAAGCGCATCACAGTCAGCGGCATGGGCCGCAGCAATAGCGCACAGTGGATGGGTGAGCGACAGGGGTGCCGATTGTTGCCTTGAAAAGCAAGATCAAAAAATCGCAGCCTGCAGCAGTTCATGCTGGAACGTGTGCAGCGGCACTGATCCCTGTAGGAGCTGTCGAAGTCTGCGAACTTTTTATCTTCGGTTTGCAATAGCGCTGTGGGCAGTTAAGGTTCAGCACAGGTTTATCTGTCCCAATGAGTCTTTATGTTCAAGCGGTCCATCATCAAAACCCTCTCCGTCCTGCTATTGACCGGCGCGTCTTTGTCGGCGCAGGCCAACTGGTACCTGGACGGCGAATCCTCACGACTGTCGTTCGTCAGTACCAAAAACGCCAATATCTCAGAAGTGCAGCGCTTTCTGGTGTTGCACGGCAAAGTCGATCCCGACGGCAAGGCCGAGGTAGAGGTCGAACTGGACTCGATCAACAGCGGCATTCCGTTGCGCGATGAGCGTATGCGCAAGGAGCTGTTCGAGATCCAGACTTTCCCCGAGGCGCTGGTGACCACGCAGATCGACCTGCGCCCGATCAACGACCTCGCCCCCGGCGCGCAGCTGGAATTGCGCCTGCCGCTGACCGTCAACCTGCACGGCAAGCAACATGAGTATCGCGCCGAACTGTTGGCGACCCGCCTCGATGACCGACGTTTTCAGGTGGTGACGCTCGAACCTCTGGTGATCAACGCCGAAGACTTCGACTTGGCGCCAGGCCTGGAAACGTTGCGCAAGGTCGCCGGTTTGTCGGCCATCAGTCTGTCGGTACCGGTGGGTGCGGTACTGATTTTCACGGCGCGCTGACATGGCCGGAGCAATCTTTCCATGGCGTGAAGGCAACCATTTCGAACTGCTGATCGATGGCCCGCAGTTCTTTCCGCGCATGCTGGTGGAGATTGCCCGGGCCCAGGAGCAGGTCGAGCTGGAATTGTATCTGGTGGAGGCCGGTGCCTGCGCCGAAGCCATGGTGCAGGCGCTGGTGCAGGCCGCCGAGCGTGGGGTGCGGGTGCGCTGCCTGTTCGATGATTACGGCAGCCTGGCCTTCACCCTGGCCCTGCGCCAGCGCCTGACGGCCGCCGGGGTGGAGCTGCGTTTCTATAATCGTCTGAACTGGCGGCGTTGGCTGGGCAATTTCTATCGCGATCACCGCAAGCTGTTGCTGGTGGATCAGCGCCTGGCCGTGGTCGGCGGCACCGGCGTCACCGATGAGTTCTGGACGCCCGGTGAAGAGGTCAGCGAATGGCATGAGGTGATGGTGGAAATCACCGGCCCGCTGGTCCTCGACTGGCAGTTGTTGTTCGACCGGCAGTGGATCGCCAACCGCCATCGCCGCGCGTGGAAACCGGCGTCGCATTTCGGCTTGCCGCGTCTGCCACGAGTGCCGTCGGCGGGTGAGGGCATGGGCCGGGTGGCCTATGCCGATGCCCGCCAGCACCGGGACATCCTGCAATCATTGATTCGCGCGCTGAACAGCGGCCAGCAACGAATCTGGCTGGCCACACCGTATTTCCTGCCGACCTGGAAGGTTCGGCGCTCATTGCGCCGGGCCGCTTCCCGTGGTGTCGACGTGCGCCTGCTGCTGACCGGGCCGCGCACCGATCATCCGTCAGTGCGCTACGCCGGGCATCGTTATTACCCACGACTGCTTAAAGCCGGCGTGCAGATCTTCGAATACCAGCCGTGTTTCCTGCATTTGAAAATGGTCCTGATCGATGATTGGGTCAGCATTGGTTCGTGCAATTTCGATCACTGGAATCTGCGTTTCAACCTGGAGGCCAATCTGGAGGCACTGGACCCCGGGTTGACCCGGGCGGTGGCGGCAAGCTTCGAACGGGACTTTGCCTTGAGTCAGCAAGTCAGCCTGGAGGCATGGCAACGCCGGCCATTGTGGCGGCGGGTCAAGCAGCGGATGTGGGGGTGGGTGGATCGGCTGGTGGTCAATCTGCTGGATCGGCGCGGCTAGCGGGTACCCCGAAAACCAATGTGGGAGCGGGCTTGCTCGCGAAGACGGCCTGACATTCAACATCTTAGTTGACTGTCAGGCCGTCTTCGCGAGCAAGCCCGCTCCCACAGGTTTTAGCGGTGTTTGATTGATTACAGCAGCTCAAAACTCTGCTGCGTCACGTCCTGGGAATCCAGGCCGATCTGCACGTTGAACTTGCCCGGCTCCGCGCCGTACTTGAGCTGGGTGTTGTAGAACTTCAGGTCATCTTCGGTGATGGTGAAGTGCACGACTTTCTGTTCGCCGGCCTTGATCATCACTTTCTGGAAGTTCTTCAGTTCCTTGATCGGACGGATCATCGAACCGGTCACGTCCTGGATGTACAGTTGCACCACGGTCTCGCCGTCACGCTTGCCGGTGTTTTTCACCGTAACGCTGGCGTCGAGTTTGCCGGTCTTGTTCAGGGTGGTCGACGACAAGGCCATGCCGCTCAGGCTGAAGTCGGTGTAGCTCAGGCCGTAGCCGAACGGAAACAGCGGGCCGGTGGTGTCATCGAAATACTGCGAGGTGTAGTTGCCCGGTTTGCCCGGCGTGAACGGCCGGCCAATGCTCAGGTGGTTGTAGTAGGTCGGAATCTGCCCCACCGAACGCGGGAAGGTGATCGGCAGCTTGCCTGACGGGTTGTAGTCGCCGAACAGGACATCGGCGATGGCGTTGCCGCCTTCGGTGCCGCTGAACCAGGTTTCCAGGATCGCGTCAGCCTGTTCCTTCTCTTCGAGGATCGACAGCGGACGGCCGTTCATCAGCACCAGTACCAGCGGTTTGCCGGTGGCCTTCAGGGCGCGGATCAGCTCGCGCTGGTTTTGCGGGATGTTCAGGTCGGTGCGGCTCGACGACTCGTGGGACATGCCACGGGATTCGCCGACAGCAGCCACCACCACATCGGCATCCTTGGCGGCTTTCACCGCTTCGTCGATCAGCACGTTCGCCGGACGCGGGTCATCCACTACTTCCGGGGCGTCGAAGTTGAGGAAGTTCAGGTAACCGAGGATTTTCGGGTCGCTGGTGATGTTGGCGCCACGGGCGTAGATCAGTGTCGATTTGTCGCCCAAGGCGTTGGTCATGCCGTCGAACAGGGTCACCGATTGCGCAGGACGACCGGCGGCGGCCCAACTGCCCATCATGTCGATCGGTGCCTTGGCCAGCGGGCCGACCAGGGCGATTTTCGCGTTTTTCTTCAGTGGCAGGGTTTCGTTCTGGTTTTTCAGCAATACCAGGCTGCGGCGTGCAACATCCCGGGCCTCGGCGCGATGCAGGCGGCTGTCGGCGTAAGTGTCGACCGGATCATCCTCGGCCTTGCCGATGCGCAGGTACGGGTCCTTGAACAGGCCCATGTCGTACTTGGCGTCCAATACCGCACGCACGGCATTATCGATGTCGCTCTGCTGGATCTCGCCAGCCTTGAGCAACCCCGGCAATTCCTTGCCGTACAGGGTGTCGTTCATGCTCATGTGGATGCCGGCCTTGATCGCCAGCTTCGCCGCTTCACGACCATCGGCGGCGACGCCATGCTTGATCAGTTCGAAAATCGCGCCGTGGTCGCTGACGGCCAGGCCCTTGAAGCCCCAATCCTTGCGCAACAGGTCGTTCATCAGCCAGGTGTTAGCCGTGGCAGGCACGCCATTGACCGAGTTCAACGCGACCATCACACCGCCGGCACCGGCGTCGATGGCGGCGCGGTACGGCGGCAGGTAGTCCTGGTACATCTTGACCGGGCTCATGTCGACCACGTTGTAGTCGCGCCCGCCCTCGACCGCGCCGTACAAGGCAAAGTGCTTGACGCTGGCCATGATGCTGTCGGCTGCGTTTGCGCCGCTGCCCTGGAAGGCCTTGACCATCACGCCGGCAATACGCGACACCAGGTAGGTGTCTTCACCGAAGCCTTCGGAGGTACGGCCCCAACGTGGGTCACGGGAGATGTCGACCATGGGCGCGAAGGTGATGTCGAGGCTGTCGGCCGCGGCTTCTTTGGCGGCGATGCGCCCGGACAGGCCAATGGCGTCCATGTCCCAGCTCGACGCCAGGGCCAGCGGGATCGGGAAAATGGTGCGGTGGCCGTGGATCACGTCGTAGGCGAAGAACATCGGGATCTTCAGGCGGCTGCGCATGGCCGCGTCCTGCATCGGACGGTTTTCCGGGCGGGTGATCGAGTTGAATGTGCCGCCGATGTTGCCCGCCGCGATTTCCTTGCGGATCATCTCCCGGGGCATTTCCGGGCCGATGCTGATCAGGCGCAACTGGCCGATTTTTTCATCGAGGGTCATTTGCTTCATCAGGTTGCTGACGAAGGCGTCCTTGTTTTCCAGGGGTGCGGGCGTCGTAGCGGCCAATACGTTATGACTGGCCAGGCTGACAAGCAGGCCCAGCAAACACAGCTTCTTCATGAATGTTTTTCTCAAGGGCTCAAACGGCGATACACACGCCGGCCAGCCAAAATTTAGGGAGCGACTATTGTTGTTCGGGTGCTGCTTGAAAAAACGACAGCCGAAACCCGCAGGCGTTTTCACGCAGGGCCTCTTTTTAGCCCATTGGCCCGTTGCAATCCAGAGGCGCGGCCGATTATGCCCCAAGAGCCGGTCGAGAGGGTCGCCGGTTGGTTTTTCCATGAAACAAGCAAAGGAGCGTCACTCAGATGAATCTACGAAAGTCCTACCGGTCGAGCCTGCAAGTTGCTGCGTTGCTGATGCTGGCCACGTTTCTGAGCGCCTGCGGCATCAACAACATCCCGACGCTCGATGAGCAGGCCAAGGCCGCCTGGGGTCAGGTACAGAATCAGTATCAGCGTCGCGCCGACCTTATTCCCAACCTGGTGGAAACCGTCAAGGGCTACGCCGCCCATGAGAAGGAAACCCTGACTGCCGTGATCGAGGCCAGGGCCAAGGCCACTTCGATCCAGGTGGACGCCTCGACCCTGGATAACCCGGAAAAGCTCAAGCAGTACCAGCAGGCCCAGGATCAGCTCAGCGGCGCCTTGAGTCGATTGATGGTGGTGTCCGAGCGTTACCCGGACCTCAAGGCCAACCAGAACTTCCTCGCCCTGCAATCGCAGCTTGAAGGTACCGAAAACCGCATCAGTGTTGCCCGGCGCGATTTCATCCTGGCGGTGCAGAAGTACAACACCGAGATTCGCACATTCCCCGGCCGCCTGTGGCACAGCGTGATGTACAGCAACCTGCCGGTGCGCGAAACCTTCGAGGCCACCCCGGGTTCGGAAAAGGCCCCTGAGGTCAAATTCTGAACCAACAGCTAATCAAGGAGCTGCCGCAGGGGGCGAAACCAGTGCACAGACGAGGTTGCCAATGCGAGCGTTGAAGATAGGCCTGGTGCTGTTGCTCTGGGCATTTACCCTGGCGGCCCGGGCCGAGCTGGTCTTCCCGGCGCTGACCGGGCGAGTGGTGGACAACGCCCAAATGATCGAGCCATCGGTGCGCGAGCAGCTGACTCAACAGTTACAGGCCCATGAAGCGGCCACCGGTGAGCAACTGGTGGTGGTCACGGTGCCGGACTTGCAAGGTAGCGACATCGCCGACTTCGGTTATCAACTCGGCCGGCACTGGGGCATCGGGCAGAAGGACAAGAACAACGGCGCACTGCTGATCATTGCCCGTGACGAGCGAAAATTGCGCATCGAGGTCGGTTATGGCCTGGAAGATCGCCTGACCGATGCCCAGAGTTCAGTGATCATCCATCAGGTCATCACCCCGGCATTCAAGGCAGGTCAATACGGCAAAGGCATCAGCGACGGGGTGGCGGCGATGCTGGTGGTATTGGGTGGCAACTCCCTGGATGAGCCGTCGACTGTCTACGAGTCCAGCGGTGATCCAGGTGACGATTTCATTTCACGCCATCCCGGTCTGTTCGTGTTTTTGCTGCTGCTGTTCATCCTGACCGTTTTTGTTGGCCAGATGCTCGGTATTCTTCCTGCCGGCCGCGGCGGTTCCGGTGGTTCCGGCGGCGGGTTTGGTGGTGGAGGTTTCGGTGGCGGCGGGGGAGGCGGTGGTTTCAGTGGTGGCGGGGGCAGTTTCGGGGGCGGTGGTTCGTCGGGCGGCTGGTGATGAAAAACAATAGCGCACAGGCATTTTCAAGACATGGCATTACTCACTGAACACGAGCAACGCAAAGTGGCCGAGGCCATCACCCGGGTCGAGCGCGATACCGACGCGGAACTGGTGACCGTACTGGCGGCCCGGGCCGACGACTATGCGTACATCCCGCTGCTGTGGGCCAGCCTCCTGGCGCTGGTAGTGCCCGGTGTCGTGCATTACCTGACGGGCTGGCTGACCCTGCACAGCTTGCTGCTGGTGCAGTGGGTCAGCTTCATCGTGCTGTGCCTGGTGTTTCGCTTGCCGAAAATCACCACCCATCTTGTCCCGCGTTCGGTGCGTCACTGGCGCGCTTCCAATCTCGCGCGTCGGCAATTCCTCGAGCAGAACCTGCACCATACGAAAGGCAGCACTGGCATGCTGATTTTCGTCTGTGAAGCCGAGCGCTATGTGGAAATTCTGGTGGATGAGGGCATCTCCAGTCGCCTGGACAACAAAAACTGGGACGAAATCGTCGCGGCGTTCACCCGGCAAGTGCGCCAGGGCCAGACATTGCAGGGCTTTGTCAGCTGCATCGAGGCATGCGGCGAGTTGCTCAAGGTGCATGTGCCGGTCACGCACGCGCGCAACGAGTTGCCCAATCGCCTGGTAGTGCTTGGGTAGGCAATTTCAGCGAATCTTTTGTAGCATTCGCCGGGACAACCCCCGCCGATTGTCCGGGCTCGGGCTTGTCTGCAACATCTCTCTCCAACAGCGAACGCTCTGCTACGGGCGTTCTGACGAGAGGGATAGCCTATGTCAAAGCATCAAACAATCGACGCTTCAGATGATGCCCCCGGCAATGCGGACACGCTGCCGGCGCAGCTGACCGCAAAAGAGACACAAACCTTGATGTGGTGTTCCAAGGGCAAAACTTCCTGGGAGATTGCCCGGATTCAGAACTGCTCGGAGTCCACGGTCAATTTCCATTTCTCCAATATCCGTCGCAAATTCGCCGTCAGGTCTCGCAGCGCGGCGTTGCTCAAAGCCATCGAGTCGGGAGCCATAAGCGTGGATCTCACGGAATCGCGAGGTACCGATGAGCCTGACTGATTCGGCCTACAACAGTATCAGCGGTCTCTTGTTGGGGCTGGGTATCGCGACATTACCCTCGATTGATGGCGAGGTCCTGTTCGGTGCATCGCTCGGGGCGTGGTTGGTAACCACAACCCGTAGCAATTTCAAGGCGTGGCAGCGTATCGGCTCCTGGTTGATGTCGGCGAGCGTAGGTTACCTCTTCACTCCCGTCGCTCAGCCGCTGGCTCCATTCCTGACGGCAGGGGTAACGGCATTTCTCTGTGCGCTGGTGGTTATTCCCATCAGCATCAAGCTGATGCAATGGATGGACGGTGCCGCCCTGGGTGACATCATTCGACATTTGAGAGGGCGAGGATGATGGGCAATCAAGCGTTTGCACTTGTCTTCATCACGGCTATTGCTCACTTGTTGAGTGCGTTCAGGTTGGCCTGTTATCAGCGCGACGAATTGCGTCATTGTTGGCGGGACAGGTTGCTGACCAGCCTGTGCGGAGGACTTTTTTGTGTTGCCGGCATGGATGTACTTCTGACATCTGTGCCGGTAAGTCCATGGCATTCAGTAGTGAGCATTTTGTTGTGCGTACTGATTATTCGAAATGACGGAAACATTGCTGTGCTGTGGCGTGCCCCGAAGTAACGGAATTCAGTTTAAATATGACTTCATATTTCTTTCGACTGTTTAAGTGTCGACAGAATTGATGCCATTTCTGACAGTTGCCGCTCCATGTCACGCAAGCGCCGTTTTTCCTCCAGAACATTTTGAATGGCACAGCGATCGTCTTCATCGAGCAATCGCCACATCGCGAGAATTGTGTTTTCTCGAGTTGCACTTTCCTGACTGTCCTCGACTGACTGGGCAGCAACAGGGCGCAAAACAGGGCCTTCACCGAGTAGCAGCCAGTCAAGAGAAACGCCACGCGCTTGCGCAATGTCTACGCATAATGAGTATGGCGTGCTATCCCGACCTTTCCAGCTACTGAGGGTCTGTGGGCTGATCTGTAGCGCAGAGGATAAAGATGCGTCGCTTTTTGTGCCAGTAATTTGCTTTAAACGCGCCAAGACAGCTTGTGATTTTTTGCTACGCAATTTGAGCCTCTTCCTTTTGACATATGCTTTTTGAGTGCCTAACGTATGCGTAATGAGTACTTTTTTTCTTATGAGTAATCAATCATCAACTATGAGTCAGAAGAATACGATGTTGAAACTTCCTAATGGTAGCAGGGTGATTTCCTACGAGTTTGGTTCTTGCCTGACAGCTCTCTGCCCATTGCACTTGCGCTTGTCCGGCAAGCGTCATTCGCAAGGGCTGACCCTGTCGATCAACGCGTCAAGCAGTATTGCGTTTGATAATGTCGATTACCACCAGATCACCCGCAGGCACCCGGCATGAGCACTTACAAAATGGTGTGTCCGCACTGCCTGAGCCGGATGCGTATTCGAACCAGCGAAGGTCGCCATATTTTTCTTCGGGTGGCCTATTTGCAATGCACGTCGGAGCCTTGCGGCTGGTCGGTGCGCGCCGAGTTCGAAATGACCCATGAACTGTCTCCCAGTGGAATGCCCAACCCGGCCGTGCATTTACCCTGCGCCGGGCCAGACTTGCGACGTGCCGCCCGGCCTGTCAGCGAGTCATCGACTGATACGCAACAGGAGTCGTGAACATGATGGAGGTCGATGAAGGTCTGGAGATGAACGAGGACATGCTGGCCATGGCTCAGACATTTCTGGCTCGTCACGAGAGCGACGCTCTGCTCGATGACCAGGTGTTGTTCTGTCGTGCCGTAAAGCATTTGCAGAGTGTCGATGTACCCCTGCATGTCGCGGAAAGGCTGGTCAGCCATGCCTATGGAGTTCTCAAGTCAAGCAATGACCGTCGGCGTCTGGACGTCGCCGCGAGCTCTGAAACCGTTGCCGTGGTGACGGATCCGGTCAACGGACTTACCTGGGCGGTGCCAGTCGGTTTGATCGTCAAATACGTGATCAACTCGCCGAGCAATCGCAAACTTCGACTGGTAGAGCAGTGAGGTTTCAGCGCCTTTCTCAGGTCTTGGCCAGAGGCGCCAGGACCTGCCCAAAAATATCCCCGTGCCCAAAACTCCCGTCCAGCCTAAAATACCCGGCAATTCCTGATGCGCATTGCCCGAGGCCGTTTCTCCATGTCCGTTATCGCCACACCCGCCAGCCTCGCGCCGGATCACCACAGCCAGTTCATCGGCCTGCTGCAGTCGAGCCTTGAGCAACAGGCCTTCATTAAACTGGTGCTGGCCAAATACGTCGGTGATGAAGCGGATCTGCAGCGGATCATCATCAAGCCGGTGATCGTCAAGGCGCAGCCCTGCCTGTCTTTCGTCTACCGCTACAAGACCCGCGACATCACCAAGAACCTGGCACTGGCCGAAGGTGTGGCGAGCATTGCCGCGCTGTTGCCAGCGTCGTTCAAAAATGCGCATTTACTGGCGCTGACCGATGAAGCCCAGCTCGAATACAGCAAAAAGGGCAAGTCATCGCTATTCAAGAGCAAACCCCAGCAATTGCGTGAGGTGCCGTCAGCCGAACATAACCGCGAGAAAAACCGCTTTCTCGACCTGACCCGGCCGTTTCTGGCTGACCTTGGCGTGACCAACAAGCAGCATGAGCTGATCCCGGCCATGTCGCGCAAATGGAAACAGATCAACAAGTTCATCGAAGTCTTCAGCCATGCGCTGACCTCGTCGCCCCTGGCGCTGGACAAACCGGTACGCGTGGCGGACTTCGGTTCAGGCAAGGGTTACCTGACTTTCGCCATTCACGACTACCTGCGCAATACCCTGAAAGCCGAGGGTGAAGTGACCGGTGTCGAGCTGCGTGAAGATATGGTCACTCTCTGTAATGGTGCCGCCGCCAGGCTTGAGCATCCAGGGTTGGTGTTCAAGTGTGGCGACGTGCGCAGCGTGGCACCCAGCGAGCTGGAAGTGATGATCGCCCTGCACGCCTGCGATATTGCCACCGATTACGCGATTCACACCGGCATTCGTTCCGGCGCTTCGATCATCATGTGTTCACCGTGCTGCCACAAACAGATTCGCCTGCAGATACAGAGCCCGGCGTTGCTCAAGCCCATGCTGCAATACGGTTTGCACCTGGGGCAGCAGGCGGAGATGGTCACTGACAGTTTGCGTGCATTGTTCCTCGAAGCGTGCGGCTATGAGACCAAGGTGTTCGAGTTCATCTCGCTCGATCACACCAACAAGAACAAGATGATCCTGGCGGTCAAGCGCGCCGAGCCAGTGGACCCGGCTCAGCTGCTGGTGAAGATTGAGCAGTTGAAGGCGTTCTACCACATCAGCGAGCACTGCCTGGAAACCCTGCTGCGTTCTGACGGTTACCTGTGATTTTGTGGGAGCGAGCCTGCTCGCGATGGTGGCGGCACATTCAGCATAAATGTTGAATGTTATGGCCCCTTCGCGAGCAGGCTCACTCCCACATGGGGTTTGACCGCCGTCTTGCGCCCAAGCATCACCGTCACAATCACCCCGCCAGCAAACAGCCAGGTAATCGGCTCGACGTGTTCGCCAAAGAACAACGCTGAAAAGGCAATGGTGAAGAAGATCTGCAGCAACTGGATCTGACTGACCCGGGCAATGCCGCCCATGGCCAGCCCGGCATACCAGGCGAAGAAACCAATGAACTGTGAAAACAGCGAGACGTAACCAAAGGCCCACCAGGTCCTGTTGGAAATTTCGCCCTGATGTTGCAGGGCCAGATACACCACGGGTCCGATCAGCAGTGGAGTCGACAGTACCAGCGCCCAGCAGATTACCTGCCAGCCGCCCATTTCCCTGGCCAGCCGACCGCCTTCGGCATAGCCAAGGCCGCCCACCGCAATGGCACCGAGCATTAGCAAATCACCGGCTTGAATGCTGCCGGCACCGCTGATCAGCGCATAGCCAAGTACCAGTGCACTGCCGAGGGCGGCGCAGGCCCAGAAGGCTTTCGATGGACGTTCGTGGGACAACCAGGCGGCATACAGCGCCACGCACAGCGGCTGCAATCCATTGACCAGTGCACCATGGGAAGCCGGCAAGGTTTGCATGGCCCAGGCTGACAACACCGGGAAGCCGAGTATCACCCCGGCAATCACCAGGGTCAGGCCCTTGATCTGCTTCCATGTGGGCCATTTTTCCCGTCGCCACAGCAATAGCAGCGCTGCCGGGAATGCAGCGAACAGCGCCCGGCCCAGGCCATTGAGTAATGGATGGATTTCCTGCACGACAATCCGCGTGAAGGGCAGGGTGAGGCTGAAGATCACCACACCAAGCAGGCCGAGGGCCATGCCGGTGTTTTCGCGCGAGGACATGATGGCAACCAGAATCGCAGGGGGAGAGATGTCGTCATCTAGCCATAAACCCGGGGCTTTGGCGCGTACAGCTGGCTACAGAAATATCCGTACAGTTTGAGGCTACCGTTCCTATGGCTGGCGCAAAACCTGTGGGAGCGTGGCTTGCCCGCGAAGAACGATAACGCGGTCCATCAGGTAGTAGCCGGTTGTTACCCACCCCGCCGGATAAGGACTACCTTGAGTACTCTTGAAGCCCACGCAATTCCCAGAGGAGTCCTCCCCATGGCGGCGAAAAAAATTCTCATGCTGGTCGGCGATTACGTTGAAGACTATGAAGTGATGGTACCGTTCCAGGCACTGTTGATGGTCGGCCATACGGTGCACGCCGTGTGCCCGGACAAAACCGCTGGCCAGACCGTGCGCACAGCGATCCATGACTTCGAAGGCGACCAGACCTACAGCGAAAAGCCCGGTCACCTGTTTGCCCTGAACTTCGACTTTGCCAAGGTCAAGTCCGCCGACTACGACGCCGTGCTGATCCCGGGTGGTCGTGCGCCCGAGTACCTGCGACTCAACGAAAAGGTCCTGGAACTGGTGCGTGAGTTCGACAAGGCCGGCAAGCCGATAGCCGCCGTATGCCATGGCGCGCAATTGCTCGCGGCGGCGGGGATTCTGGAAGGCCGCGAATGCAGCGCCTATCCGGCCTGCGCACCGGAAGTTCGTCTGGCGGGCGGGACGTTTATCGACATCCCGGTGACGGACGGCCATGTTCAGGGCAATCTGGCCACGGCACCGGCCTGGCCTGCGCACCCGAACTGGCTAGCCGGCTTCCTCGGGTTGCTGGGCACCAAAATCACGCTGTAACGAGGGATCTGTCCATGTGCGAGCTGTACGTCAAAGCCGACCCGATCCTCTACGAATCGCGCTCTCGCTCGCTACGCATCCGCGGGGTGGTCACCACCCTGCGCCTGGAGAATCAGTTCTGGGACATCCTCAGCGAAATCGCCGAGGTCGACGGCATGAGCACCAACCAGTTGATCGCCAGGTTGTATGAAGAGGTGATGGATTATCGCGGTGAGGTGGTGAACTTCGCCTCGTTTCTACGGGTGAGTTGTACGCGCTATTTGAGTCAGCGGCGGGGGCAGGCACCTGGGCTTTCGGTGGTTCGCGCAGCGGCGAAGTAGACAAGTTTGTGTGGTCTGTACCGGCCTCTTCGCGGGCTAGTCGAATCGGGGGATCACATCGAACCTGTGGGAGCGGCGGTGCGACGATTCGACTTGCCCACGAAGAGGCCGGTACAGGCGACAAAAATCCTGGCCTGGTCTTTACTCTCAAGCGCGCAACTTCTCAATCGCCCAGGAGTAAGAGTATGTCCGGATGGTATGAAGTGAGTAAAAGCAGCAGTGGCCAGTTCAGGTTTGTCCTCAAGGCCGCAAACGCCGAAACCATTCTGACCAGCGAGCTGTACACCAGCCGCGCTGCCGCCGACAAAGGCATTGTCTCGGTCCAGGCCAACAGCTCGCTGGAAGAACGCTACGAGAAAAAAACCACCAAGGACGGCCATCCTTATTTCAATCTCAAGGCCGGCAACCACGAGATCATCGGCAGCAGCGAGGCCTACTCCTCAGAAGCGGCCATGGACAAAGGCATAGCCAGTGTGAAGGCCAACGGACCGAGCAAGGTGATCAAGGACAAGACGCTGCCGGTGCTCTGACCCCACGCCCACAGCTCATATCCCATACACACCCTTGTGGGAGCGAGCCTGCTCGCTCCCACAAGGGCGCCCGGTACACTCGGGGTAACGAAGTTGGTAGCGGACCCCGCAGCACTACACTTCGACCGGGACCGTCAGTTTCGGGCTACCCAGCACATGGGTCTTCGAATCAAAGAACCGCAACTCGATCCCGGTCCCCTCAAACACCTTCGCGTAATGCCGCTTCTGGTGCTGGATGAACGCCTTGCTGCGCGGATAAATCGAGATCGCGACGAGCTGCGGTTTCGCCATGCGCAAGGCATGGATGATGTGACTGTCCTGTTCGCCCAGCGCATGGCCGAAGATGCACAAGCCGTCACCGTGGCCAAGTAACTGGTCGTAGCAGAACGACAGGTAATCCGAACTGCGAATGGTCTTGAGCTTGTCGGCACTCGGGCCCTCATTGACGAACAATGGCACGTCGTCGAGGGTCTTGATCGTGTTGTTGATGGCGAAGCTACCCAGCAGCGTGCCCTCGGTCGACAGCAGCTTGCGCGCCGTGCCGTCCTGATTGCGCACCAGGTGCAGACCACCATGCAGATACAGCAGGCGGGTTTTGTCGGTGGCGGTGGCGCTCAGGTCAAAACCCGGTTCGGCACCCTGGAACAGGTCGGTGATCGCCTCGGGCCAGTGCTGCACCGCCCAGTAGTTGAGCAGGTCGTAGTTGGTGGTAAACACCGTGCGATATTGGCCCAGTTCCTGATTGATCGTCGCCAGCGTCAAAGGCACTACCAACCGCCACGGGATGTGCACTGCATGCACAGTGTTGATTAGCGCTTCCTTGATCGCGTAATAGCGATTGCGTGGAGCCGCAGAGCTGACAGCCAGGGCCTTGTTGACCCTGCTGGTGGTTTTCAGCGCACCGAGGACCTGCTCGAAACTGCGTGTCTGCAGCGCATCGAACACGCTCAGTTCGGATTGGCTCAGGGGCTTTTCTTCGACCGTGCGAGCGTTCTCGAACAGCGAGTCGTAGCCGAAGTCGTCCCACACTGCGCGGCTGGCGCCGTTACCCACCAGCAAGCCGCTGAACGACGCGCTGCTGCGCAAGGCGTTCCAGTCTTCAAGTTGGGCATCGACATCCTGGAAATCGGTCATTGCGTTTTTCGTCTCACAGCAAAAGGTCCATGGGCGGCGACTTTATCACGAGCCGGTGCCGGGACCACGGCACGGCTTGGGACGAAGAGCGGGGAGGGGATATGGCTCTGATGTCTGGATAACGATCAGAGCTTACCAAGCGCTGGGTGGAAGGCGCCGGGTATGAAAAATTCGCAGCACTTGCAGCCGACCTTGGCGGACTCGATAGGGAATCAGATAGGGGCGGTCGGGCATTGCCCATTCTCTAGTTCCAGGTATGCGCCCTTCGCGGCCCGTTGCTGGAAAGCGAGCCAGGTGATCGACGCTGGCGAGAACGGCCTGGACAAAGTCAGCGGCCGGTCCGGGATTCTCCATCGAGATGCAAGCGGCTTCGTCATCCAGGTTTTTTAATGCGGTACGCAGCCACTCAACGCGCATTGGT
The DNA here is from genome assembly GCF_059415945.1 of Pseudomonas sp. GW821-FHT09H03. NCBI lineage: Bacteria > Pseudomonadati > Pseudomonadota > Gammaproteobacteria > Pseudomonadales > Pseudomonadaceae > Pseudomonas > Pseudomonas sp. GW821-FHT09H03. The sequence continues at coordinate 241,535 of NZ_JBWKOF010000010.1, read as the reverse complement.
CGTCCACTTTTCAGCGACGGCATTGACCTCCTCGGCGCTCGCAAAATCTCCCTCATCGGCTTCGATCAATGCTTTCTGTAATTCCTCGATTTGCCAGGCCTCCCTTGCCAGGTACTCACGTAATGCATCTACGGCGAGAAACGATTTGCTGCGGCCTGTGGCTTTGGAGAGGCTGGCGAGCGTATTGGCAATTTCGTCTGGCAGGCGCAAGGACATGACGGACATGATGATCTCGATGTAGTGGTGTGTAATACAACATACTACAACGTATTAATTGGTGCGGTCAGCCGCTGGTCCGGGGTTTGGGCCAGCAGCCCCGGAACTGGTGGCTGCACCGATGAAGTTTTCGGTGACCTGGCAGTCGCCACCCGAAGACCTGAGATAGACTGGCGCCCATTCATCCGTCAACCGAACAGGAGTTCCCATGACCCCGTCGCTATTAATGGCCGTACTCGCCTCAGGCTTCATCTACGGGATCACCCCGGGACCTGGTGTGCTGGCGGTGTTCGGGATTGGCGCAGCCCACGGGCGGCGGGCCGGGGCGGGGTTTCTCTGCGGGCATTTGCTGGGGGATGTGGTGTGGTGCAGCACTGCGCTGATCGCAATCGTTGGCGCGCGGGAAATCGGCAGCACGGCCTTCGATGTGCTTGGCCTGCTCAGCGGGCTCTATCTGTTCTGGCTCGGCTTGCGTGCAGTGCGCGCACGACGCAGCAGTGCCCAGACGCCACAAGGCCCGGCGCGGCAGCCGTTCTGGCACGGCATCCTGTTCGGCCTGACCAACCCGAAGGCATATCCCGTTGCAGTGGCGACCTTTACCGCGTTGCTGTCCAGCCGTGCGGAACTGCTGCATTGGTCGATGTTGCCATGGTTGATCGTACTGAGTTTTATTGGTGGCCTTTTGGCATACGCTATTCTCATCGGTATAGTCGGGGCGCGGCAGGTGCGCACCTTGTATCAACGCCATGAATTGGCTATCACCCGCCTGTGCGGGATAATGTTCATCGGTTTCGCCATCAATGCCCTGGTGCATGCCTTGCCGGGGTTGGTCAGCAACAAGGCTTGACGCTGATTCAGGATGCATCAGCGCAACCGTCAACGCATGGGCGTTTGCGCGGTCAGGGATGGATTGGGTCGCTGTACTGTCCGGAATCGCTCACTGCACCATGGCAATCAGAAACTCCGCGCCGCTGGCGAGCTACATCGACCTCCTGCTGGACGCCGTCTGTGCGGTGGACAAACAAGGTCGCTTCGTCTTTGTCAGTGCGGCCTGCGAACGCATTTTCGGTTACAGCCCCGACGAACTGGTGGGCCAGCCGATGATAGAGCTGGTGCACCCGGCCGATCGCCAGCGCACCCTGGACGCCGCTGGGGAAATCATGGGTGGCGAGCCCAAGTTCAATTTCGAGAACCGCTACCTGCGCAAGGATGGTCGGGTCGTGCACATCCTCTGGTCCGCACGCTGGTCGGAAGTCGATCAGTTGCGCATTGCGGTTGCCCGCGACATCACCGAGCGCAAGCAGGCCGAGTCAAGGCAGGTGGCGCTGTTTGCGATTTCCGAAGCGGCCCACGCGGCAGAGGATCTGCTGGCATTGTTCAAACGAATCCACATGATCATCGGTGAGTGGCTGCCAGCACTGAATTTTTCCGTGGCGCTGTATGACGAGCACTGCGCGCAGCTGAATTTCCCCTATCACGTCGATGACCACGAGCCACAACCGGAGCACCCGGGGTCCATCACCGGGCGACTGTGTGCCGAGGTCATCCGGCGCGGCCAGCCGATCCTGCTGACCCCGGACCAGGAACAATTGCCTGTGGGATTCGAAATGATCGTGACCGGCCATGAATCACCCTGTTGGCTGGGTGTGCCGCTCAATTCGCAAAACGGCACCATCGGCGCGCTGATCGTCAAAAGCATGCCGGGCGGCGAGCGCTACACCGAACAGGACAAAGAATTGCTGCAATATGTTTGCGCCCAGGTCGCCACTGCGATCGAGCGCCAGCAATTACACGCGCGTCTGCAGCACATGGCGCAATACGACCAACTGACCCAACTGCCCAACCGCGAACTGCTGCGTGACCGGCTCAATGCCTCGCTGGAAGTGGCGCGGGAGAACGGCGGGCGCATGGCGCTTCTGTACGTCGACCTCGACCGCTTCAAGCAAGTCAACGATACCCACGGCCATGCGGTCGGCGACCTGCTGCTGCAAGCAGTGGCCAACCGGCTCAAGGGCTGCGTACGCGAAACCGATACCGTGGCGCGCATTGGCGGCGATGAGTTCGTGGTGTTGCTGCACAGCATTCACGCCGCCGACGATACCGACATCGTGGTCGGGAAAATCCGTCAGGTTCTGGTCCAGCCCCTACGGCTGGACGGGCACAGCCTGAATATCCAGCCGAGTATCGGCGTCGCCCGATACCCCGATCACGGCACCGAAGAAAAGCAGCTGTTCAGGCACGCCGACGAGGCCATGTATAGCGCTAAACGCGAACAGCACCTGCGACGGTTCTGAATCCAGGTCGCCGTTCGTCGCGGTGCGAAACTATTTTTCTAAACCTTTTGCATCGCGAAAATTCAGATTCTATGCGGGCGCAAGTTCGCCGCGATCATCAAAAAGAGGAAGAGAATCATGCCTAACTCAAGAAACTCGAACTCGGGAAATTTCGCCAACGATCGAACCAAGGCGTCTGAAGCAGGTCGCAAAGGTGGGAAAACTACCACCACGACTGTCGATAAAGAGCCTGCGAAACCCGATATGGGCCGCAAAGGTGGCCAAAAATCCAAGTAGTGGTGAACGTAGTTTTGATTGAGAAGCGGGGGCGAAAGCTCCCGTTTAAATTTACTCGAGGAGGGCGCGACCATGCACCGGATGGCCACCCGAATACGATGTACCAGTTTTGCCACGTTACTGGGCCTGTGTGCCAGCAGTGCCTTCGCCCAGTCCCCCGTCGAATTCATCGATGATGCCTCGGCCAAAGGCATCGCGGATATCGAAGCCAGTCGCCTGGCGCACCAGAAGTCCGAATCCAAAGAAGTGAAGGACTACACCATTGTCGTCATCAACGACCGCACCACCGCCAACCAGCACCTGGCGAAAATCGCCAGACAACTGGATTTGCCGGTGGCCCCACGGGAACAAGTGGTGGAAAAGGCCAAGACCCTGATGCCCGAAGTCATGGAAGGCTCGAACTTCGATCAGGCCTATGCGGCCAGCCAGGTCAAAAACACCCAGGAAGCCATCGAGCAGTTTGAGCAAACGGCGCAAACCACCGATGTGCCGCAGATCAAAGCCTTTGCCGAGGAAACCCTGCCAAAGTTGCAAAATCACCTGCAAATGGCCAAGGCACTCCAGGCCAGTCGCTGATCGTCAGCGGGTGGCCCGGGGGCCACCCGCAAATCGCGATCAGCAGTTATTCAGATCCTGCTTGCCTTCTTCCTGAACGACGACGCCACCCACGGAAACGGTCTGGCCTTCACCCAGTTTGCGATACTGCTTTCTCAAGGCTTCGAGCTGCTTGAGGTCGAGCGCTTCCAGCCCCAGCATCGCGTTCTGCGCCTCCTTGGTCACTCGCAGTAACTCGTCGACCTTCAAGTGCAAGATGTCGGTATCGCGGTTTTGCGTGTTCTGAATCAGGAACACCATCAGGAAGGTAATGATGGTGGTCGAGGTGTTGATGATCAGTTGCCAGGTATCGTTGAAATCAAATATCGGACCGCTCAGGCCCCATAGAAAAATCAACAGGATCGCCCCCAGGAACGTCTTGGGACTGCCAGCCCACAGGGCGAGTTTTTGTGCGACTTTTGCGAACTTCATGGCCGTGATTCCTTATGAGAGGGCGCCTGAAATTCAGACACTGGCGGCGGGATGAAAATTCGACTGTTTGTTACTGACTGTTGCATGATCGCTTTTCGAAACCTTTGGCGGTGCCCGTAACGGTATCGTAGCGGTCCGCTGACATGGCATCGAAAAGGAGAACGCAATGAGTTGGTCCGCCAGACAATACGTCGCTTTTGAAGATGAGCGCACCCGTCCCGCCCGCGACTTGCTGGCGGCCATCCCGGCCGCGGACGTGCGCTCGGCCATCGACATCGGTTGCGGCCCGGGTAACTCGACCGAGTTGCTGGTGGAGCGCTTTGCCAACGCCACGGTGCGCGGTCTGGACAGTTCCACCGACATGATCGAGGCCGCCCGCAAGCGTTTGCCGCAATTGCAGTTCGATATCGCAGACATAGACTCCTGGAGCGACAGCGGCCCGTTCGATGTCATTTTCGCCAACGCGGTATTGCAGTGGGTACCCGATCACGCAACGTTATTGCCTGCGCTGGTGAGCAAGCTTGCACCGGGCGGCAGCCTGGCGATCCAGATGCCGGACAATCTCAATCAGCCATCCCACCGCTTGATGCGTGAGGTGGCTGCTGATGGCCCTTGGGCGAACAAACTGGCAAGCGCTACCGGGCAACGCACGGAAATGGCCGATGCCGCTGGCTACTATTCGATGCTGAAATCTCACTGCAGTCGAGTCGATGTATGGCGCACCACCTACCACCATCCGCTCGCCGACGGAGCCTCGGGAGTGGTGGAGTGGTTCAAGGGCAGCGGCCTGCGGCCGTTTCTCGAGCCGCTGGATGAGGTGGAGCGGGCTGAGTATCTGAAACAGTATCAGGCGGCCATCGAGCGGGCTTATCCGGCACTGGCCGATGGCTCGGTGCTGTTGCCGTTTCCGCGGTTGTTCATCGTCGCGACCCGCTAATACCTGAAGGGGTAGGGCACGCCGAGCGTCGTCTGCCCCCTTGCCTCATCCATCAGCGCTGAACACTGAGCAACATCATCATGGGTCGCTCACGTTCTTCGGCCAGTGCCGGTTGCGCTGCTACCTCGGCATCCGTCGGTCCCCATTCGTCCACTCGCAGGATGTTGAAGCCCGCGCCAATCAGCAGGTTGAGCAAGGTGCCGAGGGTCCGGTGCTGCTTGATCACGCCGTCCGCCAGCCAGTTGGTCACGCGCTCACCTTCCAGTTGATAGCTATCCACGGGCCAGCTCTTGCGGCCCTCGGTATCGATGATCCACCCAGGATTGCGCGGCGCCATGAAGATCGGATGCTCGATGGAGAACACGAAGCGCGAACCGGGCTTGAGGGCTGCGTGGATAGTCGTGAATAGCCTCGGCAAGTCCTTGATGTAATGCAGGGCCAAAGAGCTGTAGGCCAGGTCGAAACTGGCGGCCGGCAGATCGAGGTGCTCCATGTCCGCACGTTCGTAGCGCACGCTTGATGCCGAGGTGGTCTTGCGTGCCTGCTCCAGCATCTTTTGCGAAACGTCCAGGCCGAGTACGCTGCCGACGCCTTGCTCGCTGGACCAGCGACAGAACCAACCGTAGCCGCAGCCCAGATCCACGACCTTCAGGCCTTGCATGGGTGGCAACATTGCTCTGAGTGCAGGCCATTCGGGTGCTGCATCCAGGCCGCCGATGGAGCGGGCCATCTGGCTGTAGCCGTGGAAGAAATCGGGGTTGTCGTAGATGTTTTGAGTCATGCAAAAGTCCATGTACCGGGAAACGAGGCAGGCCCGAACATAGTAGTGGATCAAGCCTTTGGCAGAGGTTCGTACATGAGGTTACGCCTTGTGCCTGAGTTACATTGGTGAAATGTGAAAATCATTGCTTAGTGGGCGCTTCTGATTTTTTGGCCTGCCAGGATCGTTTCATCCACGAACTGCAGTGTTGGTAAATCACTCCTTCGGGCGGTCACTCGTTCAGGGCGATTCAGTAGTGCCTCCTGATCTCCCGCAGCATGTGCATTGTGCACCGCAGGTTCGGGAGTCTGAGGAGCGCGTGTAGTTGCGTGAGTGGGAGCAATAGAGGGTTGAGCCATCGGTGACCTGTTAACTGTAACTGGTGGCGTGCTCAGGTTCGATCTTAGGAGTGATGAACGGGAAAGTGTAGAGGTATCGACAAGTGAAGCTACCGACGCACCCCGTAGGGTTACTCTTGCTGTTTCTGCTAATGCCCCCCTCAAGGCAAACGTCAAGCTGGCTGTCCCTGCTGCCACACTCGCAGCTGCCAGAACGGGGGAGGAAGTTGCAACCGCTGCCGTAGCGAGAAGCACGCCGGCTCCCCCCGACCCAAGCGCCAAAGCTCTCGCCCCGTTTAAATGAGCAAAGTTTTTCACTGAATTAGCTATGCCCATGAGCGAGAAATATCCACCTGCGGTCCCCGCAAGGTGAATCGCAATGGCCGGAACAGCGACGCGTCCTGTTGGATCGCGACGATTTATGGGGTCTGCGCCACAGTACATGTAGGGGTTTACTCCACCCGCCCCGAATGGGCTCAACCTGTCGGGACTGTGGAAACGCATCAGCGCCGGGTTATAGGCCCGATAGCCATTGCCCAGCATGTACCAGCTAGTACGAGATTCCCGCAACTCGCCATTGAAACCCAGCTGGGTCGAAACTGGGCGGCCAGCTGAGAGGTGCCCGTAGGCGGTGTATGTTATCGCGTGTGCGTCACCCTGACTCACTTCTGCCTGAACGGATTGACTCTGGTTGGTGGCGAGTAGAATCGTATGTCGGCTTTTTATCGATTTGGGTGACATCATAGGGTTTGCACCTACGTGTTAAAGAGGATGGTGTGGTTGTTTTACAGTAATTGCTCTGACGTCTGTACTAGCAGAACTGATAGTGCTGGGTCCTGTAATGAGCTTTCCTGTTCGACATGTTTGGTCCAATCCACCAGATCCAGGCTCAAAAAACCGGCCATCACGACCGGTTTCTCGTATTTCTACACACCCCCCCGAGGGGCAGACGTGGCAGCTTGTGCCAGTAGAGCGAGCCACTCAGAAAAACCAGCTGCGATCATCTTCCAGTTTCTGGCTGCACTGCTTCAGTTGCGCCTGGTAGTTGCGCGATTGTTGTTCCACTTTGCGCGCCACTTGTATCAGCCAAGGCTTGCTGAGATGGGAGCCGCGACTATAGTCGCCACGACCTTCGTGGTAGGCCAGATACTGACTGTTCCTCGAACGCAGAGCGCACGGCCTCCACAACACGTTCTGCAATATGCTCATCTTCTAGCAGCGGATACGATTTCTTTAGTTTGCCGGACACTATCCAGCCGTTCTCCTTGATGGAGCGGATAATGCGGTTCGCGTCCTGGTCCGGCATTTCCACAACCTCTTTCAACTGCTCCTGAGCGCGCTGAAAAATCACCAATACTCTGGCTTCATCCGCCATTTCCTTTCGAATCGTATGTTCGACGACGCGAGCGGTGTACAGGACGTGTTCGGTCAGATCGGGATATCGCCAAGTGAAGCAGGCGTCCTCGTATTCATCGAAGATGAAGTTGCTTGGTGTCCCGTCCTCGTAGGTCACCAGTTCGCCGAACCGATAGGCCGTCGCGTAGCGTCGCATGAACGGTCGCGAAAACACTTCGAGTGTACGATCGTAGCCCGCCCTGAAGTCGATCGAGCTTGTGATGGTGGCTGATACCGGCAATATCACACCGTCAGGCACTGCCTTATCCCGAATCAGGGTGTCGTTGATCAGGAACCGATGAATCCGGCCATTGCCATCGCGCATCGGATGGATGTACACGAAACCAAATGCCAACACGGCGGCACGTGCTATTGACTCCGCGCCACGGGTTGCGACCTCAAACTCGTTGAGCCCTGCCAATAGCCCGGCAAGATCCGCAGAATGAGGAGCAATGTAATGCACGATGTCCTCGCGCATTGTGGCCTGCCCCACAAACTCAGGAGAGCGACGTAATCCCAGTCCGATCGCGTCACGTCCCAGGATGCCGGCTTGCATGGACGTCAGGCTGTCGTTGCTCAACGGGTTTTCTATATGGCCGCAGTGTTGAGCAATAACATGGGCAAACCGCTGGATGCGGTCGGCCTGGTCGGCTTCCTTTTCGATGAGGAAGCTTGCGCGCGATTCCTTGAATGTCAGCCAACTGGCCGTACGCATCAGGATATCTGGGCCAAAGGTTTGGTCCAACTCATCCAACGCCTCGCGCAGATCGAATTGCAGAGCTTCCTGCACTGGCGCTGTTCGACGAACCACGGGGCAAAAACCAGCTGTGCCTGGCAGGTTGTTATTGATCCGCCAACGCCGCGTTCGCAGTGCCTCACGTCGAGTCAGGTAGTCTTGGGGAGAAAGTGCCTGAACATAAGCGCCATTGGTCACGTCAGGCACATCCAGGCGTTCGCCTGTCAGCCATTCATAAAAGAATCCCGTGCGCCGGGCGTATTGTCCGAAAGGTTCACGTCGACACCAGTCCTCGATAGGCTGCGGGCCTATGGCCGCAAACAGGCGAGCAAAGAACTCAAGATGAATCTCTTCGTACTTGAGGCCGAACTCGAAATGACCTGCGAAATCGTCCGTGGGGCGATACCTTGGTGGATACCGGTTCTCCACCTTCCCGCCACTTTCACGACTGACTCGCACAGTGCCGATTATCGACTCAACGCGCAGTGGCTGTGCCAGAGCGATGTTGTGACGGTTCGCGAGGGTCTGAAAACCGACTTGCATTGACGAAATCCTTTATCGAGGCAAGAAAAAGGCTAACAAGAAAGCGATTTTATGGCAAAACGTTAATTTCTTCAGTGTAAAATCACTAATGCTGAAGGAAATTTGATACTAAATATGGTGTCTGCGAGAAAAACGTTAACAGGACCTAAGGTAGTCGGTATCCGGCGCCAGCGCTCGGTCACCGATCAGCGGAAGATGGACGAAAATGCGGACGGGGATTTTTGTCGAAGAGTCGCCAATTTAGCCAACGGTCTAATTCCAGCAAATCCAAACAAAAAAAGGCCTTCAAGACTAATGCCGATCAGTTAGGGACAATTCCTGAGGGAGTGAAACTTAGTGGCGGAACGCCGCATCGCCCCGTTGGGTCGCGAAGCGGCCCGAGAAAATGGGACTGCTGCGCAGTCCAGCGGGGCGATGCGGCGTTCCGACAAGCCCCCTCGCCACAAAGGTTCGCTCCCATAAGGGTTGCGGTGTTTGATGCCTTAACTGATCAGCATTAGGCCTTCAAGACCGGTTTTATATCTCTACACATCCACGAGGGGGGCAGCCCTTGAGCTTGCGCCCGTGGACGCGTTACTCAGAAAAACCAGCTGCGATCATTCTCCAGTTCCTGGCTGCACTGCTTCAACTGCGCTTGGTAGTTGCGCGATTGTTGCTCCACTTTGCGCGCCACTTGTATCAGCCATGGCTTGCTGAGATGGGAGCCGCGACTATAGCCGCCACGACCTTCGTGGTAGGCCAGATACTGGTTGTAAGCATCCCATTTGGAGATCCCGAGTTGGCGCTGGGTGCCGGTGGTGTACCAGCCGATGAACATGATCGCGTCATCGAAGTTGTCCCGTGAGCCGCCATTGCCGGTGCCGTCCTTGTACTCGCCCCACACAGGATCCTGCGCTTGTGCGTAGCCGTATGCGGAACTGACCCGGCCCCAGGGGATGACCCACAGCAGGTAGTCGCGAGGGGGGAGTGCATCGGAAACAAAACTGCTTTCCTGCTTCATGATCGCCATCGCCACAGGTAGAGGCGTGCCCCATGCCTTCTGCATGTCCAGGGAGTCTTCGTACCAGTCCGGGTATTCACGATAAATGTTGCAGAGGTTGTTCTGGTCTTTGGGTGGCGCCGTTGCGCAGCCCGTCAAAATCATCAGAAACAGCAAAAATATCCACGTTCGCCTTTGCTTCATTCATAACATCTCTGAAAGGAGTAGGGCGCCGTCAGTCCATGTATGCGGCTCCTGATTCCTATGGACCAAAGCACCGACAGCAATGTCTGATGCCTTCCTGATCGACCGGGTCACCCGATACGCAAGATGGGTTTGTAACGTCTTGCTACCGTTGAGCCAACACACTTGCGCACAAAAAACCGGCCACTTGGGGCCCAGAGGTACATCACTGAAACAAAGTCATCCGCTCTGTTGCAACACCTTGAGCGCCGCCGAGGCGAGCTCCGGCGGAAAAGCACCCCGCAATGTCAGGGACTTCCACGCCCCAGGCGTGTTTTTCGTCGCCCATTGAAATCGCAATCGGGTAAAGCATGTTGATCGTCCTCCGAGGACTCAGCGCTTCGGGCTCGTCAGAGCAGCGCCGTTTCAATCGGCGCCGACATACCAGGATCGTCGATCCGGGTTCCCGCGCCGAGCTCGGCGAGGCGCCGTGCAATCTCGCTCGCCTGCCGCTGGGCGAGCGCCGCGCAGCCCTCGATATTGATCAATGCACGCCGTTCCACATCGAACACCAGGGCGATGGACCCCACCAGGCCCACAGGTGGCATCAGGATGGGAACGGCCAAGCCCATGGCGCCGGCCTCCAGTTCTTGTTCTGAGAGGTAGTACCCCCGCTTCCGTACGTCGGAGAAGTGGGCCTTCTGCGCAGGCCAGTCGGCACCCAGCCGTTGGAGGTCGGGGTCGTCCATATGCTTTTCACAGATCTTGCGCAGGCGCGCCGGTGGCAGGAAGGCGAGCATGGCCTGCGACGGCGCGCCGCGAAACATTGGCATCGGATGTCCTCGCGCGAAGGCCTCACCCGCTGGGTAGCGGCCGACCTGCTGGTGCACATTGACTACTTCATCGTTGTACATGCGGCAAAGGAAGCTGGTGAATCCGGTTTCCTCGGAGAGGTGCTGCAGGGGATCGCGTGCCGCTTTGAGCAGCGGGTCCGACTGACGAATCCGGTAGTCCAGCATGATGATCCGCGCTCCCAGCGAGTAGTGGCCGGAGTAATTGGCCAGGAAGCCGGCCGTCGACAGTTCGCGCAGGTAGCGGAAAGCCGTGGGGCGAGACAGTTGAAGGCGCGCAGCGACCATCTCTGCTGTCAGCAGGGTATCGCTCTCGGAAAATAGATCCAGCACATCGGTCATTCGGACAAATTTGCTCATCGAGCGGGGACTCCAGGGTGATTGCCGTCGGTCGTATGTAAAATCTCAATATTTGACACTTTACGTTATTTTCCTCATATTCTCCAAAACAACAACATAGAGGCTTAGCCCATGCCCAAGACTTTTGAACCCATCCGGCGCCTTCATCATTTTGCATGGCGATGCCGCGACGCAGAGGAAACCCGCGCCTTCTACGAGGACATCCTGGGCTTGCCGCTGACCCACGTCGTTCTTGCCGACAGCGTGCCCAGCACGGGGGAGAACTACCCCTTCGCGCATCTTTTCTTCAGTCTGTGCGATGGCTCTTCTATCGCTTTCTTTGACCTTGGCGACGACACGGCGGCGCAGCCTTCCCCCAACACTCCGGCCTGGGTCAACCATCTTGCCCTGAAGGTCGACTCGATGGGCGCCATGGAGCGGGTTCGACAGAAACTCGAAAGTGTCGGCATCGAGGTCCTCGGCATTACCGACCACGGATTCGTACGTTCGATCTACTTCTTCGACCCCAATGGCGTTCGCCTTGAGTTGACGATCGACATGTCGGATGAGCCAGTCTCTAATTCTGATATTGAAACAGCTCATGTGGAACTGGGCAAGTGGATGTCCGAAAAGGCCGCCCGGCGCGCCGTAACGGTCTGAGTTGCTGAAGGAGACGTCGGATGACTCAAGATATTGAACACCAGTGGGTGCATGTGGGCTACCCCGAGTCCAGCTTGGTCACGGAGAGCTACGGCTTCGTCGGCAGTCAAGGCGTCGTCAATCTGGAGGGAGTGCTGATCCGGCCACGCGAGGGCGGGCGCCATACCGTCTTCTTGATGATGCACCCCAGTTCCACGCTGCAGCTGTTGCCACTGCCGGGCGCCATGGCACAAGCGGGTCACTCGGTGCTGTGCATGGGAAGCCGCTATGCCAAGAACGACACCGCGCTGATCTACGAAAAAGTCGCGCTGGACCTTGGCGCCTGCGTGCGTTATGCCAAAGAGGTCTTGGGCTACAAGAAGGTGATCCTGCTGGGCTGGTCCGGCGGCGGATCGCTGAGCCTGTTCTATCAGTCGCAGGCCCAGCAACCGACCATCACTCACACGCCTGCCGGCGATCCGGTTGACCTCACGGCAGCCCAGCTCTGGCCGGCGGACGGCTTGGTGCTGGAAGCGGCGCATCGTTCGCGAGCTCGCTGCCTCGCCGACTGGATCGATCCTTCGGTACTTGACGAAGGCGACCCCACCCGCCGCGATCCGCGTCTGGACATCTACTCGTCAATCCAGCCGGTGCGCGCTCCTTACCCCGCGGACTGGCTCGCCGAGTACCGTGCGGCCCAGGTTGCCCGGATTCGGCGCATCACCGTGCGAGTGCGCGAAACCCTGGACGAACTGCGCCGCACGGGCGGGGCCGAAATGGAACGCGGCTTCGTGACCCATCGCACCATGGCCGACCCTCGCTTCCTCGATTTGCGCATCGATTCCAACGACCGGGCCCCCGGTTGCTACCTGGGCGTTCCGGAAACCGTTAACAGCGGACCGGTCGGCCTGGCGCGCTTCTCGATGCTGCGCTCCTGGTTGTCGCAATGGTCACTGGATGACTCGCAGGCCGACGGCGAAACCTGCGCCCGCGCAATAACGGTGCCGCTGCTGGCCATCGAACATGGTGGCGACGACGCCGTCCCGCAGCCCGACATGCGCCTGCTCTACGAGGCCTGCGCCAGCACCGACAAGCGCTTCGAGTTGCTGCCCGGTGCCAACCATTATTTCAAGGGTCAGCCGGAACACCTGAAAAAGGCTGTCGCCTTGATCGGCGGCTGGGCTGAACAGTACGAGAGGAGACTCCCATGACAACTCCACTTTCCGGTCTGCGCGTGATTGAAATGGGTACCCTGATTGCGGGTCCCTTTGCTGCCAAGACACTGGCGGATTTCGGTGCCGACGTCATCAAGATCGAACCGCCCGAAGGCGGAGATCCCTTGCGGACATGGCGCACGCCCGAGGGCGAGACTTCGGTGTGGTGGCATGTGCAGTCGCGCAACAAGCGCTCGCTGGCTCTGGACCTCAAGCACCCCGAGGGGCAAGCCCTGGTGCGTCGCCTGGCCATGGAGGCCGATGTGTTGATCGAGAATTTTCGACCAGGCACGCTGGAGGGCTGGGGGCTGGACTTCGAGACCCTCTCGCGGCTCAACCCACGCCTGATCATGCTGCGCATCTCCGGCTACGGACAGACCGGTCCGATGCGTGACCAGCCCGGCTTCGGTGTCATCGCAGAGGCGATGGGCGGCCTGCGCCACATTACCGGCGAGCCTGGCCGCGCACCGATACGGCCCGCCATCAGCATCGGTGATTCGCTGTCAGCCTTGCATGGCGTGATCGGCCTGCTGATGGCGCTCTACCACCGCGACGTGCGCGGCGGCCAGGGCCAAATGGTGGACGTCGCCCTCTACGAATCGGTGTTCAACATGATGGAGGGCGCCATTCCCGAATTCGATCGCTTCGGCATGATGAGGGAACCGGCGGGTAGCGCGTTACCTGGTGTGGCCCCCACCAATGCCTACCCCTGCGCAGACGGGCAGTTCGTGCTGATCGCCGGCAATGGCGACAGCATTTACCGCCGGCTCATGGCGCTGGTTGGACGCAATGATCTTGGCGTGGCCCCGGAACTCGCTAGCAATCCGGGACGAGTCAAGGCCATGACTGTGATCGACGAAGCCATTGCAACATGGACCCGGCAGCATTCGCTGGTCGATGCACTGCAGGCGCTCGCAGATGCCAAGGTCCCCGCCGGCCGAGTGTTCACAGTGGCCGACATGATCGACCACCCGCAGTTCCTGGCGCGCGAAATGGTGCCCGAGGTCTCCCTCGCTGACGGCTCCACCTTGCGCGTCCCCGGCATCACCCCAAAGCTCAGTGCCACGCCGGGGCAGATCACGAGCATGGGCCCTGACCTCGGTCAGCACACCACCGAGGTCCTGCGCGCTGCAGGTGTATCGGAAGAAGACATCCATCGGCTGCGCGAGTCAGCAGTGATTGCTTGAGGAAAACAACCACATGAAGAATCTACAAATCCTGGGTATCTGCGGCAGCTTGCGGCGTCAGTCCTACAACCGTAGTGGCCTGCTCGCGGCGGCAGAGAACATGCCCTCGCATATGCGAATGGTCGAAGGCAGCCTGCGGGGCATTCCTGTATATGACGGCGATGTCGAGGAGCAGGGCATTCCGGCAGAAGTCCTGCGTCTGGCCGAAGAAATCCGGTGCGCCGACGCGCTGCTGATCGCCAGCCCCGAGTACAACTTTTCGATCAGCGGCACGCTCAAGAACGCGATCGACTGGCTGTCCCGCACGACGCCCCAGCCCTTCAAGAACAAGCCGGTAGCGCTGCTGTCGGTCACCCCCGGTCCTGTCGGCGGCGCGCGGCAGCAATACGAACTGCGCAAGGTCCTGGGCTGCCTGGAAGCCATCGTGCTGCCGCGTCCGGAGATCTTCATCGGTCTTTGCGCCCAGCGGTTCGACGCCGACGGCAGGCTCGTGGATGAAACGACCCGCGGGCTACTGGGCGCGCAGATGCACGCCTTGAACGAATGGATCACACAGGTCACCCCGCGCGATAGATAACTGCGATTCCCAAAACTGCGATCCCAATAACAACAATCCGGGACAAACCATGAACACATTCAGCAAAGCTATTCGAGCAGCCCTTGGCTGCACCCTCTTGGTGGCGTTGCCGGCCATGGCAGAGGACACCATCAAAATCGGCATGATCACCGACAAGGTCGGGCCGGCGAAGCCGTATGCCGAGCCGGTCTCGGCCGGTGTCACCTTCGCGGTCAAGCAACTCAACGCCAAGGGTGGCCTGCTCGGCCGCCAGATCGAACTGCTTGTGGAGGACGACCAGGGCCGTCCGGACATTTCGGCCACCGCCGCGCGCAAGCTCGTGGATGCTGGCGCGGTGTTCATCCTGTCCAATTCGCTGACTCCGGCGACGCAACAAGTGCAGACTGTGACGGTGGAAACGAAGACGCCCCAGTTGGCCCCGAGCAATAGCGGCGACACCTTGACGACCCAGCTCAGCAATCCCAACTTCTGGCAGACCGGCCCGCTGGGGTCGACCCAGATCGCCACGCTGCTGTCCTATGCGGCCAACAAGAAGTACGTCAAGGTGGCCGTGGTGTCTGACAACACGGAGCTGAGCCAGCTCACCACCAAGTCATTCAAGGCCGGTCTCGAGAAGGCCGGCATGCAGGTCGTCGCCGAGGAGATGATCTCGCGCGGTACCACCACGGCCGAGCCGCAGATGCAGAAAGTGCGCGCAGCCAATCCGGAGGCCATCTTTCTCACTGGCTTCCTGACGCCTGAAAACGCCCTCATCCTGCGTGCCTATCGCCAGCTGGGCATGAAGTCCGCCTTGCTGGGTAACTTCAACTTCTCGACGCCGCAAACCGCCGCAGTGGCCAAGGGCTTGCTAGACGAGCTTGTCTTCGTCGATGCATTTGATCCCGCCAAGCCAGAAGTCGCCCGCTTCGTCGAATCGTTCAAGAAGGAAGTCGGCAACGAGCCCTACAACCTCAATGGCTACGGATACGACGGGATGATGCTGGTCGCCGACGCGATCCAGCGCGCCGGCAGTACCGACAAGGAAAAGGTGCGCCAGGCCATGCAGGCAACCAGGGACTATGTCGGCGTGATGGGTGCAACCGGTACCGGCTATGGCTTCGCCGACGACAAGCGAACCGGCTTCGATCCCAATGGCATGGTCGTGCGCGTCTACACCGGCGACAAGCAGGGGCCGGTCGTTCACACCGGTACCAAGTAAGCCCCCAGGCTACTGTAAGGAATCCTATGAACGACTTTCTGGAACTGCTTGTCAGCGCCGCCGCCAGCGGCTGCATATATGGTCTGGTGGCCCTGGCTTATCTGTTGATCAACCGGCCTACCGGCATCATCAATTTCGCGGTGGGTGAGTGGGCCATGGTGGCCGCCTTCGGGGCCTTCGTCGCGCTCTCGCTCATCGAGATACCCTATCCGCTGGCCATGGTCCTGGTGCTGCTGTTGATGCTGGTGATCGGCTGGCTCACCGAACGGCTGGCGGTGCGCCCGCTGGTGGAGAAAGGCGCGCCCCATGTGGCGCCCGTGCTTGCGCTGCTGGGCATGCTGGTGGTGTTTCGCGAGTTGATCTCCATCGGCTTCGGTGCCGATCCGCAACCGGTGCCGCCTGCGCTGGGCTTCGGACGATTCGAACTCGGGGTGCTCGCGGGTTCGTACCAGAGCTTCTTCATCATCGCGGCCACCGCACTGGTCTTCGTCGGCGTGTGGTACTTCTTCGAACGCACACTGACCGGCAAGTCCTTCGAGGCAGTAGCGATCGATCGTCGTGCCGCCGCGCTCATGGGCATTCGCCTCGGGCGCGTGACAGCCGCATCCTTCGCGGTGGGCGCGGCGGTTGCCGGGCTGGCTGGCATGTTGGTCTCACCCAACATTTCGGCCCACTACATGATGGGCATGCCGCTGGCGGTCCAAGGCTTCACCGCGTTGGTGATAGGCGGCGTCTGCCGCGTCGAAGGGGCTCTGCTGGGCGGACTCGTGCTGGCCCTGGTAGAGCAATTCACGGTGCGCTACGCCCCCATCCCGGCCGGCCTGGCAATGGGTGTCCCGCTGGTCCTGCTTATCCTCTTCCTACTGGTGCGCCCCACCGGATTGCTACAGGCCCGGGAGGCTCGTATATGAAATCCCTCGTACGCTACATCGTCGCCGCCCTCGTGCTATCTGGCCTGGCCTTTGTCCTGGGCAGCTATCAGATGGACGTGTACCGCAAGTTGCTGCTGTGGATCACATTGGCCCTGAGCTACAACTTCCTGTTCGGCATCTGCGGTCAGGTTGCGTTCTCGCACATTGCCTTCTACGGCATCGGCGCCTACTCGGTGGTGATCTTCATCACCCAACTGGCCCTGCCTTTGCCGCTGGCTGTCATCGCCACGGTGGCGGTCTGCCTGGCGCTGGCGCTGATCGTCGCCATTCCGGCCACTCGCCTGGCCGGCTTCTACCTCTCGCTGGCCACACTGGCCTTCGCTCAGCTATTCATCGTGGTGCTGAACGAAGGTGGAGCCGTGACCGGTGCCACTGGCGGCCTGACCAACTACAGCCTGCCAGCGATGTTCGGCGTCACCGTCACCGGCCCCTGGTATACGGTGGTGATCGTGTTGCTCTTGCTTGCAACCTTTGCCACGTTGTGGCGTCTGGACCGGTCCTGGTTTGGCCGTGCCTGCCGCGCAGCCCGTGACAACCCGGAAGCCGCCGTCGCCATGGGCGTGGACGTGCGCCGCACCAAGGTACTGGCCTACACCATCACCAGTGCGCTGGCCGGTGTGGCCGGGATGGTCTACGCCTTCGTGGATAACACCGTCAACCCGGCCATCTTCAGCCAGGAGGCCGTGTTCCAGTTGCTGTTCATGGTCGTCGTTGGCGGCGCCGGCCGGCCGGCCGGCGCCATCATCGGCACCACAGTGCTGTACCTCATGCCACTGCTGCTGTCGCCCCTGATCGGACATCATCATGCACTGGTGTTCGGTCTGTTCATGGTACTCGTCGTGATCTTCCAGCCGCGTGGCCTGATCGGCATTTGGGATCGTGTCGCAAGGCAATGTCGTCAAGGGCAAGGTCGCCAAGGGCAAGTGCAACTTCGGAAGGTGCAGCCATGAGCGCCAACAATCCCCTCCTGCAGGTGCGCGGCCTGGGTCGGCGCTTCGGCGGCCTGCATGCGGTCGCCGACCTTGATCTTGACGTCTACCCGGGCGAAATCCTCGGTGTAATCGGGCCCAACGGGGCCGGCAAGAGCACCACTTTCTCAATGATCGCCGGGGCGCTGTCACCCACCAGCGGCGAGATCGTCTTTGATGGACAGCCCATGGGCAAGGTGCGTCCCCACGGCTTTGCGCCGCGCGGGATTGTGCGCACCTTTCAGCACAACAAGCCTTTCGAGAGCATGTCGGTACGCGAGAACGTGATGGTGGGCATGCACAGTCGTATGCCGTCGTCGCTCTGGCAGATCCTGGCAGGGACTGGATCGTCCGCTCGTGCGGAGCGCCAAGCCGCGGCCAAGGCGGACTCCCTGATCGATTTCGTTGGCTTGTCGGAGTTTCGCGATGCCGACGTCGCCACACTGTCTTTCGGACAAGGCCGCCTGCTCGAGATCGCCCGCGCGCTGGCAGCGGAGCCCCGGCTGATGTTGTTCGATGAGCCCGCCGCCGGACTGACCGCTGCGGAGTGCCGCCGTCTGGAGGAGATCGTGCGCACGATTGCCAAACGCGGCATCTCGGTGTTGCTGATCGAGCACGACATGCGCTTCTTGATGTCCCTGGCGGACCGCGTGGCCGTACTGAACTTCGGGCGCAAGATCGCCGACGACACCGCAGCCGAGGTCCAGCGGCACCCGGAAGTGGTACAGGCCTACCTGGGCAACTTAAAGGATCTGCAGAATGCTTGAAATACGCAACCTCTCAGCAGGCTACGGCCACGGCCCGGTGATCGACGATCTCAGCCTCTCGATTGCGCGAGGCGAAACAGTTGCCGTGCTGGGCCCCAATGGCGCCGGGAAGTCCACGCTCGTCAACGCGCTGTCCGCAACCTTGCCGGTGCGCAAGGGCCAGGTCCTGCTCGAGGGATCTGATCTGGTAGCACTCACCAGCGATACGATTGTGCGACGCGGTCTGGTGCAAGTGCCGGAAGGGCGACGCATGTTCGCGCCGATGTCGGTGCTGGACAACCTCATGCTCGGTTCCATCACGCTGCCCGGCGGCAAGCAGGCGGCCGAGGAGCAGTTGCAGCGGGTCTACGAACTGTTCCCCAGGTTGGCGGAGCGCCGCCATCAGGCGGCAGGCACCCTGTCCGGGGGCGAGCAGCAGATGGTGGCCATCGGCCGCGCGCTGATGTCGAAACCGCGGCTGCTGTTACTCGACGAACCCTTCCTTGGGATCGCGCCCCGGGTGGTCGAAGAGATTCTGCAGTCGTTGGAGGTGTTGCGCGGCGACGGTCTGACTCTGTTGCTGGTGGAGCAGAAGCTGGACATTGCGCTGCCCTTCACGCAACGAGCCGTTGTACTGATCAAGGGCCGCATCGCCCTGGAGCAAACCAGTGCTGAGCTGGCGCGCCGCGACAACCTGGAAAGCCTTTACTTCGAGCTGGCCGACGAGGTCATGGCCTGACGCCGGCGCATCTGACCGCGCTGTCAACCGACTCCGAATGATCCGCTGCCCCCGCCGACGCCGACAGGTGTCGGACGGGCCTTTGCAACCTCCTAATGAGGAGCTGACTTCATGGAACGTCTTTATATCACCGATGTGTGCATGCGCGACGGGCTGCAGAACCAGTGCGCCCAGGTGTCCACCGAGGCCAAGCTGGCGCTTGCGCAGCACCTCGTGGCAGCCGGCGTTGCCAGCGTGGAGGCAACGAGCTTTGTATCGCCCAAGGCTGTTCCCCAGATGGCCGATGCGGCCGACGTCGTTCTGGGTCTTCAGCAGCGCCTGCCGACACTCCGCACATCGGTCCTGGTGCCGAACCTCAAGGGTCTGCACCGAGCGCTGCAGGCGGGTTGCCGGGAAGTCGCGGTCGTCCTGTCGGCGACGGAGGAAATGAATCGCCGCAACATCAACATGAGCCTGACGCAGGCGCGCGAAGAGTCCGCGTTGGTGCTGCGCGAGGCGCGCGCGAGCGGGATCAAGACACGCGCCTATATCGCCGTGGCTTTCGACTGCCCGTTCGAGGGGGCCACGCCGCTTGACCGCGTGAAGGTACTGGCAGCCGAGATGTATGCGGCCGGTGCCGACGAGGTGGTGATCGCGGACACCATCGGGTCCGCGTTCCCCGCAGAGGTGCGTCGGCGCATGACCGAACTGGCGACTGTCGTACCGCTCGATCGCTTGTCGATTCACCTGCACGATACCCGCGGGATGGGCGTGGCCAATGCGTGGGCGGCAATCGAAGCCGGCGTGCGCCGCTTTGATGCCAGCGCCGGCGGCATCGGTGGCTGCCCGTTTGCGCCCGGCGCTGCCGGCAACCTCGCCACGGAGGACCTCGTCTTGCTGGCCGAGAACTCGGGCTTCGACACCGGCATCAACCCAGTTGCGCTGCTGAGTGCGATCGAGTTTGCCGAGTCCTTGCTCGGCCGAACGTTGGGCGGCCATTCGGCGCGCTGGCTGATCCGGCAGCGCGAGCGGGCCGCTCAAACCTCTACGGAGGGTATCGCGCGGGCTTAACGTACAAAATTCTCCGAATTCTGTGAGCTCCACTTAACCCACACAGCCTTGAAAGCTCTTCAACCACACCTTAGAGAACAATAAAAAAATGAACAGGTATCTATCTCTCGCCACCGCGGGACTGGTTTTGTGCGACCTCAATTTCGCCCAGGCAGGCTTCGTCGAAGACAGCAGCGCGACTTTGGCCACCCGTAACTTTTATTTGAATCGGGACTTTCGCCAAAGTGGCGCTCCCCAGGCCAAGGCCGAGGAATGGGCCCAAGGCTTCATCGCCCAATTTCAGTCTGGCTACACCGACGGCGCTGTGGGATTCGGCTTCGACGCCTTGGGTACACTGGGCATAAAACTCGACTCCAGCCGAGATCGGCGTGGCACAGGCTTGCTAGCTTTCGGCCCGCAAAGCCACGAGCCAGTGGACGAATACAGCGCACTGGGCCCAACCGCAAAAATGCGCCTGTCCCAGACCCAGCTCAAAGTGGGAACCCTGATACCGACCCATCCGCTGGCGTACTACTCGGATACCCGATTGCTGCCCCAGACGTTCACTGGCGCCTACCTGACGTCGAAGGAAATCGACGACTTGACCTTCACCGCGGCGAGATTGACCGAAAGCAAGGACCGTAACTACTCGCACCGAGACGACATCAGCTTTGCCGGCCAGAGCAGCGATCATATGGACTTGCTCGGTGGTGACTATGCGTTTGGCAAAAACCTGACGCTGACTTACCACCACGGTGATCTACAGGACATCTATCGCCAGCAATACGCCGGGCTGGTTCATGTACTGCCGCTAGCAGAGGGAGTGAGCCTGCGTTCCGACCTGCGCTATTTTGACAGCAATGACATCGGCGCCAGCAAAGCCGGAAAAATTGATAACCGCAACTTCAACGGCATGTTCACCCTGTCGGTCGGGGCGCATCGAATCGGCGCCGCATTCCAGAGTCTGTCAGGCGACAGCGCATTCCCCTACATCGACACCAGCATGCCCTATTTGGTAAACCTGGTTACCTACAACTCCTTCTCCAGGGCCAATGAAAAATCGTGGCAACTACGCCATGATTATGACTTCGCAGCCCTCGGAATCCCGGGCCTGACGCTCATGAACCGTTATGTGAAAGGCGACGACATTCGCACCAGTACGGTACGCGATGGCACTGAGTGGGAGCGCGATACCGACCTCAGCTATGTCTTCCAGAGTGGAATGCTCGAAGGCGTGAACCTGCGCTGGCGCAACGTCACCTTCCGGTCCGGCAATGGCCTGACTCAGAAGATCGATGAGAATCGCCTGATCGCCGGTTACACCTGGAAATTGTGGTGAGTCCGGTGAGCCAGAATCTGCCGGTTTGTGTCTTGTTGTGGGGAGGGCAACTATGACCCAGTCATGCGCAACTGATGTATGCGCCCTGATAGAGGGACGCAAACTGTCGAGATTCCAATTGCGTGATGGTCTGTGTGTTGGTGTTGGCGTGTTCAAGCAAACAATAGTTGCTGGTTACGTGTAAGACAAAAAAAGGGCTTGTATCACTACAAGCCCTTTTTTATGTGGTCCCGGTGTCAGGAGTTGACCCTGTGCGACTCACCGCCAAGCAGGGAGGGCCGCTAAAGAAAAAGCCATTGCGCAGAAAACCCAAGCGACCCTGGTCGAGACGGGCACTGCGCGGGAATTTTTCGTGCTGCGCGACGCAGAGGCCTGGCATCTGGAACTGCACCTCGGCGCCAAGTGGCTGACCATCACTCGGACACCATTGAGATGTAATATTCCTGGCTCGTCGGTTACTTGAAGAAGTCGCTCATATCCTCTTTTGTGATTTTAACGCACTCACTGCGCAAGCCTTTATAGCAATCGTCTTCAGACTCAGAAATGAGCCTTTTCATTGGATAAACTGATATGCCGCTTGAACTCCTTCTCCCGCTACTAGCCGGTGCTGCCGCCGGCGGATTCATAAATGGACTTGCAGGGTTCGGTACCGCATTGCTATCGCTTGGCATCTGGCTTCAAGTGTTGCCACCGTGGCAGGCCGTTTCCATCGTGGCGGCAATGTCTGTCGCGAGCGGCCTCCAGGGGGTTTGGAGCGTCCGCCGCGACCTACCGAGTGGAACCAGGCGTCTTTCCCGCTTACTGATGCCAGCTTTAATCGGGGCACCTCTAGGCGCAGCGATACTTGGATTCATCAGCGCGACAATATTGAAGATTGTGATTTGCAGCTTCATGCTGCTTTACGGTGTGTTCTTCTTACTGCGGCGGTCGCTTCCACAGATTGATCGCCCGATGCCTGTGGCCGATGTCTTCATTGGTTTCTTAGGGGGCGTCTTTGGCGGAGCAGCCTCGCTTTCTGGTGTGCTGCCAACTATGTGGTGTGCGATGCAGCTTTGGACTAAGGGCGAGACCAGCGCCGTGCTCCGCCCTTACAACTTGATAATTCTCTCGATAGCCGTCGTCATGTTTGCTTGGCAGGGCTACTACTCGCGTGAGACGCTCGTACTAACAGTCATCGCGCTTCCAGCGACCCTCATAGCCTCGCAGGTCGGCCTGGCAGTCTATCGACGGCTGACAGACCACCAGTTCCGCTGGCTGTTAGTTTGGCTACTCTTCGCATCTGGCATCGTGCTGGCTTTGCGCGAATTACTTTAGGAATGTTGAGTGTTGGTGCTGACGCCGAAATGACCCAGTGGCCGAGATGTCACTGACCCAGTCTTATTCCTCGCGAACCACTGACTATGCTGGATTTCTGCCTACTTGGGGTAGGGCAGTCTTGCGTCGGTACGTGGGTCGATTCGGCGTCAGCGTCTACTGTTGAATGGGTGTGAATCGGTGTTTAATTGGGTTTTGAGGTGCTTTACCGGCTAGATGCTCTGGCCTTGGGAAGATTTATTCCCCATGGTTGTCTCCTCAAAAGATGAGGTGCATAGCCTCATACAAGACCATGCACCTCAAGATTTCAACAGATTAAGCGAACGGCTCGCTTCGAGGGCCCATCTTTTTGATGGCGTTTAAAGAGCGATTTGCTTCTGGGGCAAGTAGGGGGTGATGTTCCGCATTGCACGTTTAACGTAGTCTTCCTTTTCGCCTACCGGCGCTACGTAGTGCATTGCACTCTCTGCTGCTTCAATGCCTTCCAGGCGGGCGATAATCCAGGTGGCCAGATATTGGGATGCAAGGCACCCACCCGCAGTGGCAAGGTTGCCTTGGGCGAAAAATGCTTGATTGAGAATTTCGACACCTGCTTCCTGAACCCAAGGTTTCGTCGTTAGATCCGTGCAGGCAGGAATTCCATCGAGCAGCCCGAGCTTTGCCAGTATCAGGGTTCCGGAGCACTGAGCGCCCAGTAGTTGCCTTGTAGGATCAAGCTCCAGCTGCGCCATGAGCGCCGGGTCGGCAACCACGTCTCGGGTTTGTATGCCACTGCCGACGATAACGGCGTCGGCCTTGCTCGCTTCTGAAAGCGACACATGGGATTCGATGACAACCCCGTTCATGGAGCGAACTTTGGCTGTTGGGCTGGCAATTGATACACGCCAGCCAGGCTTCTTGATTCGATTTAGAATGCCCAAGGCGATGAGCGAGTCGAGTTCGTTGTAGCCTTCAAAAGTAAGGATTGCTACGTGCATGCTGTTTTCTTCCTCTGCATATGGTCAGGAACAGAACGTGAAGCAGGTACGCCACAACGGCGAGCGTCGGCTGCTCAAGTCAGGCTTGAAAAAAGCATGCTATGGAGTGCATGCAAGGCAATCAAATTATTGTCATGGATACATCGTCTGTTTCCGGTGGGTCAATTCGGCGTCAGCTACAACAGGCGGGGGACACTTGGAGCAAGATTATTCAGCAGGGTTCTGCGCAGCCAACGTGATGACGTGTGCAAGGCGTCTGGTGGCGGACTCAATTTCTTCAGGGCTGAACCCACCCAAGCCCAAAATCACCCCTGGGCGGCCATTGCCACCGGCGTACATTGTGGACACTGCACGTACTGATACTTGATCTTCTGAGGCTTTCAAGGCAACCCACTTATCATCGATGTCGCCCTTTAGCCATAGAACCAAATGCATACCCTGATCACTGGGTTCCAGCCATGCAAGGCTGTGGGGGATCAGTTTATTTACGGCCTCGATTATTTGCCTGTGAATGTCCGCATACACTCCGCGAATTCTCCGGATGTGTCGATCCAAATGTCCTTCTGCGATGAATGCAGCGAGAACATGCTGATCGGCGTTGGCAGGATGCCGATCCATCAGGACTCTTGCCCCACAAAAGGCTTGCACCAGGCATGGTGGAACGATTGCGTATCCGAGCCGTAAAGATGGGAACAATATTTTGCTGAATGTTCCTAAGTAGATGACGCGCTCGGGGTCTAGTCCCTGTAAGGACGGAAAGGGATGGCCTGCATAACGCAACTCACCATCATAATCGTCCTCGACAATCCAGGAGTTTGAAGCTCTGGCCCATGACAACAAGGCATTGCGTCTGGCCATACTCATCGGCATGCCGAGCGGGTATTGATGTGATGAGGTCACGAAGGCTGCACGGGCCTGGGGGCATTGCTCTATTCCGCTTTCAACATTCAAACCCTCAGCATCAACAGGGACGCGGATCATTTGATTCGTATGGCCTGCGCTTTCCAAAATCGCGGTGATACCCCGGTAGGCCGGATCCTCCACCCACGCAAAATCCCCGACATCAAGAAGCACCTGGCAGGCGAGGTATAGGCCCTGTTGCGTGCCGGATGTGATGATGACTTGGCTAGCTTCACATCTGACAGATCGTGACTTGCGCACGTAATCGGCTACGGCTTCCCGTAGCTCAAGGGCGCCCTTCGGATCACCGTATCCCGATGGCGCTCCTGGGCCTCGCGCCCTAATACGATTACCAAGGCGGCGCCAAATATCATCAGGAGCTGCCTTACCAATCGGTACAGAGACTGAGAATGGAATCTGAGGAGCTGCTCCAAATTGCTGGGCCACTTGAGCGAACCTCTCGATTCGCGCAGAAGGTGTCCACGGCAGTGTTTCAGTTGGCGTACTTTCCTTCTGCTTGCTAGTTGGAGACATGTCAACCAAAGAACGGGCAACCCGCGTGCCCGCTCTGCCTTGCGATTCTAGAAAGCCCTCCGCAATCAGCTGCTCAAATGCCTCGATAACGGTGCCTCGGGCAATCGTCAGCGATTTGGCGAGAATGCGTGTCGATGGAAGGAGTTCGCCCGGTTTAACGTCACCCCTGCGGATCGCAGATCTCAGAGCTTGCGCAAGCTGTCGTCCTAATTGGCCTGTGGTTCGATCCAGAGCGCCTAGCGATGGAATTTCAACAACATTCGCTTTTCTTGCCATCAATTCTGGCTCATTAATTATGTTGGATATTGGCTCTATACCATAGGCCAGTTAATCAACACAATTTGTATGAAGGCCTTATCACCACTGCCCGACGATCTTGACTGATCTGATGTCTCTGTACTGCCAAAGCAATACAAACGCACAACTTTTCCACTTCAACCCACGCAGGAGTCTCAACAATGTTCTCCGGTCTCAGTGCATTTCCCTTGACCCCCATGGATGAAAGCGGCCTTGACGAAACGGCCTATATCCGATTGATCGAGCGCCTTGCGACTGCCGGTGTTGACTCCATTGGAGCCCTCGGTTCGACCGGCAGTTATGCATATCTGACTCATGCAGAGCGGCTGCGAACCGCACAGCTTGCGGTGAAGCACGCAGGCGACGTTCCGGTAATCGTTGGTATCGGTGCGTTGCGCACTCGAGACGTACAGGCTCTGGCGGAACAGGCGCAGAAAGCTGGAGCAAGCGCCGTTCTGCTCGCCCCAGTGTCTTACCAGAAGCTGACTGCTGACGAGGTATTTGGGCTCTATGAAGCGGTGACGCGTGATCTGTCTGTACCACTTTGCGTGTATGACAATCCCTACACTACCCACTTCGAGTTCAGCGACGAACTACATGGGCGTATCGCGCAACTGCCTAATGTGGGCTCTATCAAGATCCCGGCGGTACCGGCAGATCTAGATGCTGCCAGGGCACGAGTTGATCGCCTTCGTGCGTTGATACCCGTCAATGTGACCATCGGTGTCAGTGGTGATGCTTCGGCTGTGACTGGTTTGAATGCCGGTTGCGACGCTTGGTACTCCGTAATCGGAGGGTTGCTACCAGACTTGGCGGTGGCAATTACACGCGCTGCACAAGCAGGGAATTGGCAGGAAGCTGCTCGGCTGTCGGAGAAGTTACGGCCTTTATGGACGTTGTTTGGCAATCACGGAAGCCTCCGAGTCGTGGCGGCGATGGCCGAGTTGCTGAACCTGGTAAGCCGACCATGTTTGCCGCTGCCCCTGAAAGCGTTGGAGGGCAATGATCGGCAAATTGTCGCCACGTTGTTGAAAGAGTTGGAGCTGGAGCGATAGTTCGCACTTCACTTGTGCTAGGCGACAGGTTTTACGCGACTTGGGCACACGCAAACGGCGTCGTGCTCCAATCCATCCGACAGGATGCGTCCGGTAAAACAGGAGCAGGCAAAAAATTGTATGAAGTGGCAACCTGAATTGTTTTCGCGCTTGGAGAAAAGCTGGTGTCGAAGGCACCTCCTCGAGGAGATAGTATGGACTTACGAAGCAAAGAATATTTCGACGACCGTGCCACACGAGAGATGAAGGAACATCTGAAACCACAACAGCGTTCAATACAGGAACAGCTTGCCTACGCATGTCGCATCCTCGCCATGACAGGTCAGGAAGCTGGTTTGGCTGGCCAGATCAGTGCTCGTTCGGAACGGCCTGATGCCTACTGGACATTGCGTTTCGGCTTGGGGTTCGACGAAGCGACAGCAGGAGACTTTATCGAGGTTGACCGTGACCTGAATACCCTTACAGGATCCGGGATGGCAAACCCTGCTACGCGTTTCCACCTGTGGGTCTATGAAGCGCGTCCTGATATCCAGAGCATCATTCACACCCACTCTCCTTGGGTATCTGTCTTGGTCGCCGCTCGCCAGCCCCTGATCGTTTCTCAAATGGATATGACACCCTTCCACAACGATTGCGCTTTTCTGAGCGAATGGCCAGGCGTCCCGATTGCCGATCACGAAGGCGTAGTCATTTCCGCCGCCCTTGGAAAAAAGCGCTCCATCCTGCTCGCGCACCACGGTCAGCTCACCACCGGGAACATCCAGGAAGCTACCTACCTCTGTGTTTATCTCGAGCGCGCAGCACGCATGCAGGTTCGTGCTCGGGTGTTCGGCCCATTGGTACCGCTGGATGATGCCTTGGCAAGTGAGGCTCACGATTACCTCCTGAAGCCTTCGATTGTTAACGGAACGTTTGACTATTGGTGTCGCCAGGTAGATTCCATGCGGGAAAAACAAGTCGATTCACCCCAATAGCCGTTGATGCTCCTGAAATGGCTGTTGCTGCGAACTAATTGAATGTTCGTGGGTGGGCGCTCCGCATCATGTGCCTAAGTGTTAGCTCGCCGACACTTAGATGCATGGGGGTTGTCATGAGGCGCTGCTGTCAAAATTATTAAATACCACATCGTACCAGTCTGGGTGTATTTAGACGCACCAGAGGACTGGCGGTAAGGCAGCTGTTAAACTTAATCAGTTCGCTGAGGTCGATTATGGACTCTCGCAAAAACATCTCGAAATTTAGCATCGGCACTCAACTTACAATGCTCGGAAGAAATCCTGATGAGCAGTCAGGCTTTGTCAATCCTCCGCTCTACAAAGGCTCCACCGTCATCTATAAAACGCTTGAGGATATAGAGCTTAAGCGCAACCGTTTTCATTATGGAACCTGCGGTACTCCAACGATTGCGAACCTGGAAGATGCATGGACACAGCTAACTGGTGCGGCGGGCACTGTTCTGTCGCCATCAGGATTGGGTTCCGTGGCTTTAGCACTATGGAGTTTAACTAAGGTAGGTGATCACATACTGATGCCAGACACCATCTATCGGCCATCTCGAGTTTTTTGTGATGGTTTTCTCGCTAAATTTGGTGTCCAGACGAGCTATTATGATCCCTTGATTGGTTATGATATTGAGGCGCTCGTAAAAAGCAATACCACGGTTATTTTCATGGAGTCGCCTGGCTCTCAAACGATGGAGATCCAAGATATCCCCGCCATTGTCCAAGTGGCAAAAAAATATGGCATTAAGACTATTTTGGATAATACGTGGGCCACGCCGATTTTCTTTAATGCCCATGCTCATGGGATTGATATATCTGTCGAGGCAGGCACCAAATACCTTGGAGGACACTCCGATATTCTGCT
Source organism: Pseudomonas sp. GW821-FHT09H03 (assembly GCF_059415945.1). Classification (NCBI taxonomy): domain Bacteria; kingdom Pseudomonadati; phylum Pseudomonadota; class Gammaproteobacteria; order Pseudomonadales; family Pseudomonadaceae; genus Pseudomonas; species Pseudomonas sp. GW821-FHT09H03. The sequence continues at coordinate 213,151 of NZ_JBWKOF010000010.1, read as the reverse complement.
TGGACTAGCATCCGCCAATGAAGAGTGCTGGCCTGGACTCAGAGCTACGTACGATGCAATAGCAATGCTGCCTGGTGCTGATGATTGTATTTTGGCATTGCGTGGTTTACGTACAATGCATTTGAGGTTGAAGGAGGCTGAGAAGAAGGCTATAGAACTCGCTGCCTGGCTTCAAAAGTGCCCTGAGATCGAAAAGGTGCTACATCCAGCATTTGAAGGATGTCCAGGGCACGAACTCTGGAAGCGTGACTTTACCGGGTCGTCCGGGTTGTTTTCTGTCATTTTAAACAAGAAATACAGCAAAAAAAGCCTAAGCAATATGCTTGATAATATGTCTGTTTTTAGTATGGGGCTTTCATGGGGTGGCTTCGAAAGTTTGATCATGCCGTTCAACTGCCAATCATACAGAACGGCGACTGATTGGTTGGAAGCTGGGTACGCCTTGCGTATTCAAGTTGGGCTGGAAGACATCAATGATCTGAAGCACGATCTCACCTTGGGCTTTGAACGACTCAACAGGGAGGGGTAGCACCGGCTTGCTATCTCGATGCAAGAGCAAGTCAGAATACGCTGATTAGTGCATAATAATTATAAACCCTACAAATAGCGTTTTAATACAAATAACTATTGATGCTCCGCATTAGACTTTTGTTAGCGCCGCCGACAACATTGGTTAAGGACTAGCGCCCAAGGGTGCGCTTAATCGAAATGCATGGGGTGTGTACAAATCAAGTGGCAAATCTAAAATGTGCTTGTGTTAACGCCGATGCCGAATTGACCACGGGCGGATGCAAGACTGCCTCACCTCTGAATTTGCAAAAATCACGCATAGGCAATGGTTCGAGAAGAACAGATTGGGTCAGTGATATCTCGGCAACTGGATCAATTCGACGTGGGCGCCAACGGTTCAACGCACCAGACATGAAAAATCATAGTTTTCATCGCAGTAGCATTGACGGAGGCTAGGTTGGCCGAACGCGATGCATTCGCGGCTTACTCTAATAGGAACTCAAGATACTAATTGGAGAGATAGATGCTTCATTCAATCCGCATAGTTTTTATTCACGGCTTAATCGGCCCACTCAAGGAAACCGTCCTGATGGAGGGGGCGAAGTTTACGCAAATGCTCGCTCCTGAAATGCTCGGCTACGGCTCATTGGCAGAAGTCGATCCGGCAATGATTAGCCTAAATGCTCAGGTCGAGTATCTTCATAAGGAAATGAATGCAGTCTCTGCACCACATGACCGCTGGTACCTCGTAGGGCACTCGGTCGGTGGTGCAATTGCTGCGCTTTTTGCCGCAGCGTACCCGGATCGCGTGGAAGCCGTGATAAGTGTTGAAGGCAACTTCACGTTGGATGACGCCTTTTGGTCGCAAAAGCTGGCAAAGATGCCACTCGAAGAAGTCGAGGCCAAGTTGGCGGATGACCGTTCAAAACCTGAAAAATGGCTGCATGGAGCTGGAGTTAAACCAACCGAGGCTACCTTGTTGGCTGCGATAACCTCTCTTTCCTTTCAGCCGGCGAGCACGCTTCAACAAATGGCAGCCTCAGTCGTTGATATCACGGGCGCCCCTGCCTACCTGGATGGAATCAAAGGCTGGGTTGATGACAATCCGCTCCATCTTATTGCAGGCGAACGATCAGCCAATGGATGGCACATTCCCGCCTGGGTCAAAGATAAAGCCGCGTCATACCGAGAGATGAAAAATTGTGGCCACCTGATGATGCTTGAAGATGCCCACCAATTTTCGTCCGCAATCACCTCCATCATCGAAAAAAAATAAAGCCATCCTAGATCGCCTGTAGCCTAAATGCTGCTGTCGATATGTTGCTAAGGTTTCTGGCCGTCACTGCAAAACGCGTGATTTTCCTTCGTCGAGATGGCTTCGCAAGACGCTTACCATTCTCTGCCTGTCACGACCGGCTCAGAGCGTGAAGCGGTCAATGAGTTACCCGCGATAGCAGCACTGAATGGTTATCCAGTGGCAGGCTGAAGGCAGTTTCTCTCACCGCGCCTGTATCCCATAAATGCGGGCCTTCTGTGTCTATCGGCACCATCGCCCGAATGATACGGTCTGTATTTATTGCATTTCGATGAGGCAACAATGGATCTCACTGCAATCCCATTTGGTACCACCGATTGGTCAACGATAGAGCCGGTGGCGCATGCCGGTCAGACAGGCACAGCCTATTGGCGTACCTGCCAGTTTGGTTCAGCGCGTGTGCGGATGGTCGAATACAGCCCTGGATATCTGGCCGATCACTGGTGTTGGAGGGGGCACATCCTGTTGTGCCTGGAGGGTCAGTTGCATACAGAACTGGAAGATGGTCGTCAGTTCACACTGACGCCAGGCATGAGCTATCAGGTGGGCAATAATGCTGAGGGACATCGGTCATTCACTACGACCGGGGCGAAGTTGTTCATTGTGGATTAGTCGTGGGGGCGACCTGTAAAATGCACCCACCCAATCCGTTGGCAGCGGATGCTTCCGCAATCTGGGGTCTGAAATGCTCCTGTACGAATGACTGCTCTTGGCCGGTTTGTGGGTGCTGACGCCGAATTAACCCGTTGGCCGAGATGTCACTGACCCAGTTTATTCTTCGCGAACCATTGCCTATTGCTGGATTTCTGCCTACCTGGGGTGGGGCAGTCTTACGGCGGCACCTAGGTCAATTCGGCGTCAGCGTCTACATCCGTACCTCCTATGGCGCCGACCTGACCATGGACTGCCTGATGAACCCAGCAAGCGCGCGTTTCAACCTTCGCCGGATTCATCCGTGAATCCCGTCCTGACCTACGCGCAAGTGCGGATGTTGGAGCGCAAGGCCGGCTCCGCAGCAGGTGGCGTGTCGATGCATTTTCTTAAAGTCGCTGCTTCGGGCCAGCGGGCCCGGCTGATCTTCGTCGATAAGGAGATACCAGCATGATGAACAACTGCTTGTCGCATCCCATTCAAGTAAATATCCAGCAAGAGCCTGTTGATGCGGGGGATTTGAGATGGAATGTACTTTCACCCTGAAGTACCAACTGCCGTCTGACGACAACGATATGGATGCGATTATGGATCGCTTGGCGGTAGAAGGCTGTGATGATGCATTGGTCGGAGTCGGACAGCCAAGCCGCCTGGCGTTGGAATTTGTCCGTGAAGCACCCTCTGCACATGACGCTATAGCGGGCGCCATAGAAGACGTGCGCCGAGCTGTACCTAACGCCCGCTTGATCGAGGCAGCTCTCGCTCCATCACTTATTACAGGCGGCCTTCCGTGAGTGCGTCAAGGAAGGGCATTGCGACTGTTTCATTTCTCCTGGGCGTTACACAGCTGTCCGCTATCCCAGGCTTGAGAGAGCTCGTCTATTCGATCCGCAATCTGAGGCGTTTTTGATAGGACAAGGCAGCGCGTGTTGCCGACAAATTCTTCTATTAAGTACACAGCGTCGCCGACATCCAGTTCGAGCTCCTGTAATGCCTCATCGGGAATTCGAATCGCACCGTCACCATCCCATTCTTCGATCATGATTTTCATAGGTGGCTTTGTCACGTGTAGTCTCCATTGTTTCTGAGTCAACGTCAGGTGGGCTTACCGGTCGGCTGGTTATTAGTACTGATGCGCAAAGGGGTGCCCGACCTGATCAGGTCGGGCGAGGTGAATCAGTATTCCCAGAACATCCGTTGCAGTTCTTTGCTGTCCTGAGTCTTGGTCAGAGCAACCATCGCCAGGATGCGGGCTTTTTGCGGGTTCAGGTCATGGGCAACGACCCAGTCGTATTTGTCATCAGGCTGCTCTGCGTTACGCAGTACAAAACCACCGGCATTGACGTGGGAAGAACGAATGATCTGTACGCCGTCCTTACGCAACGCCTGCAAGGATGGGACGACGCGCGAAGAGACCGAGCCATTGCCAGTGCCAGCATGGATGATGGCTTTAGCGCCAGATTGAGCCAGGGCCTTGTAAGCGGTGTCGCTGACATTGCCATAGGAGTAAGCAATTTCGACGTCAGGCAGGCTCTTGATGGTTTTGATGTCGAATTCAGAGTCCATGGTGTGACGCTTGGCTGGCAGGCGGAACCAATAGGATTTGCCTTCGACCACCATACCCAGCGGGCCCCAGGCGCTTTTGAAGGCTTCAGTCTTGATGTTGATCATCTTGCTCACATCACGACCCGACTGGATCTCGTCGTTCATGGTGACCAGTACACCTTTGCCATGCGCATCTTTGCTGCTGGCGACCGCGACGGCGTTGTACAGGTTCAGCATACCGTCGGCAGACATGGCGGTGCCTGGGCGCATCGAGCCAACGACCACGATTGGCTTGTCGGTTTTTTCCACCAGGTTAAGGAAGTATGCGGTCTCTTCCAGGGTGTCGGTACCGTGAGTAATCACGATGCCATCGACGTCTTTGCTGTCGGCCAGTTCCGCGACGCGGCGACCCAGTTGCAGCAGGTTTTCGTTGGTGATGCTTTCCGACGCGATTTGCATGACTTGTTCGCCACGCACATTGGCCAATTGACTCAGCTCGGGCACGCCAGCAATCAACTGATCGATACCCACTTTGGCCGCTTGATAAGTGGCGCTGTTGGCGGCGCTGGCACCAGCCCCGGCGATAGTCCCGCCGGTAGCGAGGATCACAACGTTAGCCAGTTTTTGTTTGGTTTCGACTTCTTTTGCTTGAAGTGCGGTAGGGAGTAGCAGCAGGAGGGCCAAGGCGCCCGGAACAAAGGTATTGAAAGCAGATTTCATTATTTTTCTCTCTAGTTGTAATGACGATGCTGATGCAGGTTCATCTAGAAACACCCCGGGCAGGTCTGAATGCCGTGGGAGCTTGGAGGAGAGCAGGATCTGTACCAGCTGCACTTTGTCTGGATAAATATTGTAACTATTTGATATATAACAATTTATTATAAGATTTTGTTTCGCAATACAGATCGACGTCCGGTTTTCCGACGATGTGGAGGCTTTGTGTTCGGCAGTCCGAAAATGATCACGATAAAAACCGCTTGGCCCTACGAAACTGGGAGGAGGCTGGCAGGGCTCGCCAATGCGCCGGAAGAGGTGCAGAAGGAGCATCAGGCGGTGCTGAAAGCTTTGGAAAAAACGCGCTGGCGAGCTCGATCAGGAGCTTCAGTTCATCGAACGTTGCCTTGCGAGCGATGCCCAGCGCGTGCAGGCCAGGGAGCAATCCAGTCAGGTGCCGCCCCCGTAGGTACCGTTAACGGCCTAACTTGATTTCGAAATCGGACAGCCGAACCCGTCGAGGATTTCACCCGAGTTCTGACCGACCTCACTCCCTCTCCATCATCCAGTCACTCACATGCATGATCAATGGCTAATCTGACCCTGGCTGGCAAGGTGGCACAACGAGTGTGTAGGTATTTATTGAAGGGCTGCTGAGTGAGGCCGATCTGCCTGGGCGTCAGAGTGGCCGGCATCGCTAGTGCACCAATTTTTTTGGCTTTTGAGGGAGTTGGGCGTGGGGGGCTGCGAGTTGATTTGGCGGCTGGAAAGTGGGGGGGGGGCGGCTGGAAGGCCCGGAAATACTGGGGGAGGTGGAGCGGGTAGAGGGAATCGAACCCTCAACTAAAGCTTGGGAAGCTTTCGTTTTGCCACTAAACTATACCCGCTTAATTCTGCTTCTTTATGCACCTAGCGCAAGGGCCGAATAAGAACCCTCGTTATCAGCTTGGGAAGCTGGAGTAATGCCATTATACGACACCCGCTCAGAGCGGTGACTTTGTACCAGATGTGCGCGGGGAAATGAAGTTTTTCTTTACGCCAGATAGCTTTAGCGCAGGCGAAACAAGACACGGACCGCGTGGCGGTCGTTCGCGGGCAAGCTTCGCTCCTGCAGCAATGGGTTCATTACTGTAGAGCGAAGCTTGCTCGCGATGACTCTGTTTCAGAATGCCAGTGCATGTTGGTCCTGGACGTAGTGGTACCGCGGTCGGCTTTCGTGCAGGGCCGGTTTCAGGAAGCCCATCAGTGCGTTGCGGCTGTCTCGGCAGGCGGCTTTGTGTTCCATGTCGAGAAAGTGGCCGGTGGCCTCAAGGGTGGTGAAGGTGGCTTGCTGTACGTGATTGGCGAACAACCGGGCGCCATCGGCGGCGGTGTATTCGTCCCATTCGCCGTTCATGAACAGTACCGGCACGTTGATTTTCTGCGCAGCCTTGAAGAAGCACTGACGATCGCTGTGCAACAGGTCGCTGATGTGGAAATGCATCTGCCCGTATTCATGTTCGGCCAGGGAACTGACGTGCCGATAGTTGAAGCGCTTGAACAACGTCGGCAGGTGTTTGCCGATGGTGCTGTTCACCAGATTGCCGACCCGGTCGCCGTCCCGGCTGCCGAGGTAGTCGACGCCGCGTTCGAGGTAGTCGAGCATGTGCGCGTTGATCTCCGGAGAGAACGAGCTGATCACGGCCTTCTCGATGCGTCGTGGCCGTTGCGACAACGCGACCAGTGTCGCGGCGCCGCCCCAGGAAAATGACAGCACGTGTTCGGCCCCGAAGTGGTCGATCAGCTCCAGGAGAATTTGCCCTTCGATTTCCTTGGTGAGCATTTTTTCATGCAGGTTGTGCGCCTTGGACTTGCCCGCGTAGGGCTGGTCGTAGCAGACCACATTGAACTGCGGATGAAGGTTTTTCACGGTTTGTGCAAACGACGCAGTCGTGGCCATCGAGCCGTTGACCAGAATAATGGTCTTCTCTGCGGCGTCTGCGCGATAGAACTCCGTGTAAACCCGATACTGACCTTGTATATCCAGCACAGCGATTTCTGGCCTCATGTCATATGACTCCTGGCAAGCGGGTATGCGCGCAAATGAGATTGCACGAGCTTTGTGACAGGTAGGCATACGCCTGGAATTTGAGGGGCCCATGTCGATCCATTGCAGTCCGGTCGACGGGTATTGTTATTGGCGGGCAGTTTGCCGGTACCACGCGGAACCTTGGGTTCCAACCGACAAAAAGTTTCTTAGAAGTATGGGGTGACTCGTCGGTCACATTTCGGCCGACGTCCTGATTCAAGCAGGGGTCACATCAATGTGCAAGTGCCTTTGGTAAATTGTTGGACAACTTCTGCTCAGCGGTAGGCTGCTTAGATCAATTCGATCTCTTGAGCGGTCAGCGGGCGGTAATCGCCCGGTTTCAACGCATCGTCGAGGACTAGCGGGCCCATGCGTTCGCGGTGCAGGCGCAGCACTTTGTTGTCGAAGTGGCCGAACATTCGCTTCACCTGATGGTAGCGGCCTTCGACGATGCTCAGGCGTGCGGACCTGGCGGCGAGCAACTCCAACTCGGCGGGTTGGGTGGTGAGGTCTTCGAAAGCGAAGTACAACCCTTGGCTGAACGTGATGGCGTATTCGGGGCCGATGTCCTGTTCGGTTTCGACGTAGTAGACCTTGGGCAGCTTCGTCTGGGGTTGGGTCAGGCGGCGTGACCAGCTGCCGTCGTTGGTGATCAGCATCAGGCCGGTGGTGTTGAAGTCCAGGCGACCGGCTATGTGCAGTTCGTGCTTGTCCGGCTCATGGATCAGATCGAGCACGGTCGGGTGCTGCGGGTCGCGGGTGGCGCTGACGCATCCGGCGGGCTTGTGCAGCATGAAGTGGCGCAGGGGCTTGCCGACCTGCAGCACATCGCCGTCGACTTCGACGCGGCTGAACTCGCGGACTTCACTGTGCGGATCGCTGACGATTTCTCCGTCAACCCGCACGCGCTTTTCCACCAGCAACAGGCGCACCTGCTTGCGGTTGAAGCACGGCAGATTGCTGAGGAAGCGGTCAACGCGCATGACTTAGGGCCGGTGAAGAAAGGGCCGCGCATCTTACTTCAATGGCTGGGTCGCTGCTTGCAACTGCGCCTCGACCTCGGCGCAGCGCGGGCACAGGCAGGCCGCGTTGCGCAGTTCGGCGGGCAGCGCCTGGAGCACTGCCGGGTCGATGCTGACGCCGTAGCACCAGCAAGCCCGGTCGGCGGTTCGCGGGTCGGCCAGGGCGCAATCGTTGGATGCACCGCAGGCCGGGCAGAGGTCAGGCTGGTTCATAAGTAGTGTGAGGCATTTCCACGCAGGTTCGATTGCGGCCGCTTTGCTTGGCCCGATACATCCCATGATCCGCCCGCGACAGCAGGCTGTGCAAGGTGTCATCGGGCTGCAGGGCGGTGAGGCCGATGCTGACGGTGACTTGCATCATGTGTTCGTTGTACGCATAACGCTGATGCGCCACGTATTGGCGGATTTTCTCGGCGATCTCGTGGCCGGTCTCGGCGTCGGTATCCTTGAGCAGGACGATGAATTCTTCACCGCCCCAGCGGCAGACGATGTCGCAGTGGCGCAGGCAACTCTGCAGGTCGCGGGCAAAACCGCTCAGCACCTGATCACCGGCCAGGTGACCGTAGGTGTCGTTCAGGGCCTTGAAGTGGTCCAGATCGAGCAGCAGCGCGGTCAGTGGGTTCAGTTCACGTTGGGCTTCGAGAATGGCCTGCACGGCCAGCAGGTCGAAACCGCGCCGGTTGGGCAGTTCGGTCAGGCTGTCGAGCGTCGCCTGGGCCTGGATCCTGTCCTGAAAGCGTTTGATCACGCGATTGAGCAAAACCATCACGACCAGCGTGACCACCAGGCAAATCAGCAGGTTGAGGTACAGCGACTGACGAATGTCATTGAGCGCGCCGTCTTCGAGCTTGTCGACGAACAGGTACCAGTTCAGTTCCGGGATGAACCGTACGTTGAGGAAATGCCCTTGACCCTGGACGGAGTATTCATAGCTGCCGATGTGGGGTTTGGGCAGTTGGCTGACGAGGTCCTTCATGCTCGACAGTTGGCTGAGTTTCTGGCCGATCTGTGCGCCTTGCGGGCCACCCTCGGCACCGGTGAGTACCAGGCGCGCGAAGTTGTCGACGAAGTACACGCTGCGCTGGTAGCGCTGCTGGTACTTGTCGATCAGCTTGATTACCGCATCGACTGTCAGGCCGACACCCGCCGCACCGATGAAACGGTTGTTGTAGTCGTAGACCTTGTAGTTGATGAAGAAGGTCAGGTTGTCCTTGTTGGCGAGGTCCGGATCGAGGTTGATCTCGTAAGGATCGTTCATGTCTCGCACGCGAAAGTACCAGGCGTCGCGAGGCTCCGTGGCCTTGACCTGCTTGAGCACGCCCTTGGCGTGGTAATAGGTCAGGCTGGTGTTGGAGACGAAGAACGCGGTGTAGGCGCCGTAGTGGGTCATGACCTCGTTGAGGTAACGGGTCATCTGGTCGGAGTCTTTTTCACCGTTGACCACCCAGTCACGCATGAAGGTGTCGCGGGACATCATCGAGGAAATGAGGATGGGCCTGACGAGGTCTTTCTGGATTTCCGAATAGACCGTGTCCGATGTCAGCGGCAGCTCAGTGTTGACGATGTTGTCGCGGATCGACGCCCGCGAGGCGTAGTAGCTGAGGAGGGAGGTCGCGAGAAACCCGGCGCCCAGCAGCGCGACCAGCGTGAGTACCAACCAGCGTTGAGCATACAGAGGCGAGCGGGGCGGCATGACAATTCCATTGGCAGAGGACCGATGGGTAGCATTCTAGTGGCACTTTGCCGAAATAACTGCTGCATTTGTTGGGGGAATGGGGGGTGATAGAAGGTGATTGACCGAACATTGTGGTGTCAGACAGGGCCAACCCCCTCACCCCAGCCCTCTCCCCAGAGGGGAGAGGGGGAAAGGGAGCCGATCTTTGTTGTTCTCACGTGATGCGTTCGACGCGTTTTCCGGTATCAATGCAATTCGAAAATCGCTTGGCTCATTCCCCTCTCCCCACGGGGGGAAAGGGGGCCGATCTTTGTTGTCGTCAAGTGATGAGTTCGGCCCGGTTTCCGGGATCATTGCGATTCGACAGTCGCCTCGGTCAGTCCCCTCTCCTTCGGGAGAGGGTTAGGGTGAGGGCGGCGATCCCGGATCAGCCCCGAGTTTCCAGATACGCCCGCCACCCTCCCAAATGACTGATATCCACCGCCCCCTCCAACCCGTACGTCTCACAAATGAACCCGCTCTCCCAGCGTCCATCCGCCAGTTGCACCTTGCCCAACCCCAGCGGTGCCGGAATCCCGGTCAGGAATGAACCCAGTTCGCTGCTCGGCAGTTCCCAGACTTCCACCGCAATCGCCACGCCACCTTCCTTGACGCGGACCATGCCCGGCCGAAACGGCGGGCCTCCTGCCAGGGCGTACAGTTGGTAGTCCGGTGAGCTGCACGTTGTTTCAACCAGGCGGGCGCCACGCTGTTTGAGCTGCCAGTTCAAGGCCAGCCCATCCAGATGCGCACCGCAGACCACCAGGCGCGCCCGGTCATTGCGCGCGACGGTGGTCGGGGCGCTCGTGGTCGCGCTTTGCTGGCGCTGCAAGGCATCCGCCACGCTCAACAGATATTGATCGGTAAATGCCCGGCCAAACAGCGTCACACCCCACGGCAAGCCGTTGTCCATGAACCCGCTGGGCACGGCGACGGCGGCGTAGTCGAGCAGGTTCATGAAGTTGGTGTAGTAACCCAGTTGCGAGTTGCGCAGCACCGGTTCGGCTTCCAGTTCAGCCAGGGTGACCGGGCGGCCGATGGTCGGGGTGAGGACGCAATCGAGGCCGTCCAGCGCTTTGTCGCACAGGGCCTTGAGCGCTTGCAGGCGATATTGGGCGCGGAAGGTTTGCACGCCGCTGACCGCCGGGGCCTTGGCCAATACCGCGCGAATCACCGGCAGCACAGCCTCTGGATTTTGCTCCATCAACTCGCCGGCCACGCTGTAGCGCTCGGCCACCCATGGGCCCTCATAGAGCAGGCGCGCGGCTTCCAGGAACGGCGACAGATCCAGTTCCACGGCTTCACCGCCCAGGGCCTTGAGTTGATCTATGGCCTTGGTGAACAACTGCGGTCCTTCAGGGCAGCCGAAGAATTGCAGGTCTTCGGCACGGGGTACGCCGAAGCGCAACGGACGGATGGCGCCGAACGCCGAGCCGTCATTCCATAGTGGATTGCTGCGGCTGTAGGCGTCCCGTGGGTCCAGGCGCGCGGTGAGCGCCAGCAACTGGCTGGCTTCCCTGGCGGTGGCGGTGAAGGTGGTGACGCAATCGAGCGTGCGACAGGCCGGCACCACACCCGCTGTAGAGATCAAGCCCTTGGTGGCTTTCAAGCCGACCAGATTGTTCAATGCCGCTGGTACGCGTCCGGAGCCTGCGGTATCGGTGCCCAATGCAAAGCTCGCCACGCCCAGCGCCACCGCCAATGACGATCCGGCACTGGAACCACCTGACGGATACTCCGCCAGTACGCTGTTGGGACAGGCGCCATAGGGCGAGCGGCTGCCATTGAGTCCGGTGGCGAACTGGTCGAGGTTGGTCTTGCCCAGCGGTATGGCGCCGAGGGCCAGCAGTTGCTCGACGATGGTGGCCGAGCGCTCCGGCACATAGGCAAACGCCGGGCACGCTGCCGTGGTTGGAATGCCCGCCAGATCGATGTTGTCCTTGATCGCGAACGGCACGCCGTACAGGGGCAGGCTGTCGATGTCGCGACCGTCGAGGTTGGCCAGGTAGGGTTCCAGTTCATCGACGCTGAGCAAGTGGATGAACAGGTGGTAATCCGGGTTCAGCGCCGCCGCTTTGTCGCGCAGATTGCGCAGCAGCTGCCGGGGCGTGGTACTGCCGTCGCGGTAAGCGTTGCGCAGGGCGTCGAGTTGCAGATTGATGTTCATGGCATTGGTCCTTTTCAAATGGGTTCAGTCGAGTTCCAGCACCACGACGCGCTGTCCGGCACGCACCGCCGAACCCGGTTGCACGCGAATCTCGCGAACCACGCCGGCCATCGGTGCGAGCAGGGGGATTTCCATCTTCATCGACTCCAGGATCACCAGCACATCGCCAGCCTCGACCCGCTTGCCGCAAGCCACCTGAACCTGCCAGAGGTTGCCGGCGATGTGGCTGTCGACGCTCAGTTCTCCACTGCCCAGCGGTGCGTCTTCGCTGGCTTGCGGGGCCGGTTCCTCGCTGTCGAAATGCGCCTGGCCGCTGGCGATCCAGCGCTCGCGTTCGGCGTTGAACGCGCCTTGTTGCTGCTCGCGAAACGCGGCGATGGTTTCGGCTTCTTTCGCCAGGAACGCCTGGTAATCCGCCAGGTTCAGCTGACTGTGTTCGATGTTCAGATCGAAGCGCCCGAGGGGGAAGTCGCGACGAATGCGCAGCAGTTCATCGGCGCTCACCGGGTAGAAACGGATCTGGTCGAAGAAGCGCAGCAGCCAGGGTTTGCCATCGAACGCGGCGACTTCGCGGTAGCGGTTCCACATCTGCAAGGTACGCCCGACGAACTGGTATCCGCCGGGACCTTCCATGCCGTACACGCACATGTAGGCACCACCGATGCCCACCGAGTTTTCCGCGGTCCAGGTGCGGGCCGGGTTGTACTTGGTGGTCACCAGGCGGTGACGCGGGTCCAGCGGGGTAGCGACCGGGGCGCCGAGGTAAACGTCGCCCAGGCCCATCACCAGATAACTGGCGTCGAACACCGTACGCTGCACTTCATCGAGGTTCGGCAGGTCGTTGATGCGGCGGATGAACTCCAGGTTGCTTGGGCACCAGGGGGCATCCTTGCGCACGGTGGTCATGTATTTTTCGATCGCCAACTGGCAGGCAGGGTCGTCCCAGGACAACGGCAGATGGACGATGCGCGACGGTACTTGCAGGTCCTTGGCGGCGCAAACGGCGTCCCATTCGCCGGCGACGATGCCGAGCAGATCCGCCAGCGACAGTTGCTCGGGCTGGTAGTGCACCTGCAGCGAGCGGATGCCCGGCGTCAGGTCGATCACGCCGTGCAGGTTTTTGCTTTCCAGGGCTTGCATCAGGGCGTGGGCGCGAAAGCGCAGGACCAGGTCGAGTTCGGGGGCGCCAATCTCAAGGAGAAGGTGCGTATCTCCCGACAACCTTGCGACCAGTCGCGTGTCCCCCTGACCCAGATCCATTACCACCGGCGACACCGCCCCCGGGTGGAACGCATTGTCTGTGGCGAGGGGGCTTGCCCCCGCTGGGGGGCGAAGCACCCCCAAGTCGTGAATCAACGCTGCGTCAGGTGTACCGATTTGGTGGCTTGGCGACTGCTTCGCAGCCGAACGGGGGCAAGCCCCCTCGCCACAATTGTTCTCTGTTGCCAATACGCGGGCGGTTTTGAGATCGACGGGATGGAACTGGACTTTGTCCCCGGCCTTGAGCTGCCCCAGCTGCCAAAGATCCGCCTCGATCACCGTCACCGGGCAGACGAACCCGCCGAGGCTCGGGCCATCCGGGCCGAGGATCACCGGCATGTCGCCGGTGAAATCCACCGCGCCGATGGCGTACGGATTGTCATGAATGTTCGACGGATGCAGCCCGGCCTCGCCGCCATCGGCGCGTACCCATTCAGGCTTGGGTCCGATCAGGCGCACGCCGGTGCGGCTGGAGTTGAAGTGCACTTCCCACTGCGTGGCGAAGAAGGTGGCGATGTAGTTTTCGGTGAAATACTCCGGCGCACCGTGGGGGCCGTAGATCACCCGGATCTGCCGCACCCCGGGCAACGCGCAGACCTGTTCTTCAGCCAGTTGTTGACCGGCGCTGTGGTCGCCCAGGGCGGGTACATGCAGCACGTCGCCGGTACGCAGGGCGCGACCGCCATGACCGCCGAACTGGCCGAGGGTGAAGGTGCTTTTACTGCCCAGATAATCGGGCACCTGCAGGCCGCCGCGCAGGCACAGATAGCTGCGCGCGCCGGCACCGGCAATCGTGCCCAGGCTCAAGGTGGCACCGGCCGGCACCCGCAGGGCGGTATTCATCGACACCGCTTCACCGTTCAACGTCAGCGGGATCACCGCGCCCGTGACGGCGACAACGGCCGCGCAATTGAAGCGCAGCAGCGGTCCGCTCATGGTGATTTCCAGCGCCGCCGCACCCTCGTCATTGCCCAGCAAGCGGTTACCCAGGCGCAACGCACGACTGTCCATCGGTCCCGACGGCGGCACGCCGACCGCCCAGTACCCGAGGCGACCGGGGTAATCCTGAACGCTGGTCTGGGTGCCGGCGCTGAGCACCTCGAACGTGTTGGCCTGATACACCAGGCCTTCCAGGCAACGGGTCCACGGCTGGCCGCTGGCGAAAGGCGTATCGAGCAGGATCTGCCGCAGGTAATCGCGGTTGGTTTCCACGCCATACAGCAGGCTGGCACCCAGGGCCTGATGCAGATCGGCGCGCGCCTGTTCACGGCTCGGCGCCCAACTGATGACCTTGGCGATCATCGGGTCGAAAAACGGCGGAATCTCGCAGCCGGCTTCGACCCAGGTGTCGATGCGCAGTTGTATGCCATTGGCCGCAGGGAAATCCACGGCGGTGAGCAGGCCGGGGCTCGGTTGAAAATCGCGGCCCGGATCCTCGGCATACAAGCGCGCCTGAATCGCGTGGCCCTCGGGTTGCAGACCCTGACTCAACTCACCCAGCGGCGGCAGGTCACCGGCGGCCAGTTGCACCATCCAGCGCACCAGGTCGACGCCCCACACTTGCTCGGTGACGCCATGCTCGACCTGCAGTCGGGTGTTCACTTCCAGAAAGTAGAAACGCTGGTCTTCGCTATCGAAGACAAATTCCACGGTACCGGCGCTGCGGTAGTTCACCGCCTGGGCCAGCTTGATCGCCGCCGCGCAGAGTTCTTCGGCCATGCCCTCGGGCAGGTTCGGCGCCGGGGTTTCTTCGAGCACTTTCTGGTTGCGCCGCTGCACCGAGCAATCGCGCACGCCGAGGGCAATCACTTCGCCTCGGCCATCGCCGAATACCTGCACTTCCAGATGCCGGGCGCGCTGGATGTACTTCTCGATGAACACCCCGGCGTCGCTGAAGTTATTCTGGCCGAGGCGTTTGACCGCCTCGAAGGATTCGCTCAATTCGGTCGCGTTGCGGCATACACGCATACCGATGCCGCCACCGCCGGCGGTGCTTTTGAGCATCACCGGGTAGCCGACCTGATCGCCGGCCGCCAAGGCAGCGTCGAGGCTGTCGAGCAGCTCGGTACCTTCGAGCATCGGCACGCCGTGTTGTTTGGCCAGGGCGCGGGCGGTGTGCTTGAGGCCGAATACCCGCAGCTGCTGCGCGGTCGGGCCGATGAAGGCGATGCCGGCGGCTTCGCAGGCTTCGGCGAACGCGGCGTTTTCCGAGAGGAAGCCGTAGCCCGGATGGATTGCGCTGGCGCCGCTTGCGCGGGCGATGGCGAGGATCTTGTCGACCGCCAGATAAGTGCCAGCCGCCGCGCCTTCACCGAGGCTGTGGGCCTCGTCGGCTTGCAGGATGTGCAGGCTGGCGGCATCGGCTTCGGAGTACACCGCGACGCCTTGCACATGCAGTTCGCGCAGGGTGCGCAGGATGCGACAGGCAATGGCACCACGGTTGGCAATCAGGACTTTTTCGAACATGGCATAACCCCTGGAGGGGATGCGGGCCGTCCCGCAGTTTTTCTTGAGGCATCCGGGCCGTCCCGGATGAAAAATCAGAGTTCTTCAAACACCGCCGTCCCCTGTGGGAGCGGGCTTGCTCGCGAAAGCGCAGTGTCAGTCGACATCGATGTTGGATGTGACGGCCCCTTCGCGAGCAAGCCCGCTCCCACATTGGGAGTTGTGGTGGTTTTACTTTTTGAGGCACTGGCCGGAGCGGGACTGGCACAGGGAAAACAACCATTTACGCAACCGCGCTAATTTCAGTTCCATACCAGCAGCTCCGCAGGGGTGGGGTTATAGGCGTTGCACGGGTTGTTCAGTTGCGGGCAGTTGGAGATCAGCACGATCACGTCCATCTCGGCACGCAGGTCGACGTATTTACCCGGGGCGGATATCCCGTCTTCGAAGGTCAACCCGCCATCAGCGGTGACCGGCACGTTCATGAAGAAGTTGATGTTCGGCCCGATATCGCCCTTGCCCAGGCGACCGTCGTGGACACAGGCACGCAGGTAGTTGTCGCGGCAGCTGTGCATGTAGCGTTTCTCCAGGGCGTAGCGCACGGTGTTGCTCTCTTGCGCGCAGGCACCGCCGAGGGTGTCGTGACGGCCGCAGGTGTCGGCGACTATGCTCAGCATCGGCTTGCCGAGGTTGGAATACAGCACGCTGCCGGTGCTCAGGTACACGCTGTTCTGCCGGCGCAAGGTGCGCTGTACGTCATAGCGTTCCTTCGGGTTGGCGACGCTGTAGAACAGGGTGTCGACGGCCTGGTTGCCCTCCAGGTCGAGGATGCGCAAGGTCTGGCCGGCCTTGACCTCCATCAGCCAGGGTTCGCCGGCGGGGATGGTGGCGCGGTAGATCGCGGTTTCTGGCTGCCTGCTTGCGGCATTTCCATTGGAAGCAGCGGTGGCGATAGCGAGTGACATGGCAGCGATCCTCAGGCGAACAGACGGTCGGTGTTGATGAAGCCGCGCTCGTTTTCCGGGCGCGAAGTGCGGCAGTGTTCGGCGACGCTGGCGTCAGCGTTCATCCAGCTGAGCTTCAAGGGTTTGGGGGCGTATTGCGGTGACGGGTCCATCGGATGTTGCAGGGCGGTGAGCACCACCAGGGTGTCCATCGGCGCGTACAGCTCGATGTAGTCGCCGGCCTTGGAGTTGCCCTCGACGAAGTGAAAACGTCCGGCCTCATCGACGTTCACCCGGCTGAACAGGTTGAGTGTCATCAGCAGGTCGGACAGGCCCAGCCCCCACTTGCCCAGTTCCACCAGCAGGTTGTCGGTGCCGTTGCGGAAGAAGCCGTTGCGCAGTTCCTGATAGCGCCCTTCGCCGTATTTTTGCGCGACTTCTTCAGCGCAGAGCACGCCGCCCAGGCTGTCGCTCCAGCCGCAGGTGTCGGCCGTGATGGCAGCCAGCACGCGGCCCATGTCCGAGTACAGGCAATGGCCTGTCGTCAGCTTGGCGGTGTGTTGGCATTTGAGGCTGTCGGGCAGGTTCAGGCGCTCGGTTTTCTCGTTGGCATTGAGCAGCGTCAGGCTGACGTTGGCACCGCCGCGCAGGTCGGTCAGGCGCAATAGCTGGCCGCGTTTCAACACGAACGAGCGGTGGCCGCCGCCGGGCAGCATTTCTTCGGCGAAGGGCGGGAACAGTTGGGTCGAATCAGTCATGGGCAAATTCCTCTCAAGCGATACGCAGCGTGCCCGCCAGCGGTGCCGGCAGGGCGTCGACGGCGGCACGGGTGGTGCGGCGGTCGCTGTTCAAAGGGATGTCGTAGGTGATGCGTGCGCCATAGGCGCCCGGGGCGTGCGGGTCGACGCGGACCTTGTCGAATACCATCAGGCGCGTGCCGAGACTGAAGCCTTCGGACAGGTCATGGGTGACCATGAACACCGTCAGTCGGGTCTCGCGCCACAGCTCCAGCAGCAGGCTGTGCATGTCTTTGCGGATACCCGGGTCGAGGGCGCCGAACGGCTCGTCGAGCAGCAGTACCCGTGGTTTCATGATCAGCGCCTGGGCGATGGCCAGCCGTTGCTGCATGCCGCCGGAGAGCTGCGCCGGGTACTTGTCCAGCGAGTGGCCGAGGCCGACTTTGTGCAGCAGCACCGAAGCCTGTTCCCGGGCGTCACGTTTGGCGCTGCCGAACAGACGTCCAAGCAGCGGCGAGCGTGGCAGTTCCAGGCCGAGGGCGACGTTGTCCAGCACGCTCAGGTGCGGGAACACCGAATAGCGCTGGAACACCACGCCACGGCTGGCATCCGGTTCACCGGCCAGGGGCTGGCCGTCCAGCAGGATCTCGCCGCGACTGGCGCGCTCCTGCCCCAGCAGCAGGCGCAGAAAGGTCGATTTGCCACAACCGGACGCGCCGACCAAGGTGCAGAACTCACCCTCGCTGACGCTCAGATTCAAGCCTTCGAGCACTACCAGATCGGCGTATTGCTGCCAGACGTTTTTCACGGTGATAAAGCTCATGCCCGCGCTCCTTCGTACCAGGGGAACGCACGTTGGGTCAGGCGCTTGAGCCCCCAATCCATCAGCCAGGCGAGCAGGGTGATCCACACCACGTAGGGGAGAATTACGTCCATCGCCAGGTAGCGGCGCACCAGGAAAATCCGGTAGCCGAGGCCGTCGGTGGAGGCAATGGCTTCTGCGGCAATCAGGAACAACCACGCCGAGCCCAGCATCAGCCGCAGTGAGATCAGCAGGCGTGGCAGCAACTGTGGCAAGACCACCCGCAGCATCAGGGTCCAGGTCGACGCGCCGAGGGTCTGGGCCTTGATCAGCAACTCGACGGGAATTTCACGGGCGCGTTGCTCCAGGTCACGGGCAAGGCACGGAGTGATGCCGATCACGATCAGCATCACTTTCGACAACTCCCCGAGGCCGAAGACGATGAACAGGATCGGCAGAATCGCCAGCGGCGGCACCATCGACAGCACCGTCAGCAACGGCGACAACGGCGCGCCGAACAACGGCAGCGTGCCGGCGGCCATGCCCAGGCACAGGCCGGCCAAAGCGCTGATGCCAAGGCCGATGGCCAGGCGGCGCAGACTGGAGGCGGTGTCCTGCCAGAGCAGGTATTCACCGGTGCGCGCGTCGGCGACGAAGGCCAGGCGTTTCACCGCGTCGGTCATCTGCACGGCACTGGGCAGCAGCTTGTCGTTGGGGTTGTCCGCCAGTCGCTCGGCCGAGCCCAGGAAGTAGGCGAACAGCACGAGGGCGAACGGCAGGATCACCAACAGCAGGCGACTCGGGCGATCCGGGTGGCGATTGATCAGGCGCATGGCCAGGTCCTCTTCTTACAGCTTGGCGTCGGCGGCCATCTGCACGTAAGTCGGATCGAAGCGCAGCTTGAGGTTGCCCTTGTCGCCGCTGGTCACGCCGTTGGCGAAGTCCATGCCGACCGCGCTGGTGTCCTTGGCGCCTTCACCCAGCAAGCCGTGCTGGAAGGAAAATTCGGCAACCTTGCGCATGGTTTCCGGCAGTTGCTTGCTGGTGGAGAACGCGAGGGCTTCCTGGGGGGTGGCGAACAATTTGGTGGTGTCCAGTTGCGCCTGGAAACCGGCCAGGTCGGTGCCCGAAGCTTTGGCCATGTGTTCCAGGGCGGCTTGGCTGGCGGCGTTTTTCGCGTTCATCAACTCGACCACTTCGAACCAGGCACCGGTCAACGCTTTGCCCAGGGCCGGGTTGTCTTTGAGGGTGGCGCTGTTGACCACCATCATGTCCATGATTTCGCCGGGGATCTGGCTGGAGTTGAACACCTCGGTCACCGCAGGTTTGGCCTTGATGTCCGAAAGCATCGGGTTCCAGGTGGTGACGGCGTTGACCTGATCGGTGTTGAAGGCGGCCGAGATATCGGCGTCGGAGGTGTTGACCACTTTCAGGTCTTTCTCGGTGAGGTCCACCGAATCCAGGGCCCGGGCCAGCAGGTAGTGGGAGACCGACAGCTCGACGAGGTTGACGTCCATGCCCTTGAGGTCGGTGATTTTCTTGCCTTCGCCCTTGAGCACAATGCCGTCGTTGCCGTTGGAGAAGTCGCTGACGATCAGCGCGGTGCTGTCGACGCCACCGGCTGCGGGGATGGTCAGCGCGTCCATGTTGGTCATGGTGCAGCCATCGAACTGGCCGGCGGTGTACTGGTTGATCGATTCGACGTAGTCGTTGAGCTGCACGACATCGATCTTGATGCCGTACTTTTTCGCCCATTTGTCGACGATGCCCTGGCTGCCGGCATATTCCCAGGGCATCCAGCCGGCATAGATCGTCCAGCAGACGCTGAAGTGATCTTTCTGTGCGGCCTGGGACGAAAAGCTCACGATGGCGGCGAAGGCCGCGGCGAGCAGGGCGGGTAAACGAAGCTGGGACATGGTGGTTCTCCAGTTGATCAAGGGCGGACAGGAAGGCAGCGGCACCGCTAACGGTGGCTTTTCTCCCGGGCTTTTGTCCCGCCGTGTAACCTCAACTGGAGGTCGCCAACTCTCGGACCAGTCACTCGCGAAGCGAGCCGGAACCCTAGTCAGCCATTTGCAAATTGTGGTGCCGCGAACCTGTGTGACTCCTGCACTGGCTTTGTTTAAGCGAGAGCCGTGCCAAGTCCGGTGGAAGGCTCTGGGACGGGCGGTGCGGGCATCAACGTGTTTAAGTGCCGGGGCGGCTTGCCTTGTGATGGTGCATTAGTGCACTGAGATGCGGCGTGGCTGGCCGCTGATCCGAAACCTGCATGGATGAAAAACCTTTCATCGGCGAGGTGTTTCAACTTGTTGCGAGGGCGCACCAGGTCTCGAATTCGATGTCTGATATTTCGACAGTCACAGAACTATTGACTGCCGCCTGCCAGCGTCGCTGGTATGGCTCACTCGCGGTCCAGGAGGCCGCCATGCTCTGTCAAAAAAAGCTGCGCCGAATTCTACTGCTTGCAGTGTTGGGTTTGTCCCTGGGCGGATGCGTGCCTTATTACGATGGAGGAGACGGTTACTACAGGTCAGAGGTCTATACCTCGTCAGCGCCAAACTATTACACCGGCGGTAGCTATTACTCCAATGGTGGCGGCTACTACTCGCCGCCTGCCCGGTACTACGCTCCACCTGCACGGTATTACCAGCCCACGCCGCGCTACTACTCGCAGCCACGGGTCTATCAACCGGCTGGGCACTACTACCAGTCGCCGCGTCATACCCAACAGTCGCCGCGTTATTACCAGCAGCCGTCGCGGAGCGACTACCGGGCGCATCAGAATCGTGGGTGGGACGGCCATAACCGGAGTGGCTGGAACAATGATTCCGGAAGTCATGGCGCGGGCAATAATCACAGTAGTCGTGGCGGCCGCGCGGGCCGCGGCGGTAACCGTTAACTAACTGTTATAGCGATCCATTTGTGGGAGCGGGCTTGCTCGCGAAGGCGGAGTGTCAGACAACAAGAATGTGGCTGACACTCCGCCTTCGCGAGCAAGCCCGCTCCCACATCGGTTTTCAGTATTCCGACGACAGATCCGCCAACGGGTGCCGACCTTCCCACGCCTTGTGAAAATGCGCCTCCACGACCGCATCCGGCACGTTGTTGACATCCGGCCAGTGCCAGTGGGGCTTCTGATCCTTGTCGATCAACCGCGCGCGCACCCCTTCGCTGAACTCCGGATGACGGCAGCAGTTGAGGCTCAGGGTGTATTCCATCTGAAAAACCTGGGCCAGTGACAGGTGCCGGGCGCGCTGGATCTGCTCCCAGACCAGATGCGCAGTCAGTGGCGAGCCTGCGCTCATGGTCTTCGCCGCCCGACTGAGCAGCGGGTCGGTGTGATCGGCCAACGCACTGATGGCTTTCCACGCGCAACGCACATCACTGACATCCAGCCATTCGTCGATCTGTCGACGACGTGGCAGCCACTGGGCTTCGGGCATCCCGGCTACGGCTTCCTGCTGCAACGCCTTGAGCAGACTGTTGAGCTGCATGGGTGTCTGTTCCTGCCAGTTCAATTGCAACAGACCTTCGATCAGGTCCTGCTGCTGCTCATCGAGCAGGAAACGGTCCGCCAGGTCCAGGTCAATGGCGTCGCGGCCGTTCATATGGGCACCGGTCAGCCCCAGGAACAACCCGAGCTTGCCCGGCAGTCGCGACAGGAACCAGCTGGCGCCGACGTCCGGGTACAGGCCGATGCTGATCTCGGGCATTGCCAGGCGGCTGCTCGGTGTGACGATGCGGATATTTGCGCCTTGCAACAACCCCATGCCACCGCCGAGCACATAACCATGGCCCCAGCAGATCAGCGGTTTGGGGTAGGTGTGCAGGTTGAAGTCCAGGCGATACTCCGCGGCAAAAAATTGCGCGGCCAATGGCGGCACCTCACCCGGGTGGGCACGACAGGCGTCCACCAGGCTGCGCACTTCGCCGCCGGCGCAAAAAGCCTTTGCGCCATTGCCGCGCAACAGCACGCAGACGATTTGCGCGTCCCTGGCCCAAACGTCCATGCGCTCGCGCAGGGCGTTGATCATCGGCAGGGACAGGGCATTGAGTGACTGTTCGGCGTCCAGGCTGGCGATGCCGATACGGGCGCCGTCGGTGCCGGTGAGTTCTTCGAAGTGCAGATTCATCGTGACCTCGATCGGGAATTTGAACGTTCAGTATGATCGCTGCGTAGGAAAGTGCTGGATCTGCGTCAGAGCAATTGACAAGCCAGGGAGGGTTTCCTAGGGTTCGCCCCATTGTCTTTACCGGATGTAACCATGACTGCAGATGACCGTATCAAACTCGAACCGAGCTGGAAGGAGGCCCTGCGTGCCGAATTCGACCAGCCCTACATGAAAGAGTTGCGAAACTTTCTGCAACAGGAGCGCGCGGCCGGCAAAGAGATCTATCCACCGGGTCCGATGATATTCAACGCGCTCAACTCTACCCCGCTGGACAAGGTCAAGGTGGTCATCCTTGGCCAGGACCCGTATCACGGACCGGGCCAGGCCCATGGCCTGTGCTTTTCGGTGCAACCCGGGGTGCCGGCGCCACCGTCGCTGGTGAACATCTATAAAGAGCTCAAGCGCGACCTGAACATCGACATCCCCAATCACGGCCACCTGCAGAGCTGGGCCGATCAGGGCGTGCTGATGATCAACACCACCATGACGGTGGAACGCGCCAACGCCAACGCGCACAAGGACAAGGGCTGGCAGTTTTTCACCGACCGGATCATTGAAGTGGTCAGCCAGCATCAGCCACATCTGGTGTTCATGCTGTGGGGCGCGCATGCCCAGAGCAAGCAGAAGCTGATCGATGCGACCAAGCACCTGGTGCTGACCTCGGTGCATCCGTCACCGCTGTCGGCCTATCGTGGCTTCCTCGGTTGCGGGCACTTTGGCCGGACCAACAAGTTTCTCGAACAGAATGGCGAGACGCCGATCGAGTGGCGGTTGCCGCCGGTTTGAAAAGCATCGCCAGCAGGCTGGCTCCCACATTGATTTTGCGGTGTTTACAAAACCTGTGGGAGCCAGCCTGCTGGCGATGAATTTAACCCGGTCTTTACTCTGGATTGCGGTTCCAATATCTGAACAAAGGCTCCGCCAGAAACAACACAAACAACAACCGCATCACCTGCATCGCCGTTACCAGCGGCACCGACAGTTGCAGGGTTTGCGCCGTCAGGCTCATCTCGGCAATCCCCCCGGGCATCATGCCCAATGTCAGAGACCGCAGATCCAGATGGGTCAGCGCACTCAGGGCCAATGCCGCCGCCGTGGCGATCAGCATGGTCAGCACCGTGCCGATCAACGTCCGGCCCATGAACGACGGGGCGCGACGGAAAAACTGCCGGTTGAAGTGACAACCCAGACCACTGCCGATCAGCCATTGGCCGATCTCGCTGCCGCCGTTGGGCAAGGCGATGTGCAGGTCCCAACCGATGCTCACCGCAGCCGTCACCAGCAACGGCCCGAACAGCCAGGGGTTGGGTTGACGCAGGCGCTCCCAGATCCAGGCCGCCAAAGCGCCCGCCGGGAATAGAAGTGCCAGCCAGCGCCAGTCCACACTGGTGGCATGGGAGACCGGCGTACCGTCGCCCATCAAATACTTGAATGCCGCCGGTACACAGAGCACCACCACCAGCACCCGCAAACTCTGCCCCGCCGCCACGCGACTGAGCACCGCGCCATTGCGGGCGCCGAGGTTGACCATCTCCCCTGAACCGCCGGGCATGCTGGAAAAAAACGCGGTGGCGCGATCTTCACCGGTGCGCCGCATCAACCAGACCCCGACCACGGCGGACAGGCTGGTGACCAAGGCTCCGAAGAAGATCAAACCGAAATGACTGAGCACCTGTTCCATCACCACCGGGGTGAAGTGCAGGCCGATACCGATACCGATGACCCACTGGCCGCACTTGCGCCCGCCCGGGATTTCCGCCAGTTGCCAGGGAGTCAGGCAGCGCACGAGGATGATCGCCAGCAACGAGCCGACCATCCACGGCAGAGGCCAGCCGACCTGGCTGGCGAGGTATCCGCCGAGCAGGCCGACCAGCGGGGTTCCCCACCAGGCTTTGAAGGGTGTTCGATCAGACATCGGCGATAACGCGCCGTGCAACCGAACGTTTGCGCCAGATCCGCAGCAGCGGCACCAACAGCATGACCACGGTCAGCACCCAGACACCGAAGGTGATCGGGCTCGACCAGAGGATTTCCAGCGCACCGTTGGAAATCGACAGCGCGCGACGCAGGTTTTGTTCCATCAGCCCTCCGAGAATGAACCCCAGCAGTACCGGCGACAGCGGGAAGTCCAGTTTACGCAGGATGTAGCCGAAGATGCCGATGCCGACCATCAGGAACAAGTCGAAGGTGGTGGCGTGCACCGCATAGACGCCGATCCCTGTGATGATCGCGATCACCGGCACCAGTGCCCAGTTCGGCACGGCGAGGATGCGGGTGAAGATGCGGATCATCGGAATGTTGAGGATCACCAGCATGATGTTGGCGATGAACAACGAGGCAATCAGGCCCCAGACGATGTCCGGTTGCTGCTGGAACAGCAGGGGGCCGGGAGTGATGTTGTACAGCGACAGGGCGCCGATCATCACCGCCGTCGTACCCGAACCCGGCACGCCGAGGGTCAGCATCGGCACCAGGGCGCCGCAGGCGGATGCACCGATGGCGGTTTCCGGAGCGGCGAGACCGCGCATGTCGCCCTGGCCGAAGGTACCCTTGGCGCCGGCGATACGTTTTTCGGTCATGTAGGCCACGGCGCTGGCCAGGGTTGCACCGGCCCCCGGCAATACACCCATGATGAAACCGAATACACCGCAACGGATGTTCACAACGAACACCGCTGAAGCTTCCTTGAAGTTGAACATCATGCGCCCGGTCGCCTTCACCGCTTCCTGGCCTCTATGGGTTTTTTCCAGCAGCAGGAGGATTTCACTGATGGAGAACAGGCCCAGCACCAGCACGACAAACTGAATGCCGTCAGTGAGGTGGATGTTGTCGCCGGTGAAGCGGTACACACCGCTGTTGGCATCGATGCCAACGGTCGACAGAAACAGGCCGATCAATGCGGCGATAAAGGTTTTCAGTGGTCGGTCACCGGCCATGCCGCCCAGACAGACAATGGCGAATACCATCAGCACGAAGTATTCCGCCGGGCCGAAGGCAATTGCCCATTTCGCCAGTAGCGGGGCAAACAGCACCATGCCGCAGGTGGCGATGAACGCACCGATGAAAGAACTCCAAGCCGACAGAGACAAGGCCACACCAGCCAGGCCTTTGCGGGCCATCGGGTAACCGTCGAGGGTGGTCATCACGGTGGAGGCTTCGCCCGGAATGTTCAGCAGGATCGAGCTGATCCGCCCGCCATATTCGCAGCCCAGGTACACCGCCGCCAGCAGGATCAGCGCCGATTCCGGTGGCAGGCCGAGGGCGAACGCGATCGGGATCAACAACGCCACGCCGTTGATCGGGCCCAGGCCCGGCAACAAACCGACGACGGTGCCGATCAGGGTGCCGCAGAGGGCGGTCACCAGGTTGTACGGGCTCAGCGCGACGCCGAAACCCTGACCCAAATAGCCAAGGGTATCCATATCAGTTCTCCAGAACGTCGAGCAGGCCCAAGGGCAGCGGCACGTCCATCAACTTGTCGAACAACAGGTAGAGTCCAACGGCCATCAGCGTGGTGACGACCACGCTGGGCAGCCAGCGACCGCCATACAGGCGCGCCATCGGAATACCGATCAGGATGCTGCTGAGGATGAAGCCCAGAGGTTCGAACAACCCGGCGAAGATCAGCAGCAGCACGATGCAGAGGCCAATCTTGTTCAGGGTTTCACGGTCCAGTTTCGGGTCGTCTTCGCTGTGCACGATAGGTGTCGGTCGAAACGCCATGTACAACAGCGCGCAACCCATCAAGGCGAGCATCAGCAAGGGAAAGGCCCGAGGCCCCACCGGTTCGTAGGAAAAAGCCGCTTGATACGGCCACGCCATCAAGGCCAGGCCGACACAGGCCAGCAACAGCACCGAAGCGAAAATACGTTGTAAGAGCATAAGGAACTCCTGTGCCGCGGCTCCGCAAAACGGAGCCGCAGCCGCTAGACAGAGGCGATCACTGGATCAGGCCGAACTCTTTGGCCAGCACTTTGTAGTCCGCGACTTGCTTCTTCACGTAGGTGTCCAGCTCCGGGCCGGTCATGGCGAACGGGAAGAGTTCGCGCTGATCGCGCAGCTTGGCGAATTCCTCGGACACCAGCAGTTTGTCGAAGGAGTCTTTCCACCAGGCGTAGTCTTCATCGCTGACTTTCGGCCCGAGGTAGAAGCCGCGAACCACCGGCCAGACGATGTCGTAGCCTTGCTCTTTGGCGGTAGGGATGTCTTTCATCTCCGGCTCGTCCAAACGCTTGTCGGAGAACACCGCCAGCAGGCGCATGTCCCCGCTCTGGATGTGCGGCATGGAGTCGGAAATGTCCGTGCTGCCGACCTGGATGTGACCGCCGAGCAGGGCGGTGGCGATTTCACCGCCGCCTTCGAGGGCAACGTAGCGCAGGTCCCGCGGGTTGATCCCGGCGGCTTTGGCGATCAGCGCGGTTTGCATCCAGTCCTGGCTGCCGACGGTGCCGCCGGAACCGATCACCACGGAGCTCGGATCTTTCTTCAGGGCCTGCACCAGATCGTCCAGAGTCTTGTAGGGCGAATCGTTTTTCACTGCGATGGCGCCGTAGCTGGTGCCCACCGCTGCCAGCCAGCGCACGTTGGTTTCGTCGAAGCGACCGAACTTGCCCTGGGCCAGGTTCAACAGCGAGCCACTGGACCAGGCCACCAGCGTGCCGGCATCGGCAGGGCGCTGGGCGACCACTGCGTTGTAGGCCACCGCACCGACACCGCCGGGCATGTAAGTCACGCGCATCGGCTTGCTCAGCAGTTTCTCGTTGACCAGCGCGCTTTGCGCCAGTTTGCAGGTCAGGTCGAAACCACCGCCGGGCGAGGCCGGGGCGATGCATTCCGGGCGTTTTGGCTCGGCCATGAGTGGGCCGGCGAACAGCA
Source organism: Pseudomonas sp. GW821-FHT09H03 (assembly GCF_059415945.1). Lineage (NCBI taxonomy): Bacteria > Pseudomonadati > Pseudomonadota > Gammaproteobacteria > Pseudomonadales > Pseudomonadaceae > Pseudomonas > Pseudomonas sp. GW821-FHT09H03. The sequence continues at coordinate 186,210 of NZ_JBWKOF010000010.1, read as the reverse complement.
CACAGCTGGCGGCGAGGGCGAAACGGCGCAGTGATCGATTCATTGTTGTCTCCACGGGAGTTATTGTTTTTGGGGATGATTCAAGCGCGACGATTTCTTACGCTTTGAGTGTGTTCAGTTCGGCGCGGTCTGAACGACGAGCAGCCGGCTTCGGCGCTGGCAAGCGTAAGAACAGGGGATCGATGAAGTGGGCGGGGCGGGCAAGCCTGAAGCTGTGTGGGCAGCATGATGCAATACCTCGTTTATTGTTCTTATTGGCGAAAACGCTTCAAGGCGTTTTTCGGTAGTTACATGGCAAGGCACGTTTCAAACTACGATTCGATGGTCTGCAGTCGAAACCATCCGTGGGCCGACTCTAACGTGCCAACCTTTCGCTAACCTTTCATCGGGCTTTCATGTTTTTTCGGGCTTCACAGCGTCGGTTGCGGCGGTAAACTCCGCGCCAAAGAATGGCGTCGACCATCCCTGAACGAGGTAAAGATCCATGCGTGTCCTGCTCGTCGAAGATCATCTGCAGCTCGCCGATAGTGTCGCCCAGGCACTGAAAAGCACCGGGTTGACCGTGGACGTGCTGCACGATGGCGTGGCTGCCGATCTGGCGCTGGGCAGCGAGGAATACGCCATGGCGATTCTCGATGTCGGCCTGCCGCGCATGGATGGTTTCGAAGTGCTGGCGCGCCTGCGTGCCCGGGGCAAGAATCTGCCGGTGCTGATGCTCACCGCCCGCAGTGACGTCAAGGATCGGGTCCATGGCCTGAACCTGGGTGCCGACGATTACCTGGCCAAGCCTTTCGAGCTGAGCGAGCTCGAAGCCCGGGTCAAAGCCTTGCTGCGCCGCAGCGTGCTGGGCGGTGAGCGCATCCAGCGCTGCGGTGTGCTGGCCTATGACCTGGAAACCCGGCGCTTCACCCTCGGCGAAGAACTGCTGACCCTGACTTCCCGCGAGCAGGCCGTGCTCGAAGCCTTGATTGCCAGGCCTGGCCGAGTGATGAGCAAGGAGCAACTGGCCTCGCAGGTGTTCGGCCTAGACGAAGAAGCCAGCCCCGATGCGATCGAAATCTACGTGCATCGCTTGCGCAAGAAACTCGATGGCCAGCCGGTCGCCATCGTGACCTTCCGCGGCCTCGGCTACTTGCTGGAAAGCCGCGATGCATAAGCCCAACAGCCTGCGCTGGCGGTTGCTATGGAACCTCGCGCTGTTGTTGGTGGTACTGATGCTGGCCAGCGGTCTGAGCGCCTACTGGAACGGTCGCGAGGCCGCCGACACCGCCTATGACCGGACCTTGCTGGCATCGGCGCGGACCATTGCCGCCGGCGTCACCCAGCGCGACGGCACGCTGAGTGCGGACGTACCTTATGTAGCCCTCGATACCTTCGCTTACGACAGCGCCGGGCGGATTTTCTACCTGGTCAACGACATCAATCAGAAGCTGATTTCCGGTTACGAAAACCTTCCACCACCACCTCCCGGTACGCCTCGCACCGACGACTATCCGGCCCTGGCGCGTTTTTACAACGCGACCTATCGAGGGCAGAACGTGCGAGTGGTGAGCCTGCTCAAGCCGGTCAGCGAACCGAACATGAACGGCATGGCGGAAATCCGCGTGGCGGAGACTGATGAGGCGCGCGTCAGCATGGCCCGCAGTCTGGCGGCGGACACTTTGCTGCGTCTGGGCATGCTGGCGATTGGTGCGTTGATGGTGGTGTGGTTTGCGGTCAGTGCCGCGCTGCGTCCGCTGGAGCGCTTGCGCTCGGCGGTGGAAGAGCGTCAGCCGGATGACCTTCGGCCATTGCCGCTGGTGGAAGTGCAACATGAGTTGTGGCCGTTGGTGCGTGCGCTCAATCACTTTACCGAGCGCTTGCGCGGGCAGTTCGAACGCCAGGCGCAGTTCATTGCCGATGCGGCCCATGAACTGCGAACCCCGTTGGCAGCGCTCAAGGCACGCCTGGAGTTGGGCATGCGCTCAAGTGAACCGCAGGCCTGGCGCAGTACCCTGGAAACCGCAGCGCAGAGTACTGACCGCTTGACCCATCTGGCCAATCAGTTGCTGTCCCTGGCTCGGGTCGAAAATGGCGCCAGGGCCATTGCCGAAGGCGGCGCGCAGTTGCTGGATCTAAGTCAGCTGGCACGGGAGCTGGGCATGGCCATGGCACCCTTGGCGCATAAACGCGGTGTCGCACTGGCGCTGGAAGCGGACGAACCGGTGTGGTTGCGCGGTGAACCGACGCTGTTGAACGAACTGCTGAGCAATCTGGTGGATAACGCCCTGGCCCACACGCCGCCGGGTGGCAATGTGATCCTGCGCGTCACGGCCCCGGCGGTGCTTGAGGTGGAGGATGACGGACCGGGGATTCCTCTGGATGAACGTGACCGGGTGTTTGAACGTTTTTACCGGCGTAACCAGCAGGTGGCCGGTTCGGGATTGGGCTTGGCGATTGTCGGAGAAATCTGCCGCGCGCACCTGGCACAGATCAGTCTGCATGATGGCGAGCAGGCGGGGTTGAAGGTGCGGGTGAGTTTTATCGCCGGGGAGTGATGCTGTTTGTACCGGCCTCATCGCGAGCATGCTCGCTCCTACAGTGAATTTGTAGCGGACACAAAATCTGCGTACTACCACAGATCCACTGTGGGAGCGGGCTTGCTCGCGAAGGCGCAGTGTCAGTCACCAGAGATGTTGGATGTGCCGGCCTCATCGCGAGCATGCTCGCTCCTACAGTGAATCTGTAGCGGACACAAAATCTGCGTACG